>JAQBQH010000080.1 GCA_028287105.1 Myxococcales bacterium
ACGGCTTCCTGCCCGAAGAACTCCAGGACCTCTTGGACCTTGAGCTTTTGGCCGTTGCACGCCTGCGTCAGCGCATACTGCGCCGCCACCTGCTCTTCCATGACCTTTTTAATGCGCGCGATCTCGGACTCCAGATCGGTCATGCGCTTTTGCGACTCCGACAGCAAGGTCTGCGTCTCGCGCTGACCCGATTGAATATAGACCTCGAGCGCCTGGATCTCCTGCGCGCCGGCCTCGATGATCTGCTCGACCGGGTAGCCGAACGCCTTGAGCGACGCCTCGACGATCTGCTTCTTGACGTCCTTGGGCGTCTCCGCCGGCAGGGTCTTGAGCAGCTGCGTCGCCTTGTCGATGCGCCCCTGCTCGGCGTCGTCGATGCCGGCGGCGCGATAGACCGCGGGGAAGTCGACGTTGCCGCCCTGCATCTTGGGCAGCTCCCCCGACATCTGGATCTCCGGCGGCGCAGGCGGCGTCGGCCCTTCGTTGGCGTATTTGGCGATGAGCTCGTCGGCAGACTCCCTCTTGTGCTCGCCTTCCTCACCCTCGCGGACGACGAACCAACCCAGCACCGTGGATCCGAAACCCTTTTTGTCGGCCATGAGGCCGGCGAAAATAACACGGCCGCCGACGCGGATAAAGCGCCGGCGGCCGCACCCCACCCAGGGTCGATGTCGAACGCTACTTCTTGAAGGCGTCCTTGACGTCCTGCTTGATCTCTTCGAAGGCGCCCTTGGCCTTGCCCTTCGCCTCGTCCACGCGGCCCTCGGCGTGACGCTCGCGATCGCCCGTGATATCGCCCTCGACCTGCTTGGCCTTGCCCTTCAGCTTGTCGATGATCTCACCCATTATCGATTCCTCCAGTGATGATTGGTTCGATTCAATGCATGCTGCGTACCGGCGTCGCCTGGCTGCCCGGCAAGCGAGCCCCTAGCCGAGAGGCGGCGACCGTGACAAAATCAGGGAATGCGTAGACTAGCCATCCCCTTTGTCGCCTTCGCGCTCGTCGCCGGCTGTGGCAACGATTCCGCCAAACCGACCCGGACGTTGGTGCTCTTGCACACCAACGACGAGCATTCGCACCTCCTCGGGTTCCAGCCCGAGCAGGACGACTTTCCCACGCCATCGACAGGTAGCGGCACCATCAAGGGTGGCGCCGCGCGACGGATGACGCTGCTCACGCAGGAGCGCGCCAAGGTTTCGGCGCTCGGTGCGAACGCCGCCTCGCTCACCGTCTCGGGCGGCGACAACAGCATGGGCACCTTGACCCAGGTCGCGCAGCCGACCGCGGCGCCCGATTTCACCATCATGAAGCAGCTCGGCTACGACGTGACCGCGTGGGGCAACCACGAGTTCGACTTCGGGCCCAAGGGGCTGGCGCAGGCCGAGATGGCCGCGCAGGCCAACGGCGGTGCCGTGCCGACGGTGTCGACGAACATCCACTTCTCGGCGACGGACGCCGGCGACGACGACCTGGCCGCGCTGTTCGACGAGACGGGCAAGGACGCGAGCAAACCGGCGCATCGCTATTGGGTCGTGACGGCGACGAACGGCCTCAAGGTCGGCTTCGTCGGAGTCATGGGCGCAGACGCCGCGCAGTTCGCGACGGTGAAGGCGCCCATCACCTTCTCGATTCCGGCGGGCGGCGTCGAGACCAATCGCGCCGGCGTGCTGACGCAGATCGTCGATGACGTGCAGCCGGTCGTCGATACGCTGCGCAACGTCGAGAAGTGCGACGTGGTCGTCGCGCTCAGCCACTCCGGGGTCGATCCGCAGGCGCCCGAGACCGGCGAGGACTACCTCCTGGCGCAGAAGGTCAACGGCCTCGACGTGGTCGTCAGCGCGCATACGCACACCGTGACCAAGGCGTTCGCCGTCACCAACGCCGTCAGCGGCAAGCAGGTCGTGGTCCAGGAGGCCGGCTCGTTCGGCGAGCTCCTCGGCAAGATCACCCTCACCGTCGACGGTAGCGGCGTCCATTGGGACCAGGCCAACACCACGCTGCTCAACGTCGACGATTCGACGGCGGCGGATGCGACCATCTTTGCCAAGATCAGCGACGTCATCGCCGGCCTCGAGTCGACCAAGCTCGCCAACGGCAAGTCGTACCTCGAGAACGCGCTGACGAATTTGCTCGGGATGGGCGTCAACGACGACGCCTCCAAGGTCGGCGACCTCTACTTCTATCCGCTCGCCACCACCTCGTTCGACCTCGCCGGCGGCGCCAGCATCCGCAAGGAGACGTCGGTGCAGGTGTTGAGCGCCGACGGCATGCTCGCCGCGGCCGATCAGTACGCCACCGGCACGACCGACGTCGCGGTGCAGGTGGCCGGCGTCATCCGCGGCGATCTGCCGAAGGGCAAGACGGGCCAGATCAGCTTCGGCGACGTCTTCCGCGTGCTGCCGCTCGGGATCTCGAGTGGCAACGGCAGCATCGGCTATCCGATCTTGCGCGCGTCGCTGCTCCTCGGCGAGCTCAAGGCGGCGCTCGAAGCCTCGGCGTCGGCTTCGTACTCGTCGCAGGATCTGACCGGATACTTCATGGTGCTGGGCGGCGCCAAGTACGAGTTCGACACCAGCCGCCCGCCCTTCAACACGGCCGGCAACCCGCTCGATCCGACCAACGGCCGTGTCACCAAGATCACCTTCGCCACCGATCACTCCAAGCCCGACGTGTTCGATCACGTCGCCTTCGACGTGGCCAACGGCGGCTTCATCGACTCGCCGATCTCGTTCATCACCGTCGTGACCAACCTCTACGTCGCGCAGTTCGCCACGTCGTTCGGCATCAAGCTCAAGAAGCCCGACGGCACCGGCGCGCTCTTCTCCACGCTCGAAGAGGCCATCTTGAAGCGCGGCAACGGCACCGAGGTCAAGGACTACGAGACGCTCGGCGCCATCCTGCGCACGCAGGCGCAAGCGAACGGCGGCCTGCTCCCGGCACGTTGGAACGACGCCACCAGCGGTAACTTTCCGAAGCGCGCGATCTGCTCCGGCCCTCTCTGCACCAAGTGACAGGGGCGCTCATCGTTCCAAGCGCCATTGCCAGCGACCTCGAGGCGGGAAGCCGCCGCGAATGGCTGGAGACCAATGGGCTCGGAAGCTTCGCCATGGGCACCATCTCGGGCGCGGCGACGCGGCGCTATCACGCAATCCTGTGCGCGGCGACGCGGCCACCGTCGTCGCGCATGGTGTTGGTCAACAGCCTCGCCGAAACCGTCGTCGTCGACGGCAGCGCCTTCGAGCTGTCGACCAACTTCTATCCGGGCGTGGTCCACCCGGAAGGCTATCGCGCGATCATCGGGTTTCGGCTCGATCCGTGGCCGATCTGGACCATGCGCATCGGCGGCACGGTCATCGAGCGATCGATCTTCATGCCGCACGGCCGGCAGATGACCGTGGTGACCTGGCGGCTCGTCGAGTCGGCGGGGAGCGGGCGGGCGCGGCTGTTCGTCAAGCCGATGATCTCGGGGCGCGACTACCACGGGTTGCACCACGAGAACGATCGCCTCGAGCGCCACAGCGAGGCGGGCGAGGGGCTGGTGGTGCTGCGCCCCTATCCCGAGGTGCCGGCGACCTACCTGCACCACAACGGCATGTTCCTGGCGAAGCCGGATTGGTATCGGCACTTCGAGTACCCGGCAGAGCGCGAACGTGGCCTCGAGTTCGACGAAGATCTCTTCACGCCAGGGGAGGTGCAGCTCGATCTCGTCACCGACACCGACGCGGTCGTCATCTTTTCGCTGGAGCCGCCGGGCGAGGCGCTGCGCGTGTCGGAGCTGCGCCACGCCGAGCGTGAGCGGCGGTCGGCGCTGTCGGCGGGCGCCAACAGCGACGTGGAGCACACGCTGCGGCTGGCGGCCGAGAAGTTCGTCGTGCGTCGCGGCGAGCACCGCACCATCGTCGCCGGCTATCCGTGGTTCACCGATTGGGGGCGCGACACCTTCATCGCGCTGCCGGGGCTGTCGCTGGCGACGGGCTGGATGCAGCTCGGGCGCGAGCTCCTGTTGGCGTGGGCGCCGCATGTGCAGGGCGGCCTCATTCCCAACCGCTTCCCCGACGGGCCGGGAGCGCTCGAGTACAACAGCGTCGACGCGCCGTTGTGGTACGTCGTCGCCGCCGACCGGTGGGTCAAGGCGTGCAAGGGGCCGCTCGGTGACGAGGACGCGGCGACGGTGGCGCGCCTGTTGCCGGCGGTGCGCGCGATCATCGACGGCTATCTCGACGGCACGCAGCTCGGCATCGGCGTCGACGACGACGGCCTGGTGCACGCCGCCGCCGCCGGCTGCGCGCTGACCTGGATGGACGCCAAGGTCGGCGACTGGGTCGTGACGCCGCGGCAGGGCAAGCCCGTCGAGATCCAGGCGCTGTGGGTCGCGGCGCTCGAGGCCGGCGCGCGACTCTTCACTACCGACGACGTGGAGTACGCGCGCGAGCTGCAGGAGCGGGCGGCCTGGGCGCGCAGCTCGTTCGCGGCGACCTTCTGGGACGAGCAGCACGGCTGGCTCTACGACGTCGTCGACGGGCCGCGCCGCGATTCGACGCTGCGCCCCAATCAGCTCTATGCGCTCGGGCTGACCGCGCCGCTCATCGACGCCGAGCGCGCCGAGCGGGTGCTGGCAGTCTGCGAACGCGAGCTGGTGACGCCGGTGGGGCTACGCACGCGGGCGCGCGACGAGGGCTATCGCGGCCGCTCCGCCGGCGACGTGCGCGCGCGCGACGGCGCCTATCACCAGGGCACCATCTGGCCCTTCCTGCTCGGCATCTACGCCGACGCGTGTCATCGCGTGCGCGGGCGCGTGCCGGCCGGGCTGCTCGACGGGCTGCGCGCGCACCTGGCCGGCCCCGGCGTCGGACAGCTCGCCGAGATCTTCGACGGCGAGCCGCCGCACGAGGCGCGCGGCTGCCCGGCGCAAGCGTGGAGCGTCGCCGAAGCGCTGCGCATCATCGCGACCTACGGTCTGTGAAGCGGAGTGAAGCGAAGCGCTAGTTGAAGTCTTCGATGGCGGCGTAGTCGACGACGAGCGGCGCTTCGAGCTTCTCCCAATTCGCGCCGCCGTTCGACGTGTGCACGATGGTGCCGCTCACGCCGACGGCCCAGCCCTGGGCCGGCAGCTCCTCCATGAAGCCGACCGCCAGGAGATCGGCGCCCGCGGTCTGGACCTTGGCGAAGGTCGCGCCGCCGTCGACGGAGCGCCACACCAGGCCGGCGGCGCCGACCGCGACGATGCGCGTACCGTCGCCGGTGATCGAGACGCTGCGCAGATCGGCGGGCGCGGTCGTCGCGGCGCTCCAGGTCAGGCCGCCGTCGCTGGTGACCCAGGTCGCGCCCGCCTCACCGACGAGGACGCCGTGCTGCGCGTCGGCGGCGAACTTGATACCGCTCCAGCGAAGCGCCGGCAGCCCCGCGACCGTGGCGAAGTGCTGGCCGCCGTCGGTCGAGCGCAAGACGACGTCGTCTCCGGCGATCCAGGCGAGCGAGCGATCGCGCGCGATGGCGGCCGCGCGGAACGCGGTGCCGTCGAAGACTGCGGGCAAGGCGACCGCCGAGAGGTGCGCGCCGCCGTCGGTCGAGCGCAGCACCGTGCCGGCGTCACCGACGACGATGCCCAGCGACGGATCGGCGAACGCGATGGCCCGGAGCGCCACCTCGACGCCAGAGGCCTGCGCCGCCCAGGTCGCTCCGCCGTCAACGGTCGACAAGAAGGTGCCCTGGTCCCCGGCCGCCCAGCCGACGTCGCGCCCGACGCAATAGAGCGCATACAGGTCGGCGTTGCTGCCGGCCGACGAGCCGAGCGTGTAGTGAACCCCGTCGCTCGACTGGGCCAGCGTGCCGTGCCCGCCCGCGAGCCAGTTGTGCGGGTTGCCGCCGCCGCCGTCGCCCGATGGACCGGGCTGCGAGCTGCCGCAACCGCCGACGAGGAGCATCAAGCCAAGGCCAAGCATCTTTCGCATGGGTCCCCCTGTACTGTCCGGTATGATACCACCTGGATGAACCGTCGGACCTTTATCCGCCGCGGCCTGTGGGGGGGCCTGCTCCTCGCGGTCGGCAGCTCGATCGGGCTCGCCAGCTGGCCCACCGATCGGAGTCGCAAGCCGCGGCGCGGGTTACGCGCGATCGACGAGCGCCACTTCGCCATCCTCGCCGCCGTCGCTGCGCGCATGGTGGGGGCGCCCAAGGCCGACCCGATCGAGATCGCGCATCGCATCGACGCGCAGCTGGCGCTCGGCGCCCCCGAGGCGCGCGCCGACTTCGGCAAGCTCCTCTTGCTGCTGGAGAACGCGCTCGCCGGCCTGGTCCTCGACGGGCGCGCGCGTCCCTTCACGCATCTGTCCCCGGCGGCGCAAGACGACGTGCTGGCCCACTGGCAGCGCTCGAGCCTCTTGATCCGCCGCTCCGGCTACGGCGTCTTGCGCAAGCTGACGCAGGCGGCGCACTACGCGGCCCCCGAGGCGTGGGCCGACGTCGGCTATCCGGGCCCGCCGCAGATCGGGATCCCGTCGTGAGCCAAGCGATCGCGCTGCACAAGCCGGGCGCGTTCGTCGACGCCGGTACGCTGGCCGACGGCGCCACGCTCAAAGCGGACGTCGTCATCATCGGCTCCGGCGCGGGCGGCGCGGTGTCGGCGTCGCAGCTGGCCAGCGCCGGCTTCGACGTCCTGGTCCTCGAGGAGGGTGGCCACCACACCCGCGCCGACTTCAAGATGCGCGAGGACATCAACTACCCGATGCTCTATCAGGAGGCGGGCGCGCGCGCGACGAAGGACGTCGGCGTCACCATCTTGCAGGGGCGCGCCGTCGGCGGCACCACCGTGGTCAACTGGACCACGTCGTTCCGCACGCCCGCGCACGTCTACGAGCACTGGAGGTCGGCGCACGCGGTCGGCGGCGTCACCGTCGAGCAGTTGGGCCCGCACTGGGACGAGGTCGAGCGGCGGCTCAACATCCAGCAGGTCTCGCTCGACGAGACCAACCGCAACAACCGCGTGCTCTACGACGGCTGCAAAGCGCTCGGCCTCGCCGTCGAGACGACGCGACGCAACGTCAAGGGCTGCATGAAGTCGGGCTACTGCGGCATGGGCTGCCCCGTCGACGCCAAGCAGTCGATGCTGGTCACCTACCTGCCCGACGCCGTGGCGCGCGGCGCGCGCGTCGTCTCGCGCTGCCGCGTCGACAAGCTCGTCGTCGAGGGCGGCGCGGTCAAACGCGTCGCCGCGTCGGTCATCGGCGACGACGGCTACAACGTCTCGGGCAAGCAGATCACCGTCGAGGCGCGCCGCTTCATCCTGGCGGCCGGCGGCATCGGCACGCCGGCGATCTTGATCCGCTCGGGCCTGGGCGGCGGCATGGTCGGGCGCCGCACCTTCTTGCATCCGGTGCATGGGACCGCGGCGCACTACAAAGATCCCGTCGAGCCGTACTACGGCGCGCCGCAGTCGGTGGCGTCGCACGCGCACGCCGATCGCGGCGACGAGGTCGGCCTCTTCTACGAGGCGGCACCGATGCATCCGATGCTGGCGGCCGTGGCGACGCCCGGCTACGGCGCGATGCACCACGGCGCCATGCAGCGGCTGCCCTATCTGGCCGCGCACGTGGCACTCGCCATCGACGGCTTCCACCCGTCCGAAGAGGGCGGCACCATCAGCGTCCGCGAGTCGGGCGCGCCGGTCATCGACTACGTCGTGCCGCTGCGGGTGCGCAAGGCGCTGCTCTTCGGCGCCAAGACGCTGGCGCGCATCAACTTCGCCGCCGGTGCCACCGAAGTTGGCTTTGGCGAGTTCCCACACGTCCTGGCCCGCAACGAAAAAGAGCTCGATCGGCTGACGGAAAACTACGACGTCATGAAGCTGCCGCTCTTCTCCGCGCACGTCATGGGCGGCTGCAAGATGGGCGACGATCCCAAGAGCTCCGTCGTCCGCTCCACCGACCTACGCCACCACACGCTCGAGAACCTGCACGTCGTCGACGGCAGCGTCTTCCCGACCTCGCTCGGCGTCAACCCCCAAGAATCGATCTACGGCCTCGCCCACCTGATCAGCGAGCGTCTCGCCTCCGCCTGGAAAACCTGACCGCCACTTCAACTGTCAGCTGTTAGATTTTCTTCACCGTCTGCGTCGGCTCGTCGCGGCGACGGGCGCGCCCGGGCGCGAGCGCCTCGCCGGTGATCCCGAGGACGATGAGCGTCAGGTCGTCGTACTGCGCAGCGTCGCCGACATGCTCGCGCACGTCGCGCTGCAGCCGCTCGGCGACGTCCTTCGGGCGCGAGCTGCCCGACGAGAGCGACAGCTCGAGCCGCTCGAACCCGAACTGCTCGCCCAGCTCGTCGGTCGCTTCCAGCACACCGTCGGTGCACAGCACCAGCGTGTCGCCCGGCTCGAGCTGCAGCACCGTCTGCTCGTAGATCGCCTCGTCGAAGATGCCGATGGCGGTGCCGCTGCCGCCCTCGACGCGCTCGAGCTCTCCGCGCGTCTTGTGGCGGATGAACGGCGGCAGGTGGCCCGCGTTGGCGAGCGTCATCTGCCGGGTCTTCACGTCGAGCGTCAAGTAGATGCCCGTGACGAAGATGTCGTGCTGCTTGCGCTCGAGCACCGCCTGGTTGACGCGCGAGATGGCGCGCGCCGGCGACGACTCGGCCAGCGCCGCAACGCGTAGATCGCTCGAAATACGCGCCATGAGGAGCGCCGCCGAGACGCCCTTGCCCGACACGTCGCCGATGAAGACGCCCACCCGCTCGTGGTCGAGCCAGAATAGATCGTAGAAGTCGCCGCCGACGGAGTAAGCCGGCCGGTAGTCGGTGACGAACTCGATCCCCTCCACCGACGGCAGCTGTTGCGGCAAGAACGACTTCTGGATCTGCTCGGCGAGCAAGAGATCCTGCTGCAGCCGCTGCTGCTTGAGCGACTCGGCGTGCATGCGCGCGTTCTGCAGCGCCATGGCCGCCTGCGACGCCAGCCCCGTGAGCAGATCGAGATCGCTCTGGTTGAACGCTACCTTCGACGAATCGGCGCTGCGCACGTGCAGGACGCCATTGACCTCGGTGCCGAAGATCATCGGCGCGTGCATCGACAGCCCGCCGGCGTGCTTGGAGCTCGGCGTCAGCGGCGCCGACAAGATGGCGCGCCCCTTCTGCACCACCTCTTCGTGAAACAGCCCCGGCAGCGTCGACAGCGACGGCGGCCCAGCGTCGCGCCGCATCACCTTGCGCGGCTCCATCATCCCCGACGTCGCATCGCGCAGATAGACCGCCACCGACTCGGCCGCGGGAAAGACGTCGAGCAGGTTCTTCAGGATGCGCTCGAACAGCTCGCCCTGCTCGAGCGTGGTCGCGATCGACTGCATGAACGCGTAGAGCGTGCGCAGCTTGCGGTCCGCGTCTTCGAGCTCCTGGAGATCGTGCGCCACGCCCGGGCTCGAGGCCAGCGACGCATCGAGCGAGTCGATGATCTTCGATGGCGGGTCGACACCGACGAGGGTGTGCACCTCCATGAACTTGCCGACCTTGATGGGGCCGGTGCGATCGAGCGCCTCCGACTCGAACTTGAAGGTGAAGGGCCCGAAGCGCACCACGTCGTTGGTGGTGAGCTTCTGCCGCTTGACCTGCACGTCGTTGACGAAGGTGCCGTTGGCGCTGTTGAGATCGTAGACGACGTGGCCGCCCGGCTCGGGCGAGACCTTGGCGTGCTGCCGCGACACGCGCGTATCGTCGAGCACCACGTGATTGTAGGGACCACGCCCGACCAGGCATGGCGCATCGAGCGAGAAGCGACGCCCCGCGAGATCGCCTTCGACGGCGACGAGCCAGGCCATGTCGTCGATCAGCCCTTCAGCTTCGTCAGCGCTTCATCGAGCGTCGGATGAAGGTCGAGCGACCGATCCAGCCGGAGCAGGCGAAAGATCTCCTTCGGCTGCCCGGTGAGACCGGCGAAGTGCACCTGCCCGCCCTGCGCCCGCGTCCGCTTGAACAGCGAGATGAGGACCCCCACGCCCGTCGAGTCGATGAGAGTGATCTTGGAGAGCTCGACCGCTACGCGCGTCGTCTTGAGCTCGGACAGCGCGATGACCTCTTGCTTGAGACCGCCTGCGGTGGCGGCGTCGAGATTGCCGGAGAGCGTCAGCACCGTGACGCCCTCCCGCTCCGTGCGCTCGAACTGAAACATGCGGGCTATTGTAATGGGTCAGGGGTTGAAGCGATAGCCCACGCCGCGCACCGTCTCGATGTGCTTGGGATCGTCGGGGTCTTCCTCGATCTTCGCGCGCAGCCGCGCGATGAAGTTGTCGACGGTGCGGACGGTGCCGAAGTGGTTGGGCCCCCAGACCTGTTGCATGAGCTGCTCGCGCGAAAAGACGGTGCCAGGGTGCGAATGCAGGAAGCGGATGAGGTCGAACTCGCGCGCCGTGGAGTCGACCTCGACCCCCTCGACGAGGATGCGCCGCCCCGAGAGATCCAGCTCGACCGAGCCGAAGCGCGCCGCGCCGCCGTCGCCGTTCGAGGTCTTGGCGCGCCGCCGCCGCCTGAGCGCCGCGCGGATGCGCGCCACCACCTCGGCGACCGAGAACGGCTTGGTCACGTAGTCGTCGGCGCCGAGCGAGAGCGCCAGCACCTTGTCGCCCTCTTGATCCTTGGCCGACAACACGATGATCGGAGTGTCTTGATCGTCGACGCGCAGCTGCTTGATGACGTCGATGCCACCCATCTTGGGCAGCATCATGTCGAGCAGGATGACGTCGGGATTGTGCGAGCGCACCAGCGCCAGCGCCTCCTCGCCGTCGTGCGCACAGATCGTGCGAAACCCCTCGAGGCCGATGTTCATCTGCAGGCCGCGCAAGATGGACGGGTCGTCCTCGACGATGAGCACGGTCTCGGCCATCAGTCGACCGCCGGCAGGAAGATATGGAACGAAGCGCCTTTGCCCACGTCGCTTTGTACCGTAATGCGGCCGCGATGGGCGCGCACGATGTGGTGCACCATGGCGAGCCCGAGACCGGTGCCGTCGACGTCGGGCAGCGCCGGGTCGACGACGCGGTAGAACTTTTCGAAGATGCGCGACTGCTCGTGCTGCGGAATGCCAGGGCCGTTGTCGGTGATGGTGATGACCACGTCATGCTCGCGCTTGAAGGCGCGCACGGTCACCTCCTTGTTGCCCGCCGGCGAATAGCGCACGGCGTTGGACATCACGTTGAGCAGCGCGTCGGCCATCGCCTCCGGGTCGACGTCGATCTTCGGCAGGTGATCGGCGATCTCGCGATGGACGTGCGTGATGCTCTCGAGGCCGCCGAGCTTGACCAGCGCCTCGAGCCCCTCGAGCGCGCTGTCGATCACCTTGTCGACGGCGACCAGCTCCGGGTCGTAGGCACGCTTGCCCGCCTCCATGCGCGCCCACTCGAGGAGCCGCTCGACCATGGCGGTGAGCCGATCGGTCTCGCGCGCCAGGACGTCGAGACACTCGTCGATCTTGTCGCGATCGGTGAGCCGCCCGCCCTGCAGCGTCTCGACGAACATCTTGATGCTGGTCAGCGGCGTGCGCAGATCGTGCGACACCTTTTGCACGAACTCCGCCTGCAGCTTGGCCAGCGACGTTCCGCGACGCACGTACACTACCGTCGCCGTGATGCCGGCGATGAAGGTGAGCGCGAGCGACAGGATGAGGACGCCGAAGACGTAGTCGTGCGCCTGATGGCCGAATACCAGCACCAGCACGCCGACCGTCAAGAGCAGCGCCGCCGGGGCTACCGCGAAGCACAGAACGAGCACCACGAGCATGCGGATCTGGGCCGCATACTTGTCGTACTTGCGCGGCGAAGGCGCTATTTTCCTTGCTACGTCAGCCACTTGCGCCATTTACGTGATGATGATGCCGCCATGACACCCCGGTGACAATCAGCCCTCAGACTCACACTATGCCAAACGCGTCCGCCGCGCGCGACGTCCCCGACCGGTTCGACCCGGTCACGTCGTTGCCGTTCTTCGCCGCGCATGTCGCCGCGCTCGTCGGCGTGTTCCTCGTCGGCTTCAAGTGGTGGTACCCCGTCGTCGCCATCGCGCTCTACTACGTGCGCATGTTCTTCGTCACCGCCGGCTACCACCGCTACTTCTCGCACCGCGCGTACAAGACGAGCCGTTGGTTCCAGTTCGTCCTGGCGCTCGGCGGCACCACGTGCGCGCAGAAGGGTGTCTTGTGGTGGGCGGGACATCATCGAGATCATCATAAGTATTCCGATCAGCCGGACGACATCCATTCGCCGCGCCAGAAGGGCGTCGTGTGGGCGCACGTCGGCTGGATCTTGTCGCGCCAGTACGACGAGACCAAGTTCGATCGCATCAAGGACTTCGCCGCCTACCCGGAGCTGCGCTGGCTCAACAAGTGGCACCTGGTTCCGCCGGTGGTGCTGGCGGTGGCGCTCCAGCTCATTGGCGGCTGGCCGCTTCTGGTGTGGGGCTTCTTCGTGTCGACCGTGCTCTTGTGGCACGGCACCTTCACCATCAACTCGCTGTCGCACGTGTTCGGATCGGTGCGCTATCCGTCCGACGACGACAGCAAGAACAACCTGCTGCTCGCCCTCATCACCTGCGGCGAGGGCTGGCACAACAATCACCACTACTACCAGTCGACGGCGAATCAGGGCTTCTTCTGGTGGGAAGTCGACTTCTCGTACTACATGCTCAAGGCGCTGTCGGGCCTCGGGCTGGTGTGGGATCTGCGCACGCCGCCGAAGCACATTCGCGACGGCGTCAAGCCATCGCTGCTGGCGCCGCTCGTCGCTGCGGCCCAGACCCGCTCGGAGTCGGTGCCGCCGCGCGTCGCCGCCCGCCCGCTCGACTAGCGATTGAGCAGGTGCTGGTCGTTCAGCGTCCAATCGTAGTCGGAGTACTCGATCTTCGCGTCGACCGGTAGCTTGGCGTCGGCGGCGCGGTAGTTGTTGATCCACGCGATCACCTTCGCCGGCTCCTTGCCGAAGTCCTCTTTGTACCAATCGAAGATGTGCGACAGCTTGAGCTTCTTCGAGGCGGCGTCGAAGTCGACGTTGCGCCGTTCGTTGACGAACTTGCGCGCCTCGCGCGAGAGCTGCTCGTCGACCTTTTCGGCGGTGAACGCCTCGGCGGGCAGCTGCGGGCAGCCGCCCGACGCGCAGTTGAGCGCGAAGTGGACCCGCGCGTCCTTGAACTGCGGCCGCACGATCTTGTTCTCCAGATCGTAGAGGTTGATGTCGTCGCCGCCGAGGACGAACTTGGTGAAGTAGAAGAAGGACGTCTTGTCGCTGTCCACGTTCTTGAGCTTGGGCAGACGCGTGAGCACGTCCTTCCACACCAACACGTTGTAGGCGTTGATGTAGAACGCCTTTTGCGCGTTCTTCGACTCGTACTTGTCGGGGTTCTTCTTCGGCGACGAGGCGGCGACGGCGGCGAAGATCTTTTCGAACTCGCCCTTGTCGATGGCGTTGTAGTCGACGCGCCCCTTGCCGTCGACGTACTTCTTGAGCAGCTTGTCCCAGGCGGCGGCGGGGAACGGCACGGGCGCGGCAGCGACGGCGGCGGCGTCGGCCCTGATGGTGCTGCCGAAGCAAGCGGGCGCGCCGGTGAGCATCACGGCACAGGCGAGCACGAAGCGAGCGATCGTCATCCCATCCTCCACACGATCATACGACCCTAAGGGCCGTGGGGATCATGAGCAAGATACGGTCGCGCGGCGGTGCGTTACGGAAAATGTGAGACGCCGCCACCGCATAGGGGGGCGGTGGCGGCGCTCATGAGACACAACACGTGAGGAGCGGGGGGACGCCCCACGTGTCGGACGGCTTCACGTTGAAGCCGTCCAGTCCGCCCGGTCATTGCACCCGATGTGCCGCCCTGCGCCCGCGGAAAAGGCGGCATTCTGCGCGGCTCTGGCGTCGGCACCGACGCGTTCGGGTGGGGGCTCACATCCTCACCCTGGGGCCCTGCCTCTTCATGCGCGTTGACCTTCTGGGGCGGCTGAGCGATTGTTCGCCGGTCGGAGGGTCCCCATGCGTCAGCTGCTCGTCGCCTTCGTTCTCGTCGTGACCGGATGTACGACGCAAGGCTTGCCCATCGACAACGGGAGTGGCACGGGCGGCGGTGTCGGGGGTAACGGTGGAGGCGCGGTCGACATGGCGCGCCCGCGCGATCTCGGCGGCACCGGCGCCAAGTGCATGACCGCCTGCGACTGTCAGGCCGGCCTCGCGTGCCGCCAAGGCACCTGCGGTATGTCGCAGGTCGGGCCGGTCTACTGCTGCGACGAAGGGCAGTGCCCGGCCGGGCAGTTCTGCCAGGACCAGCAAGGCGGCTTTGGCCAGTGCGGTCAATCGGGCGGCACCGGCGGCGGCAGCGGTCAGGGTGGCGGTCCCGGCGGCGGCGGTGGTGGTCAAGGTGGCGGTCCCGGCGGCGGCGGTGGCGGTCAGGGTGGCGGCCCCGGCGGTGGTGGCGGTGGCGGTGGCGGAATCCCGATCCCCGACGGTGGAGCCGGCAACTTCTGCGGCTTCGTCCCCTGCACCAGCGACGCGACCTGCACCCAGCTCGGCTGCGCCCGCTGCGGCGCCGGCGCCAACGGCCAGAAGGTCTGCGCCGCGAAATAGCGCCGCGCAGCGTCGGTCGCGCCCCGGTCGCTACTCGTAGCGGAGCGCTTCGACCGGATCGAGCTTGGCCGCGCGCCAGGCGGGGAACAGCCCGAAGATCACGCCCGTCGACACCGAGAGCCCGAGGCCGAGCGCGATCGACCACGCCTCGACGTGCAGCTTCCATGCGCCGAGCATCGCGGTGAGCAGCTTGGCCACACCGAACGAGATGGCGAGCCCACCGAGCACGCCGATGATCCCGCCGGTGAGCGCGATGAACGCCGACTCGAGCAGGAACTGCATCATGATCGACGTCGGGTTGGCGCCGATGGCGCGGCGCACGCCGATCTCGCGCGTTCGCTCGGTCACCGTCACCAACATGATGTTCATGATGTTGATGCCGCCGACGAACAGCGACAGCAGGCCGGTGCCGAGCAGCAGGATCTTGATGACCTGCATGATCATCTCCTCCTGCTTCGACTCCTCGCCCCAGCGATCGACCTTGAAGTTGTTGACGCCGTAGTGCGTGCGTAGCAGCGTCGACTCGATCGCCTTGCGCGCCAGGCCGAGGCGCATCTGCAGCGGCATGTCGCCGTCGCCCTCGCCGATGCGCACGAAGATCTGGTCGACGGTGTGGGCGTTGTCGAAGACGGCGTCGAACGTCGTCTGCGGCACCAGCACCTTGTTGTTCCACATCCAAGGTCCGTCGCCGCCACCGCCGAGCGGCGGCTTGTTCTTGAGCACGCCGACGACGATCCACTGCACGTTGTCGACGGTGATGGCGTCGCCGAGCTGCGCCTCGGGACCCATCAGCTGGGTCCAGACGTTGGTGCCGATGACGCAGACCCGCCGCCCCTCGCGCAGATCGTCGGGCGTGATGAAGCGCCCCTTGTCGACGCCGAGGCGATAGAGCTCCAGCGCCACCGGCGCCGCACCGACGAGCGACACGCGCTTCTTCTGCTTGTGGAACTGCGCCTTGGTCCAGCGCGTCTTCTCGGTCGCGATGTGCGCGCCCGGCAGGACCGGCGAGTCGTCGAGCAGCTCCGAGTCGTTGCGCCCCAATTCGCGGCGCGTCTTCCTGGCCTGCTTGGCCGGCGCCTCGTCGGCGTCGACCTGCACGATGTCGGTATCGGCCGCGCCCTGGTCGGCGTTGAGCAGCGCCTCCTGCCCGCCCGACAACAGCGACGCCAGGAGCACGATCGAGCCGGCGCCGATCATGATGCCGATCAGCGTCAGCGCGGTGCGGCCGCGATTGGCGTCGAAGGTGTGGCGCACCGAGCGCAGCTGGTCGACGAAGCGCATCAGTTCCCTCGAATGGCGGTGATGGCGTCGAGCTTGGCCGCGCGCCGCGCCGGAAAGTATCCGAAGAAGAGGCCGACGCCGGCCGACACCGCCATCGCGACGATGGCCGCCTCGTGCGCCACGACCGTGACCCACGTCGGCTTGAAGTGACGGATCACCGTCGACGCCACCACCGACATGCCGATGCCGGCGCCCACGCCGATACCACCACCGACGGCGGCCAGCAGGATGGCCTCGAGCAGGAACTGCCTGCCGATGTCGTTGGGGTTGGCGCCGATGGCCTTTCTGATTCCGATCTCGCGCACGCGCTCCGAGACGCTCACCAGCATCATGTTCATGACCCCGACGCCGCCCACGAGCAGCGCGATGCCGGCGATGAAGCTGACGATGGTCTGCATGATCCCGAACACGCCGGTGAAGCGCTCCATGACGCGCGAGAAGTCGAAGATCTGATAGTCGTCGACGTTGTGGTGCCGCTCGCTCAAGATGGCGTTGGCCACGCGCTTGACGATGTCGTTCGACTCCGGCCCGTCGGTCTTGAGCTGCAGGCGCGCCGCCGGGCGCACCTTGACGTCGGTGTCGGCCATGGTCTCGAGCGGCACGGCCACGAAGTCGAGCCAGTCGAAGCCGAAGCGCATGCCCCAGAACTCGTGGTTGGTCGCCTGCCCGACGACGCGGCAGCGGAGCGCGCCGATCTGCATGGTGTGGCCGACCGCGTCGCCGTCCCACAGCTCCTTGGCCGTCTTGTACCCGACCACGCACAGCTTCTGATGGCGGAGGTTCTCGTCGTCGTTGAAGAAGCGCCCCTTCTCCGCCTGCAGCTTCATCGATTCGAAGAAGTTGCCGTCGACGAAGATGCCGTCGGTGCGCGAGAGCTTGCCGTTGTCGGCGATGATGTCCTTGCGTCCGGTGCGCGAGAACATCGTCTTCTGCACGAGGTGCGGCACATTGCTGTAGAGGAGGTCGCGATCCTGCAGCGTCATGCCGCGCGTGTAGCTCGACGCCTTGCCCTCTTCACGCTCGACCTCCTTGGGGCCGATCATGATGATGCGCCCGCCGCCCAGCTCCTCGATGGAGCGGAACAGCGTCGTCGAGCCCGACTGCGCCAGCGACGACATCAGCACGATCGAAAAGGCGCCGATGGTGATGCTGAGCACGGTCAGCATCGAGCGGAACTTGTGCCCGATGAGGACCTTGCGCGCGATATTGAGGTACTCGAAAAACATTACATTTTATATTCGTTTTCCGCCGACGACCCGGGCTTGATCAGCACCTTGTCGCCTTCGGCGATGCCGGACGCGATCTCGATCTCGCGATCGTTGCGCGCGCCTACTTTCACTTCGACCTTGTCGGTCTTCTGCTTGCCGTTCTCCGCCGGGACGACCTTCTGCACGAACTGCTTGCCGCCCTCTTTGATGACGGCCTCGATCGGCAGCGCCAGGACTTTCTCTTTCTTCTCGATGTGGATGCGCACGTCCGCCGTCATGCCCGGCTTGATGAGCGCGTCGGCCTTGGCCAGCGTCGCCTCGACGGGAAACACGTCGACCTGCTTGTCCTTGGGCGTGATCGACGCCGGCGCTATCTTGGTGATGACCGCCTCGTAGGTCTTGCCCGGCAGCGCGTCGAGCGTGATGGTCACCTTCTGCCCCATCTTCACCTTGGCGACGTCGATCTGATTGAGGTCGGTCTTCACCAGCAGCGTCGACAGGTCGGCCACCGTCAAGAGCGCCTTGCCCTCGAACGTCGCCTGCACGCCGGGGGTCACGACCTCGCCCGGCTGGATGCCGCGCTCAGTGATGGTCCCGTCCATCGGCGAGATGACCCGCGTGTAGCGCAGCCGATCCGACGCCGCGTTGTAGGCGACCGTGGTGAGCTGCACCGCGACTTTCTTGGCGCGCACGTCCGACGCCGCGGTATCGACGTCCATCTGCGCCACGCCGCGCTGCTCGAGCCCCTTCTGCCGGCGATCGAGCGACAGCTGACTGAACTCGAGCGCGTTCTTCGCCGCGGCCACGTCAGCCTCGGTCCTGGAGACCTCGCGCTCGTAGTCGGTCGGATCGAGCTGCAGCAGGATCTGCCCCTTCTTCACCTGCTGCCCCGCGTCGACGAACACCTTGAGCACCTGGCCGGCGACCTTCGACTTGATCTCCACCTTCTCGCGTGGCTGCACCTTGCCGGTCTCGAGGACGTCGATGGGCAGATCGCCGCGCTTGACCGCCGTGATGAGCGACTGGTCGAGCTCCTTGGGACCGGCACCGCCGCGCTTCGAGTACGCGATGGCGCCGCCGATGATGAGGACGACGATGATCGACGGCGCCAACCAGCGGCGACGTTTTCGAGCTGGGTTAGCCATGGTCCACTCCGACGGTAAAGCCGAGCGCCGCCTGCAGCTCGTACCACTGCAATTGCAGCTGCGCGGTGACATCCGCGAGCTGCAGCTCGGCGTTGGCGAGATCGATCTGCGCGTCGAGATACTCGATGATGAGCGCGTCGCCGTTCTTGTAGCGACTCTCGACGATCTTCAAATTGTCGCGCGCCACGTCGCGCGCCCCGATGAGCGGCGTGCGCCGCGCGTAGAGCTTCTGCAAGTTCGCGTGCGCCGCGCGCACCTCGGAGTCGACGAAGCGCTCGAACCGGCGCGTCTCCTGCTGCAGGATCTGCTCCTGATAGTGCGCGTCCGCCGTCGACGTGTACGTGTTCAACGTATCGAAGAAGTTCATCGTCAGCGTGGCACCGGCGGTGAAGTTGCCCGACAGGTTGCCAAACGGATTGGCCGCCGACGACAGCTGGCGCGAGCCGGTGCCGATGTTGAACTGGTTGTTGCCGTACTGGAACAGCGCCAGCAGCGTCAGCTGCGGATAGAAGTTGGACCGCGCCATGCGCACCAGCTGGTGCTGCACCTCGACCTGCAGCTTGGCGTTCTGCACCTCGGGCCGCCGCCCCAGCGCGTCCTTGACCAGCTCGAGCGCGGTCGGTGGCACCGAGTCGGGCACCTCAATCTCGTCGACCAGCTCGACTTCGTCGGGGGTACCGAGCGAGACCCCGAGCTGCGCCGAGGCCACGCGCGCCTGGCCGCCCAGATCTTCGAGCGTCGCCATCTGCGAGAGCTTTCGTTGCGTCGCGCGGTTGCGATCGATCGGCGGCGCCAGCCCCGCCTTGACGCGGCCATCGGCCACCGACTCGGCGTCGATCATCCGCTGCAGCGACGCCTGCTGCACGTCGCGCAGGATGATGAGCCGCCGCACCTGCCAATAAGCGCGCGCCACCGCCAGCGCCGTGTCCTTGCGCTGCTGCTTGATCTGCACGATGGCCGCCTGCTGGGCGACCTTGGCGCGCTTGACGTTGACCTCGACGCGAAAGCCGCTGAACAGGTAGTAGTTGAGATTGGCCGAGAAGTTCGACAATCCCGTCCACTGCGCCGGCTGCTGCTCCGACGACGGCACCAGCATCCCCGGCAGCGTCAGCCCCGCGAACGTCCCGCCGCAGAACGACGATGGCGTCGTCACGTCGGAGCAGGTGTACAGCGTCGGCCCGCCGATGTTGGTCTTGTTCCACAGCTCCTGCAGCGAGCCGTCGATCTTCAAGCTGAAGCGATCGAGCTGGGCGCGCAGCACGCCCAGCTTGGCGCGGTCGTCGGCGATGTGCGCTTCGGCCACCACCGGCTCCACCTTCATCGCCATCTGCACCGCTTCGGCCAACGTCAGCCGCCGCGGCGCAGCGCTGGCGACGCTAGTGGTCGCTGTGATGGCTAGCGTGATGAGAACGGTTGCTCGCATCGGAATCCTTGGTCTTGGTCTCGTCGCTGAGAATGACGCCGTCCTTGAACGTCACCACGCGCTCGGCGTATGCCGCGATATTGGGATCGTGAGTCACCAGCACCACCGTCATGCCCTGGCGGTGCAGCTCGACGAAGAGCTCCATGACCGATTTGGTCGTCGTCGAATCGAGCGCGCCCGTCGGCTCGTCGGCGAGCAGGAGCAGCGGCTCGTTGACGATGGCGCGCGCGATCGAGACGCGCTGCTGCTGTCCGCCCGAGAGCTGATTGGGCAGGTGGTCCATGCGGTCGGCCAGGCCGACGCGATCGAGCGCCGTGATCGCCTTCTTGCGCCGCGTCGAGCGCCGCTCGCCGGCGTAGACCATCGGCAGCTCCACGTTCTCGAGCGCCGAGTCGCGCGGCAAGAGGTTGAACGACTGGAACACGAAGCCAATCTTGCGATTGCGCAGCGCCGCCAGCTCGAACTCGTCGAGGTTCTGCACCGGCTCGCCGTCGAGGAGATACTCGCCGTCGCTCGGCCGATCGAGCGTGCCGATGAGGTTGAGCATCGTCGACTTGCCCGATCCGGACGCGCCCATGATCGCCACCATCTCGCCGGCGCGCACGATGAAGTCGACCGAGCGGAGCGCGTGAACCGCGATCTCACCCATGTGGTAGACCTTGCCGATGGCGCGGAGCTCGATGATCGGCGCCGCGACGCGAGGGTCTTCTGTCATTACTTTGAGCACGCTCTCCTCTAGTGTCCGTCGAGAGTGGAAAGTTTCAATCCCGCAACGACAACTGACAGGCCTTTATTCCGCTTTTCTTCAACGCTAACGTGTGAGGCCCGTCATGGACTCGACCACACCGCGGTTTGCCGGCCTGGCTCTTCGTCTCGTCGAGAGCGCGCTGCGCTCCACGCCACTGCCCCGGATGCTCTCTCGCATGGTCATCGAGCGCAAGCTACGCGCGATCGACTTCCGCGCCGAAGGTGAGCCTGCTCCGTTCTACATGCCGATGCCATTCACGAGGAAACACCGGCCATGAGCTTTCGGTTCCCGACGGCGGCCGATTTTCAAGATGCCTACCGCAAGGAGACCACCGATCCGCTCCTCGTCGCCGAGCGGGCGCTGCAGGCGGCCCGCCGGCTCGACCACATGGAGCCGGCCATGCGGACCTTCATCGCCCTCGACGAGGCGGACGTGCGGCGGCAGGCCGAAGCGTCGGCGAAGCGGTGGCGAGCCAGGGAGCCGCTTTCGCCGCTCGACGGGGTCCCCGTCGCGGTGAAGGACGAATATGATGTAGTCGGATATCCCACCACCTGCGGGACCAAGTTCCTCGGCAAGACGCCGGCGACGGTGGATGCGCTGGCGGTCGCGCGACTGCGCGGGGCGGGCGCGATCATCTTCGGCAAGACCAACATGCACGAGCTGGGGATGCAGCCGTCGGGGGTCAATCCGTGGCACGGCACGGCGCGCAACCCGTACGATCCGGCGCGCGACACCGGGGGGTCGTCGTCGGGGTCGGGGGCCTGCGTGGGCATGGGGCTGACTCCGATCGCGCTCGGCAATGACGGCGGCGGCTCGATCCGCGTGCCGGCGTCGCACAACGGCGTGGTCGGCATCAAGGGCACCTTCGGGCGCGTGCCGACCGAGGGCGTGCCGCTCTTGTGCTGGTCGCTCGAGCACTCGGGGCCGCTCGGCGGCAGTGTCGCCGACGTCGTGACCGCGTTCGGCGTCATCACCGGCGAGGCGCTGGCGCTGCCGGAGCTCCCCAAGACGCTGCGCATCGGCATGTGCGACCGCTGGTGGGGCTGGGCCGACGGCGAGGTCGCGGCCATCGCGCGCGCGGCAGTCGAGCGCATCGTCGGCGGGCAGCTGGTCGACATCGAGCTGCCGCATATCGAGCTGTCGCTGCCGGTCGGCGCGGCCACCTTCACCGTCGAGGGCGCGGCGGCGATGGACGCCGCCATCGAGGCCGGCGAACCGATGTCGCCGTCGACGCGGATCGCGTTCGAGATGGCGCGCGGCATGGGCGCGGTCGCCTACGTCAAGGCGCAGCGGGCGCGCGCGCTCATCGTGCGCGACTTCGAGCGGGCCTGGGACGACGTCGACGTCATCGTCACGCCGACGACGGCGATCACGGCGCCGCCCTACCCCGACGACGCCCATGCGCACGGGGAGCTCGACGAGAACAAGATCAACAAGTCGGTCACCTTCACGTTCGCGTCGAACCTGACGGGGATGCCGGCGGCGTCGGTGCCGTGCGGCTACGACGCGCACGGCATGCCGGTGGGGCTGCAGGTCATCGCGCCGTGGGGCGAAGATCTGCGCGCGCTCGCCGTCGCTGCCGCCGTCGAGCATGTGACCCACCGTCACAAGCCGAAGATCTGGTGCTCGCCGCTCTAGGCCAGGCTCTCAGCGGACTACGCTAGCTTTGGCGGAGATGGGCAGCGCCAGCTCCTCGAGCGAGCGGCGCTCGGCGTCGACGCCGAGGAACCAGGCGACGGCGGCGCCGCCGAACATCAAGAGCGCGCCGAAGCTATAGCCGGCGAAGACCGACATGCGCGACCTCGTCTCGATGAGCGCGCCGAACAGCGCCGGCGCCGCCAGCCCGCCGACGCCGGTGCCGACGGCGTAGAAGACCGCGATGGCCATGGCGCGGATCTCGAGTGGAAAGACCTCGCTGACGGTGAGATAGGCGCTCGACGCGGCCGCCGAGGCGACGAAGAAGATGACGCTCCACAGCACGGTCTGCGAGGTGGCGGTGAGGACGCCGCGCGCGAACAGCCAGCCGGTGACGAGGAGCATCAGCGCCGAGATCGCGTAGGTCGACGCGATCATGCGCCGCCGGCCGATGGTGTCGAACAGGCGTCCGATGGTGAGCGGCCCGAAGAAGTTTCCCGCCGCGAACGGCACGATGTAGTAGCCGATGTGCTCGGCCGGCACGCCGTAGAAGGTCGACAGGATGAGCGCGTAGGTGAAGAAGATGGCGTTGTAGAAGAACGCCTGCGAGATCATGAGACCGAGGCCGAGCATGGTGCGGCGCAGATAGGGGCCGCCGAGGATGCGCAGCACGTCGGTGATGGAGGTGTGGGGGCGGACCTCGACGCGGATCTTGGCGGTCACCGGCGGCAGCGACGAGAGGCCGTGCTCGCGCATCACCTGCGCTTCGATATGCTGCACCTCGCGCTCGGCCTCCTCGGGGCGGCCGTGAACGAGCAGCCAGCGCGGGCTCTCGGGCAGGAGGCGGCGCACGATCAAGATCGAGCCGCCCAGCAGTGCGCCCATGCCGAAGGCGACGCGCCAGCCGAGCTGGTGGCCGAGGACGCGCGGATCGAGCAGCACCACCGACGCCATGGCGCCGAGCGCGGCGCCGATCCAGTAGCTGCCGTTGAGCGCGATGTCGCAGAAGCCGCGGACGCGCGCCGGCAGGAGCTCGTCGATCGCCGAGTTCATCGCCGCGCACTCGCCACCGATGCCGAAGCCGGTGAGCGCGCGAAAGAACGCGAACGACCAGAAGCTCCACGCGGTGGCGGTGAGCGCGGTCGCGGCCAGGTAGACGCCGAGGGTGACCAGGAACAGCTTCTTGCGGCCGAGCCGATCGGTGAGCCGCCCGAAGAAGAGCGCACCGACGATGGCGCCGAAGATGTACGCGGTCGCGGAGTAGCCGACGTCGCGCGCGGTCAGCCCCAGCGTGCCGGGCTCCTGCAGCACCGAGCCGAGCGCGCCGACGATGGTGACCTCCAGCCCGTCGAGGATCCAGGTGATGCCGAGGGCGACAACGACCAGCCAGTGCCAGCGCGACCAGGGCAGGCGGTCGAGCCGCGCCGGGATGTCGGTCTCGAGGGTCATCGATAGGCGAGGAGCGCGCGCTCGAGGGCCATCGTCGCGTCGGGGTTGAAGGTGCAGAAGATGACCTCCTGGGGCAGCGGGTTCGCCGCGAGCCAGGTCAGCACTTCGCGCGCCGCGATCTCGGCGGCGGCGTCGACGGGATAGTTGTAGATCCCGGTCGAGACCGAGGGGAAGGCGATGGTGCGCAGGCCGTGCTGCTCCGCGAGCGCGAGGCTGCGGCGGTAGCACGACGCCAGGAGCTCCGGCTCGCCGTGGCCGCCACCGCGCCAGACCGGGCCGACGGTGTGGATGACGTGGCGCGCTTTCAGGCGATGGCCGGACGTGATCTTGGCGTCGCCGGTGTTGCAGCCGTGCAGCAGGCGGCACTCGTCGACGAGCCCGGGGCCGGCCGCGCGATGGATGGCGCCGTCGACCCCGCCGCCGCCGAGGAGCGCGGTGTTGGCGGCGTTGACGATGGCGTCGACGTCGAGGGTGGTGATGTCGCCCTGCCAGACCTTGGCGCGCATGAGCTACCTCGACATAAGCACCCAGGCGTCGCCTTGCACCGTCATCGCCTGGGCGGCGGCGAGCGCGTAGTCGTCGTCGCCGAAATAAAGGTCCATGCGCTGGCCGCGGATGCCGGCGCCGGTGTCCTGCGCCAGCATGACGCGCGAGAACGGCTCCCAGCCGGTGATGGTGCCGTTGGCGACGATGGGCTTTTGCGCGCGCACGAACAGCAGCGAGCCCATGGGGACCCGCTCGGCGTCGACGGCCACGGAGCGGTTGTTGACCAGCGCGCCGTACCTGCCGCCGCCGGCTTTGTCGACGCTGCGGAAGAAGACGAAGTGCGGATTTTTGCCCCAGTAGACGTTGAGGTCGGCCGGGTGCGAGGCGAAATAGGCGCGCGCCTTGGGATTGCCGGGCGCGTGCGACGGCGGCGGCGGGCCCGACGGCAGGCGGTTGTCGGCGATGAGCAGCTTGGAGACGTTCTGGTAGGCCTGGCCGTTGTGGCCGTCGGAGCCGACCGGCATCATCTTGCCGTCGGGGAGCTGGATCATGCCGGCGCCCTCGACGTGGAGCGCGAGGGCATCGTAGGCGTCGGCCAGCCACACCAGCTCGAGCGCGCGCCCGGCGAGCGCGCCGCCGAGGATCTGCGCGGTGGTGTAGCGCGCCGCGGCGTCCTTGGGGCGCTTGTAGAGCGGCCAGCGATAGGTCGCGTCCTGCGTGAGCGAGCCGCGCACCGTCGGGGTGTGATAGGCGGTGAACATCACGCGGTCGGTGCCGACGTGAAGCCAGACGTACTTGTACATGAGCGCGCCGCACAGGTTGGCGCGATCGTTGGCTTTGGCGAGCGCGACGAGGGGCTTGAGGGTGCGGGCGGCGTAGTCCGAGGCACGCACGGGGGTGGCGCCGAAGCTGAGCGTCGCCGAGGAGCGCTCCAGGGCCGGCAATTCGCGCTCGATGGCCGCCGCCAGCGACGGCAGATCGAAGTCGTCGCAGGCGACGCTGAGAGTCTCCGGCTTGGCAGCCACCAGCTGCGCCGTCGCCGTCGAGCCGGCGCAGCCGATGACGGCGATCACGAGGAGGAAGCGGCTCAATTCGCGTGACATGCGCGCCATTGTAGTAAACTCGGCCGGTGAAGCGCGTTTTGTTCCTCGTCGCCGCTGGGATGGCGCTGGCCGCGTGCAGTGATTCGTTCACGCCGCCGAAGCTGCCCGACCTCTACAAAGATCCATACGACTTCGCGGTCGTGGTTCCTCCCTTTGGCGACGGCGGCACCGACATGGCCAAGACGACGGCGGCCGACATGGCGCACGGTCCCGATACCGACTAGTGGCCCAGGCACGGGGGGGACGGGTCCGCGGTCGGGACGACGGCAAACGCAAGCCGAAGGGCAAGAGCCGGGTCAAGCCCGAGCGCAAGGCCGACAGCGACGGCAAAAAGGCGCCCGCGGCGGCGCTGATCGCGTCGTCCCCGTCGGAGCTGGTCATGTTCGCCGTCGCGGCCCCGGGCGTCGAGGCGGTGCTGGCACGCGAGGTCTCGTCGCTGGCGGGGGTACACGCGGTCAAGCCGGTCGCCGGCGGCGTCGAGTTCGGCGGTGACGCGGCGGTGATGATGCGCGCCAACCTGTGGCTGCGCACCGCCACCCGCGTCCTCGTGCGCGTGGGCAGCTTCGAGGCGCGCGAGTTTTCCAAGATGCGCCATCGCGCGGCGTCGCTGCCGTGGGAGCGCTTCGTCGATCCGTCGCGCCCGGTGACGCTGTCGGCGGCGCAGTCGGGGAGCCGCCTCTATCACACTGGCGCCATCGCGGAGAACCTGCAGGCCGCGCTCACCGATCGGCTCAAGGGCGAGGTCACCATCGCCAGCGACGGGCAAAAGGTGCTGGTGCGCGGCGTCGCCGATCGGTGGACCGTCAGCGTCGACAGCTCGGGCGAGCTGCTCCACCGGCGCGGCTGGCGCCAGGAGATCGCGCACGCGCCCATCCGCGAGACGCTCGCCGCGGCGCTGCTGCTCTTGTGCGGCTGGGATCCGGCGACGGCGCTGGTCGACCCGATGTGCGGCGCCGGCACGCTGCCGCTCGAGGCGTGCGCCATGGCCATGCGCATCGCGCCCGGGCTCGATCGGCGGTTCGCGTTCGAGGCCTGGCCCGGACACGACGGGGCCTTGTGGGCGCGGCTGCGCGACGAAGCCAAGGCGGCCCAGCTGCCCGCGCCCCCGGCGGCCATCGTCGGCAGCGACCGCTCCCCGGCGGCGGTGTCGGCGGCGCAGCACAACGCCGCGCGGGCCGGCCTGGCCGCCCACGTCGAGCTGGTCCACTCGGAGCTCGACGACCTGGCGCCGCCCGCCGGTCCCGGCACCGTGGTCATGAACCCCCCGTACGGCCGCCGCCTGGGCGACCCGCGCGCGCTGCGCTCCCTGTACGGCTCGATCGGCCGCGCCCTGCGGGCCCGATTCGCCGGCTGGCGCGCCGCCCTCCTCGTTGCCGATATGCGTCTCGTGGAGGCCGTAGGGGTCCGTGTAGTCGCCGATCACCCCTTGAGCAACGGTGGCTTACGCGTCCACCTCGTGGAGCTGGATTTGGGTAGAATGAAGACGTGAACTACTTAAAAATAGCCTTCGTCTCGACCCTGCTCGCCACCGCGGGCTGCTCCTTCAACGTCAACGGCTCGACCACCGACGCCACCACCGACGTCGACATGTCCACCGACCCGGACATGCCAACCGCCGACGTCGACATGGTCCTGCCGACCGACGTCGACATGGCGAACCCGGCGACCGCATGCGTGGCGGGTTCGGTCCAGTGCTCGGCCGGCAGCCTGCAGACCTGCCGCAGCGACGGTAGCGGATATGATACGACGACCTGCGCGCTCGGATGCGTTAGCGCCTCTCCGCACTGCGCACAGTTTCAGCCGACCGCGCCGATCACGCGCGACGACTTCAACACCACCGGTCTCACCGCCAACGTCGTGATCGCGGGAGGAACGACGTTCGATACCGACACTGGCCAGATCGGCTTCGGCACGGTCGTCCGTGGACCGAACGTGACACCGGCGAATCGCGAGGTCATCGCCGGAATCGGCTTCCGCTCCGTCGACATCCCGGGCGGCTCGGCGACGAACCCGCCGGCCAAGATCGGGATCTGGTACTTCAACGGCGTCACCTTCCAGGCCAACGCGACGCTCGACCGCGTCATCGGCGCCAACGCAATGGGCCTGGTGTCGGCGACGACGATGGCGATCGATTCGGCGTTCGACCTGACCTGCGCCGGCAATGTCTTCGTCGCCGCCGGTGCCGGCCCCAATGCGGCCGGCCCTGGTGGTGGAAGGGGCGCGGCAGCGGCAGAGGCGAAGGGAGTGGGCACCGGCGGCGGCGGCAGCGACCTGAACAACGCGAGCGGCGGCGGTGGCGCCGGCTACGGCGACGCGGGTAACGTCGGCGGCAAAGAGGCTGCAAACGCCGGAGGCACGGCCGGCGGCACGTACGGCAACGTGTCGTTATCGCCCGTCCTCGGGGGATCCGGTGGCGGCCTCGGCGGCAACGGGACCGGCGTCGGCGGCGGTGGAGGGGGCGCCATTCAAGCGGTCGCACAAACCAGCCTCACGATCGGCAGCGGCAACATGTCGGCCGGGATCAACGCCTCCGGCTGCGGCGGCAAGGTGGGCGGCGGCAACAATGGCGGCGGCGGCGGCGGATCCGGAGGCGGCATCTTGCTCGAGTCGCCGACGATTTCGCTCGGACCCATGGCGACGCTTGCTGCGAATGGTGGGGGCGGTGCCAGCGGCGACAACGCCAACACGACCAACAATGGCCAATCGGGTCAGTTCAGCGGCGCGCGCGCCAATGGTGGAAACGCGACACCGAAAGGTGGCGCCGGTGGGGCCAGCGTCACGACGACGGGAGATGTCGGCAGCGACGACCCCAAAGCGGGCGCGGGTGCGGGCGGCGGAGCTGGCCGCATTCGGCTCAACAGCAAGACCGGCGTGGCGACGGTCGACAACAGCGCGGTCATCAGCCCGCGTCCGGCCGACGCCCTGACCACGCAAGGAACGATCGCCACCAACTGAGACGATCAGTCGGCGTGCATGTCCCGACGCTCAGGGCGTGTTCGGGACGACGGTGACGTGGCCGGTGCGGGGGCACGCGTTGCCGACGGTGGCGGCGGGCGGGCACTCGACGGCGCGCTCTTCGTACGAGTAGGCGTAGCCGTCGCCGGACGGGGTCAGCACTTCGAGCGCTTCCCAGGTGCAGCCGTCCGCGAAGTCGTAGCGGCTGGTCAGCGTGACCGTGCGACCGTCGCTGGCGTCATGCGACAAGACGACGTCGCCGCCGTTCCATGCCGAGCCGTAGACGCACTGCGGGTCCGTCTGGGTCTCGAGCACCAGCCGGTACGAAGCAGCCGCGCTTGCGGTCGCTCTGCAGGGCTCGCGCGTCCCAATCGACGCCGCGAACAGGCCACCGAGCAACAACGCGCCGCCAGTCAACACGACTGGGCGGGCAACCAACCTCCACGCCGACAGAGTTAACGCACTCCGGAGCACAGGCGGCAAGGCCATGGACACACCTCCGACAGTTCGATCTTACGCCGTTTTCACGCGGCGTGCCGCCTTCAAATTACAACTGCGCGGATCAAGTGGAGGATTGCCGACGCCTCGACTCTTCTAAAATTTGGATCCCGGTAACGAGCGACCAGATCCACGCGCCGAGCACCATCGGCAGGCCGATGATCACGAACGACAGCGGGAAGCCGATGACCCACAAGAGCAGCTGCACCACACCGACGGCGACTCGCCCCGCGACCAGCGACCCCGAGCCGGGGATGAAGACGTTGAGCACCATGGCCGCGATGGCCGTACCGTCGGCGGGCGCGCTCACGTGCGCCAGCTGACCGCGCTGCACCGCCGTCAGCGGCGGGTTGGCCGGCGCGCGCTGCGCGACGTGTCCGGGGATGGTGAAGAACAGGTTACCGTCGTCGTCGACGTCGCGAAGGATGACGTCGCGCGCGGCCATGTCCTCGAGCTTGTCGGACACCTCCGCCGTCGGCATGCGCAGCGCGTGCGCCACCGCCGGTACGTTGAGCGTCACCGACGTCTTGTAGGCGAACTCGAGGAAGCGCACCTCGAAGTCGTCGAGCGGCTTGCCGGCCGCCCCCACCGGCGACGCGCCACGATTGAAGTCCGCCTCCGCGGCCTTGGTCAGGTCGGCCTGACAGTGCTTGCAACGAACTGCGACCTGTTTGATCTCCTCGCCGCAGAGCGGGCAAGGCTTGGTGTCGTCGGCCATCTTGAGCTCCATGTTGCAAGAAAGCACACGCCAGGCGGGAAAAATTCCGCTATGATGGGATGTGGCCCTCTTGTCGACTGACTCGCCCCTGCCCCTGCATGGGCGGGGCGCCGTGGTCACCCGGCATCCCGCCACCATCCGCCGCGTCGCCCAGGCGCTCGGCGCGGTCGGCATCGGCGTCAACCACGCCCTGTCGACCGACCAGATGCAGAAGGCCAGCGTCGGACAGCTCCGCGTCGTGGTTCTCGACCTCGATGTCGATCCCGACGCCGATCCCCTCGCCTTGGTACGTCAGGTATCCGAATTCTACCCCGGGGTCCCTGTCGTCGTGTGCGCCGGCGTGCACGCCAAGAAGCGCCTGCTCGCCACGCTACCGTCGCCCGTCGTGCGCCACATCGTCCCCAAGCTCGGCGGCTGGGTCGACGTGCCATCGGAGCAGCGCAGCTTCGACGGCCCCGACGAACAGGATCTCGCGGTCGCGCTGCGCCGCGCCTTCGCCGACGAGGCCTCTCCGCTCGGCGCGCAGCCCTACCTCATCCAGGGCTTCTCGACGACCGAGGCGATCGTCGGCTCCACCGAGGACAAAGAGCGCGCCCTCGAGTCGGTCATGCAGCTGGCGGCGGCGCTCGAGCTCAGCGACGAGAAGAAGCGTCGCATCGAGGTCGCCACCGAAGAGCTGCTGCTCAACGCCATCTACGACGCCCCGCGCGACGAAGCCGGCGAGGCGACCCACGCCAAGCTCGACCGCCGCAACCCCGTCAAGCTCGCCGGCGACCAGCAGGTCAAGCTGCGCTACGGCTGCGACGGCAGAAACTTCGTCGTCAGCGTCGCCGACCGCTACGGCGCGCTCGACCGCGGCAGCATCCAGCGCTCGCTCTCCAAGCTGCTCGATCCGCAGCGCGCGCGCCCGGCGCCTGGCACGAGCGGCGCCGGCCTCGGTCTCATGCTCACCTACGGCGCAGCCAATCAGCTCATCGCGCATGCAGTTCCCGGCCGCTTCACCGAGGTCACCGCGGTGATGCACGTCTCGGGATCGAACCGCACCGCGCTCGCCCGCGGCAGCGCCCTTCACCTGTACCTCGACGGAGCTCTCTGAACGATGGTCAAGATCGAGATCGGCCCCAGTGACAACGGCGGCCTGCGCGCCTCCGTCGTCGGCAAGATCGACGAAAACTTCGAAGGGCAAGAGGTACTGAAGCAGGCGCGCCCCGGCCAGCGCGTCACCTTGCGGCTCGACGGCGTGCGCAGCATCTCGTCACTCGGCGTGCGGGCGCTCGAGCATTTCATGCAGCAGCTCGGCGACCGCGAGGTCGTGCTGGAGGACATCTCGGCGGCCGTCGCCAACCAGGTGACGATGATTCCGAACCTGCTCGGGCGCGCCACGGTCACGTCCGCCAAGCTGCCGTTCGTTTGCCCCAGCTGCGGCGTCGAAGAGGCGCGCAGCATTCCGTACGTCCGCGACGCCGCCACCACCCACGCGCCGGCCTGCTCAGGCTGCGGCGCGAAGATGGACTTCGACGGCTTCTCGGAAGAGTACCTGCCACACGCCTAGCCAGCCGGCGCGCGGCGCTAATAGCTGCGGCAAATTACCGCATTTATTTCCGCGATAACTAAAAGCGAATCGTCCGATAGTCCCCCTTGGGCGCGCGCGCGAGTCGCGGCGCCACCACCTTGTCGTACGGCACTGGAGCCGGCCGACCGGACGAGCCGCCGCGCTCCAGCAGCCGCGCGATCTGCTCCTCCACCACCTCACTCATCGAGACTGATTCTTTTTCGCAGTAGCGACGGAGATTTTCGTATGTCGCACCACGCACCGAGATCGAACGACGGGTCTGCTTTGTTGCCACGACCACCTCCCAGAGTTTGACGCGGACGCACAATGATCCTCTGGAATCAGATCGTCAAGCCAAAAGCGTGTTACGGCTTCATGCCGAGCTCATGCATTAGAAACGCATATGCATCGGTACTTTGTTCAACCGCCTGCTTCACCAGATCCGCGCCGCCGTGACCGGAGTGTTTCTCGATCCGCATCACGACCGGGCGCCCGTCTTTGGGCGCGCCGCCCTGCGCCCACTGCAGCGCCGCCGTCATCTTGCGCGCGTGCATGGGGTCGACACGGTCATCGGAATCGGCCGACATCATCAAGAGCGCCGGGTAGCTCGTACCCTGCTTTACTTTTTGATACGGCGAATACCCGTTGAGCCAGCCGAACTCGGTCGGGTTCTCGGCCGAGCCGTACTCGGAGATCCAGGTCTTGCCGCTGCCGAACAGATGGTAGCGAACCATGTCGAGCAGCGGCACGGCGCAGATGACCGCGCGGAAGAGCTCCGGATGCTGCGTCACCGCCGCCCCCATGAGCAGGCCGCCATTGGAGCCGCCGCGGATGGCGAGCTTTTCGGGACGCGTGTACTTGTTGTCGATGAGGTACTTCGCGGCCGCGGCGAAATCGTCGAACACGTTCTGCTTGTTCTCGCGCATCCCCGCCTTGTGCCACTCCTCGCCGTACTCGCCGCCGCCGCGCAGGTTCGGTAGCGCGTAGCCGCCGCCGGCCTCGAGCCACGGGAAGAGGCCGGCCGAGAAGCCTGGGGTCATCGACACCTGGAACCCGCCGTAGCCGGTGAGCAGGAACGGCGTCGTGCCATCCTTCGCCGCGGCCTTGTTGCGCACGATGAACATCGAGATCCTGGTGCCGTCCTTCGACGGGTACCAGACCTGCTCGACGCTGTAGGGCGTCGTATCGACGGGCACCTTGACCTCCGCCCACAGCGCGGCGCCGCCGCTCTTCATCGAGGTCTTGAAGATGCGCGGCGTCGTGGTGAACGAGACGAACGAGAAGTAGGCGTCGTCCTGATCTTCGTCGCCGACCACGCCGGTGACGCTACCGATGCCCGGTAGCGGCAGCTCGCGGATGAGCTTGCCGTCGAGACCGCGCACCTCGAGGCCGCTGGCCGCGTTCTTCATCGTCTGCGCGAAGAGCCGTCCGCCGGCGACGCCCGAGGACTCGAGGACGACGTCCTTGCGCTCGGCGACGATCTCCTTCCACGCCGCGCGCGCGGGCTGGCGCGGATCGACGCGGAAGACGCGCCAGCGCGGCGCGCCTTCGTTGGTGCGGACGTAGAAGACGTCCTGGTAGACGTCCAGCGAATACTGCGCGTCTTTACCGACGACGAACGGATGCCACGGGTCGTCCTTCTTGCGCAGGTCCTTGAAGTAGACGTCGGTGGCGTTCCAGCCGTGCTGCACGTAGGCGACCAGCCAGTGGCCGTCCTTCGACGCCTGCGCGCCGAGGAAGGTCTGCGGGTTGCCGGTCTTCTCGTGAATGATCTTGTCGGCCGCGGGATCGGTGCCGAGCGGATGGAAGCGCACCTCGGCAAAGCCGGGACGCTCCGCCGGAGTCACCGTCTCCGACAGCGGCGGCACCCAGGTGTAGAAGAAACCGTCGCCCTTGGGCGTCCACGACGGACCGGCGTACTTGCCGCCGGGGATGACGTCGACCTCCGAGATCTTGCCGCTCGCGACGTCCATGACATGCAGGATGGTCTCGTCGCTGTTGTTGGGCTTGAGCCCATACGCCAGCGTCTTTCCGTCCCACGACGGCACCCAGATGCCGAGCGAGGTCGAGCCGTCGGCGGAGAGCGTGTTGGGATCGATCAGCACCTTCTCTTCGCCGGCCGGGCCCTCCTTCCAATAGAGGATCGCCTTCTCCTTGTCTTTGTGCGTGCGCATGTAGAAGAAGCGCGAGCCGAAGTGAGACGGCGGCGAGACCGACTCGAGATAGAACAGCTCCTTCAAACGCGCCGCCAGCTTGTCGCGTCCGGGGAGCGTGGCGATGAGCTGGCGCGCCACCTTGTCTTGCGTGGCCATCCACGCCTTGACCTCCGGCTTCGACGCGTCCTCGAGCCAGCGATAGGGGTCGGCAATCTTGACGCCGTGAACGTCGTCGACGATGGCGTCGCGTCTGGTCTCTGGATATTTCATGGAGGGATTCACCGCCGCAGTGATGAGCACGAGGATGGCAATACGCATTCAGGGTCTCCGGCCGCGAGTCAGGTGCGCGATGGCGTGCGTGAGCCCGTCGAGCGACAAGCGGAACATGGGGAACAGTTGGCCGAGGGTCTCGGCGGTGCCGCGCCAGAAGCGCTCCGGCTCCGGATTGAGCCACGCCGTCTTGCGGAAATGGCGCGCGATGAGGTCCATCCACGCCAGGCCGGGCACGTCGTTGTCGAAGTCTTGTCCGCCCCAGCCGCCGGTCTGCCACAGCTCCGACGGGTGCATGAGCGCGTCACCGACGATGATGAGCCGCCAGGTCGCGTCGCGCTCGGCGAGGAGCTGCTGAATCGGAATGCCGTTGCGCAACCAGGTCGTCGGGTAGACGTGGCCGTAGATGCAATTGTGGAAGTAGAACGTGTCGAGCTTCTTCCATTGCTTGGCGCGCTTGGCCGCGGAGAAGAGGCGCTCGGAGACCTGGACGTGCGGATCCATCGAGCCGCCGACGTCGAGGAGGAGCAGGACCTTGACGTCGGGGCGCCGCTCGGCGCGCATGACGATCTCCAGCTCGCCGCCATTGTTGGCCGTCTTGTCGATCGTCGCTTCGACGTCCAGCTCGGACAGCGCGCCCTCGCGCACGTACGCCCGCAAGCGCCTGAGCGCCAGCTCGATCGAGCGGACGTCGAGGTTGACGTCGCCGCGCAGCTCGCGAAAGCGATGGGCGCCCGCGCGCGCCATGGCGCTGCGTCCGCCCGGCGGACCCGCACCGACGGTGATGCCAGTCGGATGCGTGCCGCCGCGCCCGTGCGGCGAGGTCCCTCCGGTGCCGACCCAGCGATTGCCGCCGTCGTGCCGCTCGCGCTGGTCGCGCAGCCGCTGCTCGAGCCGGCGCCTGGCCTCCTGGAGATCGATCGACTCGAGCAGCTTGCGCTCCTCGTCGGTGAGGTCGCGGCGCGGCGCGTTCTCGGTGAGCCAGTCGAGCAGCTCCTCCGAGATCTTCAGCGCCTCCAGCTCGATGCCGTGGAAGTAGGACGCGAACGCGGTATCGAAGGCGTCGAGGTCCTGCTCGCGGTGCACGCACAACGCGCGCGCGACGTCATAGAAGCCGTCGAGCGTGGTCTCGTGGAGATCGCGCGCGAGCGCCTCGCCGACGAGGAGCACCTCCTGCGGCCCAACCTTCACGCCCCGCTTGCGCAGCTCGTAGAAGAACTCGATGAACACGCCGGCGAAGCATAGCGCTATTTCCGCCGCGTGGCGCCGCGAGCCGCCGCCAAAAAAAAGGGCCGCCCCGAGAGGCGGCCCTTGGATCGATCGACGTACCTCTTAGTGCGCCGCTGCCCCGACGCCCGTGACTTCCTGGACCACGTTCGACGACATCGCAGCGACGGTGCCGTGCTTCGGATAGTAGAGCGCCGAGCGCTTCCACCAATTCTTCTGCAGCTGCAGCTTGAGCTCGTCCGCCGTGAGGCCGGCCGTCTCGAGCGTCTTCTGGTACTCGTCCTTCGCCGCCAGACGCGCCTTGAACAGCATCATCTGGACGCGCGAGTAGACGTTGACGGCGCCGTCGCCGTTGGTCTCGATCGGGCAGTAGATCGCCTCGGGATAGCGCTCGGTCACGAGCGACTGAACACCGTCCGACACACCCGACGACGGCATGCATCCGAACGGCTTCACGCTCAGCGTCATCGTCGCCTTCTTGAACTTGACGTTGAGGATGAGCTTGCCGACTTCCATGTGGCCTTCGCCGCCACGGAGGTGGTTGTTGTAGAACGGGCTCGCCGTCTCCGCGACCTTGTCCATGTCCGGAAGCGGGTAGTCGTGCAGACCCATGATGTTGGCGCAGGTCGCGAACACGCCGCGGATGGCCTTTTCGGCGACCCACAACATGGCCAGCTTCTTCGTCGCGTTCTTGCCGGCCAGACCCTTGCGGGCCGTGTCCTCGCCGCGAAGGACCATGCGCTGCTTGGTATCCCAGCGCTGCTCCCAGATCATGAACAGGATCCACGCCGTCACGAGCTGGACGTCGCACTCGGCGCCCTCCTGCTCGAGGAAGCGCTGCAGGCCGTAGTTGCCGTCGCCTTCCGTCGTCATCGCCCAGAACTCGCCGATGATCGAGACCTTCGGCTTGACGATGGTGCGGTCGACCTTGACGTTCATGAGGTTGCGGCGCGTCTGAATCATCGCCCACAAGAGCGACTTCTTGCCCGGCTCCGCGAACGCGTCGTGGATGAGCTGCTTCGACTTCGTGATCGCCTCGTCGGTCGCGCCCTTGACCACTTCATAAGGGCGGATGCGGTAGGAGAGCGCATTCATGACGTCGCCGATGAGGATCGCCTTGAGCAGCGCGATGAAGAACTTCGGGACCATCTCGAGGCCCTGTGCCTCGCCCGTCGCCTGCTTGAGGCCGCCCTGCTGCTGGAACAGGAGCACGCGGAAGCCGTCGAAGCCGGAGTCGCGCAGCGCCTTGCGGTACTCGGTCACGTAGGTGCCGAAGCGGCACGGACCACACGCGCCCGCCGTCACGAACACGTAGCTCGAGACGATCTCCTGCACCGGGATCTTCTTCTCGTCGCGCAGGTAGGTCAGGTACTTGACCAGGTTGCCGACGGTGAAGTAGGTCGGGTTGCACTGACCGCGGTTACCGAACTCCTTGCCGATCTGCAGCGCCGCGTTGTCCGGGCAGTCGATCGCCTGGACCTTGTAGCCGATGCCGCGCAGCGCACCCTGCAAGAAGAAGTCGTGCGCCATCGTCAGCCCCGAGATGAGGACCGTGGTGTGCGCGCGCTGAGACGCCATGAACGTGGTCGGGTTGTCGTCGCGCCAATGCTCTTTGCCGGCTTCGAGGCCGAGCTGCGCCATCTGCTCCAGCTCGAATGCCTTGAGCTCGGCGTCGACGTCCAACTCCATTTTGTTGTTCAGGATCGGTAGCTTCTTCGTGCCGCTCGAAATGGTTTCCATGATCTCTCCGTTTAGACGCGCACGATCTGTTGGTCGCCGTTGCCGTTGTCTTTCTTGATCCCCAAACGCACCAGGCCCGCTTCCTTGGCCTGCTCGTTCAGGTCGACCTTCGGCTTCTTGGCCGCCATCTTCGCCGAATATTCGGCGACCTTGGCCTTGGTCTCTTCGATCATTCTCTCGAGCGCCGTATCCTGCTTCTTCACCGCCGCGAGCTGATTCTTCTTCAGCTCGAGCAGCGAAAGACGCTTCTCTTCGATACGGTACTTGAGCTCTTCCGTCTTCTTCGCCACGTCGTCGAGCCGCTCTTCGTGCAGCTTGAGCGAGTGCGCGTAGGTCTTGACGCGGATCTTGATCGATCCGCCGGGCTTGTTGGCATCGACATCGTGCAGCGCCGAGTACGGCGTCGCCGACGACGAGATGATCGAATCGATCAAGCCGTAGGTCGGGGCGTCGTGGCCGCATTTGAACGACGAGAGATCGAGGACGACCACGTTCGGATGGCGCGCCGCGAACTTCGCCGCCCACACCTTCTGCACCGAGTTGGCCGAGTAGTTCTCCGGCCACACGTCGGTCACCTCGAGCGGCCCTTCGATACGGCCCGCCTTGATGTCCGATTCGAAGAAGCGATGGAGCCACTTCTCGTCCTTCGGGATCGAGCGCATCGAGATGATCGGATAGCCGAGGACCTGAAACTCCTCGAGCACGCCGTGGTTGAGGCCCGGATCCGAGTGGTACGGACGCGCCAGCAAGAGCACCGCGACGCGGTTCTCCTCTTCGACCTGCTCGAGGATCGCCTTGCCCTTGGCCTGCAGATCCTCATCGACCTTGGCGAGCGCCTTCCACGCCTGATCGACGGCGAAGTCGTTCTCGTCCTCGGTGATGTCGAGCTCCGGCCCGAACGATCCGAAGAGCTGGCTCTTCAAGAGGCTCGGCTCGGTG
>JAQBQH010000090.1 GCA_028287105.1 Myxococcales bacterium
GGCTGGCGTCGCAGGCGGCCATGGCGCTGCAGAACGCGCGCATGCACGCCGAGTCGCTCAAGCAGCAGCCGCGCCTCGACACCACGCGCGGTGCGATGCCGACGACGCTCGATCTGCGCTAGGTCAATGCCGGTCAGTTAAGAACTAATAGCTTTGGGACGGCTGGGTTCGCGGACGCAGTGAGGCGACCTCCCGGCAGCGCGCCTTGCTACCTCCGCGACCCCAGCCGTCTTTTCGCTTAACTGACGGGCATTGGAGCTAGGGTCGGTTAGCGTGGCACCGGGCTAGCGTCCGAGATCGGCGATGCGCTCGATCAGCTGCCGGCGCAGCTCCACCGAGAGCGGACGCGGCCCCAGCCACACGTTCCACAGCGCCCGCTGCAGCTTGGGATTCGGCGGCGCCTCCTTCTTGTCGTCCCCGAGGCGCAGCTCGATCTCCCCGTTGTCGCGCGTCGTCAGCACCCACTCGTCGCCCGCGTCGGCGTCGTCGATTTGCTCGAGCAGCGCATCGGCACCGGGGACGCTCTCGAGCGCGCTCTTCAGATCCTCGCGCATCGTCGCCGCCGGCACCGCCTTGGCGAACTTGAAGACCGCCTGCTTGTTGAACCGCCCCCACACGATGAACGCCGGCGCGTGATCGCCGCGCACCAGCCGCGCCTTGTCACGCCCGCCCGCGCGCATCGCCAGCGCCGGAAACGCGCGCCGCCCGTCGGTCTCGTCGACCCAGATCTGCAGGTCGTAGAGCTTCTCGCCGTCGCGCACGCGGGCGCCCTGCCCGGTCATGACCAGCCGCCGCCCGTCGACCTCGTGGCGCCCCGACTTGGGCTTGGCCTCCGCCGGCTTGGCATCACCACCAGCGCCGCCCTCGGCCTTGCCCTCACCGGGCTTGCCGTCGGCGGAGCCCTCGGCCGCCCCTGCGCCCTCAGTGCCGCCGTCCGGCGTCGCCGCGCCCTCGGCAGGCGCGCTCTCGACCGCCGGCGTGGCCGGCGGAGCCTGCCCACCGGCGCTCTTGCATCCCGTCGCTGCCGTGAGCCCCAGCAGCATCATTGTCGCGTAGCTTTTCATCCGCATACCTGTTGAAAATTCGACACCTGGAAACCGCTTTATACGCTTGCCCCCCATCCGGGGCCGCATATCATCCGACGAATGTTGTACTGGAGTCTACCCGTCGCATTCTGGGTATTGATGTTCTTCGTGTTCCTCGGAATTTCCGCGGTTCGCGGCGCCCAGCGCACCGCGCGCATCGACTCGATCGCCCGCTCTCCCTACCTCCCGCGCGTGATGATGGAGTTCGGCTACTGGATGATGGACGCGCCAGCCAACGCCTGCGTTCGCCTGGGAATCCGACCCAACACCATCACCACCCTGTCGCTCCTCTTCACCATCACCGCCGCCGTCCTCTTCGGCAGCGGCCACTTCGCCGAGGGCGGCTGGGCCATGGTGTTCGGCTTCATGTGCGACGCCTGGGACGGCATCGTCGCGCGCAAGACCGGCGTCTCCTCGATGGCGGGCGAGTTCTACGACGCCACCATCGATCGCTACAACGACCTCTTCGCCTTTCTCGGCCTCATGTATTACTACCGCAATGATCCACTGCCGCTCCTGCTGGCGACGCTGGCGCTGGTCGGCTCGACCTTGACCTCGTACACGCGTGCCAAGGGCGAGGCGGTCGGCGTCGATCCCAACGTCGGCTGGATGCAGCGCCATGAGCGCGGGGTCTACCTCGGCCTCGGCACGACGCTGGCGCCGGTCCTCGCCTGGTTCACCGAGCGCGACGTCGCTCATCCCCGTTACTACTTGACCATCGCGGCGCTCGCGCTCCTGGCGCTCACCGCCAATGTCACCGCGGTCTGGCGCACGCGCTTCGTGTTGGCCGGCCTTACCAAGAGAGGCGCCTGATGGCGCGACAGTTCGCAAAGGTTTCGTCCTCGCTCCCCGGTCCCAGGTCGCGCGCCATCACCGCGCGCGAGCAGCCCTATCTCGCCCCCGGCATTCAGCAGATCTCGACGCTGGCCGGTCTCGCCTTCGAAGGCGGCAAGGGCGCCGTCCTCGTCGACGCCGACGGTAACCGCTTCCTCGATTTCGTCGCCGGCATCGGCGTCGCCTCGATCGGTCACGGCCATCCCGCGCTCGCCGAGGCGCTCATGCGCCAGGCGTCGAAGCTGACCTCGGGCAGCTACGCCTCGGAGGCGCGCGCGTCGCTGCTCGAACGCGTCGCCTCGCAGACCTCGCAGATCGGCTCCGGCAAGCTCACGCGCACGATGCTCTACTCGGGCGGCGCCGAAGCGGTCGAGTCGGCGCTGCGCCTCGCGCGCGCGCACACCAAGAAGCACGAAGCCATCGCCTTCTGGGGCGGCTTTCACGGCAAGACCACCGGCGTCCTGGCGCTCATGGGCTCCGACTTCAAGCACGGCCTCGGCCCGCTGCCGGCGGGAAACTATCTCTCGCCGTGGGGCGATCTCGAGATGCTCGAGCGCACCATCAAGCTGTCGACGACGGGCAAGCTGGCGGCGATCCTCGTCGAGCCGATTCAGGGCACCGCCGGCAATCTTTTGCCACCGCCGGGGTTCTTGAAGGGCGTCCGCGAGATCGCGCACAAGCACGGCGCCCTCTTCATCGCCGACGAGATGATCACCGGTTGGGGTCGCACCGGCCGCATGTTCGCGCAACAGCTCTACGACGTCGAAGCCGACATCATGACCTTCGGCAAGGGCGTCGCGGGCGGCTTCCCCGTCGCCGGCGTGGTCACCTCCGACGCGGTGCTGGCCGATGCCGAGCCGTGGACCAAGCCGTCGTTCTCGTCGTCGTCGTACGGCGGCTCGCCGCTGGCGTCGGCCGCGGCCGATGCCTGTACCAAGATCGTCATCGAGGAGCGGCTCGACCAGCACGCCGCGCGCGTCGGCGAGTTGCTCCTCGGCGAGCTCAACCGCCTGCGTCGCTTCGCCTTCGTCGGCGAGGTGCGCGGCCAGGGCCTCATGTGCGCGATCGATCTCGTCGATCCCAAGACGCGCGCGCCGCTGGCCAGGCCCGACTGCGAGTTCCTGTTCCGCGCCTGTCTCGAGCGCGGCCTTCTGACGATGTCCTACTCGCCGCGCATCCGCATCAACCCGCCGCTCGTCATCACCGACGCCGAAGCGAGGGAGGGCGTCGAGATCCTCGAGGAGGCGATGGCGGCCCTCGAGGCGCGCAAGTCGTGAGCGAGCCGACTCCGGCTGCGCCCGGCGCCGTGGCCAAGGCGCCGCAGTCGCACGTGCGCACGCTCTCCAAGGCGACCGTCGCCTCGTGCGTCGCCACCGCCAGCGAGATCGGCCTCTTGTGGCTGCTCGTTCATCCGGTGCACATGCCGCGCTGGGTCGCCTTCTGGCTGGTGCAGTTCTATTGCAACGCGGTCACCTTCCTCCTCTACAAGTACTGGGCCTTCGATGCCGCCGACGTCGGACGCGCGCGCAATCAGTACTTCAAGCAGCTCTTCATCTTCGCCGGCAGCGTCGTGCTCAACACCGCCATCCCGTCGCTGATGACCTATCGGATGCACGTCGAGCCGGTCACCGCGTTCGTCATCTCGCAGATCGTGGTCTATGCGGCGTGGAACTATCCGGGCAATCGCTATTGGGTGTTCAAACGGTGAGGGGGGGAGATGAAGCGAGCATGGATCGCTTTGGCGTTGGTGGTGGGTTGCGCGCACGGCAAGCCGCCGGCGGCGGCGCCCGAAACGAACGGCGCGGGCCAGACTGCGACGAAGACGGAGCCGCAGCCCGTCGCTGCGCATGAGCACGCGGCCGCCGGTGCGCAGGCGCCGCGGCTGTTCGACGACCTCGGCGACCATCACCGCGCCATCAGCTCGAAGTCGGCGGCGGCGCAGCGCTGGTTCGATCAAGGGCTCAGGCTGACCTTCGCCTTCAATCACGAAGAGGCGCAGCGCTCCTTCGAGGAAGCGGCGCGGCTCGACCCGGCCTGCGCCATCTGCAGCTGGGGCGCGGCGATGGTGCTCGGTCCCAACTACAATCAGCCGGCGGCGCCCGATCGCGCGAAAAAGGCGCTGGCGCTGCTGGCCAGGGCGCGGCAGGGCAGCGCCTCTCCCGTCGAGAAGGCGCTCATCGAGGCGCTCTCGAAGCGCTACCGGGATCCGCCGCCGGCCGCGGACGATCAGAAGGCACAGGCCGCGCTCGATCAGGCCTACGCCGACGCCATGCGCGAGGTCGCGCACAAGTATCCGGCCGACGACGACGTGCAGGTCCTCTTCGCCGAGTCGATGATGGACCTCCGCCCGTGGCGGCTGTGGGAGGCGGACGGGCGACCGGCGCCGGGCACCGAGGAGATCGTGCAGACCCTCGAGACCGTGCTGGCGCGCACGCCGCAGCACCCGGGCGCCAACCACTATTACATCCACGCCGTCGAAGCCTCGACGCATCCCGAGCGCGCGGTCGGGGCCGCCAATCGCATCGGCAACATGATGCCGGGCGCGGGGCACGTCGTGCACATGCCGTCGCACATCTATCAGCGCGTCGGGCGCTACAACGACGCGGCCGAGGCCAATCGCCGGGCCATCGTCGCCGACAAGAAGTACACCGGCCAGGTCGCCGACCCCGGCTACTACGCGATGTACGTCGCGCACAACTATCAGTTCCTGTGGTCGTCGGCGCTCATGGCGGGCCGCGGCGCCGAGTCGGTCGGAGCGGCGCGCGAGATGTTGAAGCGGGTGCCGATGGAGATGTTCGTCCAGATGCCGGAGCTGTCGTTTCTCTTGGCCGCGCCGACGCTGTCGCTGGTGCGCTTCGGCAAGTGGGACGAGGTGCTGAAGGAGCCGGCGCCGCCGGCGACGCTGCCGATGCCGCTGCTCCTGCACCATTACGCGCGGGCGCGCGCCTTTGCCGCGACGGGGAAGTACGCCGACGCCGACGCGGAGCTGAAGGCGCTCGAGGCCCTCACGGCCGCGCTGCCGCCGACGGCGATGGCGGCCTTCGCGCCCGCCAGGCTGGTGGCGACGGTGGCGAACGACACGGCCCAGGGCGATCTGTTGTGCCGCCGCGGCAAGATGGCCGACGGCCTAACCCGCCTGCGCGCGGCGGTCGTGGCGCACGATGCGCTGCCCTACGACGAGCCGCCCGATTGGTACTATCCGGTGCGCCAGACGCTCGGCGCGTGGCTGCTCAAGGCGCACAAGCCGGCCGAGGCGCAGAAGGTGTTCGAAGAGGACCTGGCGAAGAATCCCGACAACGGCTGGTCGCTCATCGGGCTCAAGGAAGCGCTGCGCGCGCAGAAGAAGTCGACGGCGAAGGTCGAGGCGAAGCTGGCCGCGGTGTGGAACCAGGCCGACGTGACGCCCGCCTCGTCCGACTTCCTCTAGCCTTCGTTGACCGTTAGCCTTCGTTGACCGTTAGCCTTCGTTCACCGTTAGCCTTCGTTCAACCTGCAGCGCGCGGCTACTCGGTCGCCGCCGGCACCGTCTCGGGAATTCCGCAGAAGCTGACCTTCTTCATCGCCGGCGGCGGAGCGAGCCGCTCGCGCTGCGCGGTCGCGCGCCGATCGCGAAACACCTTGCCGTAGCGCGACCCCGGCTTGTCGAGCGCGCTCAGCAGCGCGCGCCACGCGTCGAGCTGCTGCTTCTCCGTCGCTGCCGGCTCCGGCACCAGCGCCATGAGGCCCACCAGATCGTCGACCGTCGTCTGATCCGGCTTGGGCCGCTCGTACATCTCCTTCGCCGCCGGCACCAGCACGTTGTCACGCAGCGGCTGCAGATCGACCTCGTGCACCTGGCACCACAAGAGACGCGCGTGCAGCCGCGACACCGCGTTGCCCGACTGAGCGCGTGGGCTCTCGAGGAGCTTCTTCATCGCCGCGTCGTAGTCCCCGAGCGACTCGTCGTAGTGCGACACCATCACCTCGACGATCTTGCCCTTGCACTCGGCGTCGCATCCCGTCGCCATCAGGTACTTCGAGAGCCACTGGGTCTGCTGGTCGTGAAACGCGTCGAGCTTCTTGGCTTCGTCGGTCGAGACGAACTCGCCCGTGCGCGCCGCCGCCAGCACCAGCGCCGACACCAGGCGCGCGCCCGGCGAGTAGCTCTGGAAGCGATTGAGCTCGTTCCACAGCCGCCGCTCGTACATATCGGTCAGCGTCGCCCAGAACAGCGCCGACAAGCGCTGCACGTTCTGCTGCACGTCGCGCTCGTCCTTGAGCATCACCAGCGGCCCCGGCTGTCCCTGCGACATCGCCGCCTGGGTCTCGTCGGCGATGAGCTGCGCGATCGCATCCGATCGCGCCGACAGCCGATCCGTCGAGCAGACACCGACGTTGCGCGCGATGCCGTAGCGCTGCTCGCACGACATCACGAACGCCCGCGACAGCCGCGCATAGTCCTTACCCGCGGTGTTCGCCAGCACCGACTGCATGTAGTCGGGATTCTCCTTGCCCAGCTCCAGCGCGTACGACACTGCCAGCTCGGGATCGAGGATGCTGCCGCGCGCCAGCGATAAGAGCACGCCGTAGCGCTGCTCGACGTTGCCGGTCTGCGCCGAGAGGACCTGCAGGTTCTTCGAGAGGATCTCCGCCTTCTCGATGCGCCACTGATTCTCGGCCTGCGTCTCGGCGACGTGCTGCTGCGAGTCCGCGGTGCGCCGCGCCACTTCACTCTGCCGGTATTGCCAGATCGAGGTCGCGATGAGCCCGGCGACCCCGATGACGAAGCTCGAGAGGAACGTGTGATATTTCTGGATGAAGCGACCGAGCTTGGAGGTCTCTTCTTCCTCCTTCTTCTCGGCCTCCTTGTCGCCTTCGCCCTTGGCCTCGGCCGGGCCTTCCTCGCCCTCGGGATCTTTCTTCTTCTTGTCGTTGTCCATGTCTCGCTCTCAGTCCTCGTCGGTGAGTAGCTCGGCTCGCTCGACGGCGTCACGCCCGAAGCGATCGCGGATCTTGTCGAGCGTAACGCCGAGCCGCTCACCCTTCTGCCGCTCCGGCTCGTCGAGCGTCAGCTGGCGCGGTCCGCCCGCCGGCTGCAGATTGGTCGCCGATACGCCCGAGAGCCGCACGCCCCTCGGACCGATCTCGCCCTCGAGCAGCTCCAGCGCCACGCGCGCGATCATGCGGCCGTCCGCCGTCGGTGCCGGCAGCGTGCGCCGGCGCGTGATGATGTGGAACTCGGGATTCTTCAGCTTCAAGACCACCGCGCCGGCCGTCTGCTCGCTGCGACGCAGCCGCTCGGCCACCCGCTCCGCCTGCGCGGTGATGCGGCGCCGCAGGAGCGGCCCGTCGTGAAGATCGTCCTCGAAGGTCTCCTCGGCGCCGATCGACACCGCCGCGCGATCGGGCTCGACGTGCCGCGCATCCTCGCCGCGCGACAGCGCCTGCAGCTCGGCCGCGTGCGCTGCGCCCAGCCGTGCCGCCAGCGCCTGGATCGGATGGCGCGCCACCTGCCCCAGCGTCTCGAGGCCGATGTCGCGCAGCACCTTCGCCGTCTTCGGCCCCACGCCGAAGAGCCGCTCGATCGGCAGCGCCGCCAAGAAGGTGCGTGTCTCGTCGGGCGGCACGACGAAGAGGCCGTCGGGCTTGCCCATCTCGGTGGCGATCTTGGCGACGAACTTCACCGCCGCCACGCCCACCGATGCCGTGAGCTCCAGCTCCTCGCGCACGCGCCGCTTGATCGCCGCCGCCACGATCTCCGGCGGCCCATGCAGCCGTTCGGTGCCGCCGACGTCGAGGAACGCCTCGTCGATCGAGATCGGCTCCACCAGCGGCGTGTAGTCGTCGAGGATGGCGCGAAACTTCTCCGACACCGCGGCGTAGGCGTCCATGCGCGGCGAGACCACGATCGCCTGCGGGCACAGCTTCATCGCCTGCGCCATCGGCATGGCGCTGCGGCAGCCGAACGGGCGCGCCTCGTACGACGCCGCCGTCACCACGCCGCGCTTGACCGAGCCGCCCACGAGCACCGGCTTGCCGCGCAGCTCGGGGCGATCGCGCTGCTCGACCGAGGCGAAGAAGGCATCGAGGTCGACGTGCAGAATCATGGGCGTCGCCCGCTCACGGTCCGAGTATACGCACCATTTTCGCGGTGAGCTGCTGCTTGCAGCGAAAGTACCCCTCCCAGGGATCGCGCCGTCGCCGCGCCAGCATCTTGGGCAGCGTGCGCACGGTCCAGCCGCGCACCTTCGCCAGCTCGCTCCACGAGACCGGCACCGAGACCGGCGCACCCGGCCGCGCGCGCGTCGAGAACGCGGCCACCGAGGTGTTGGTGCGATTGTTGCGGAGGTAGTCGAGGTAGATCTTGCCCTCGCGGTTCTGCTTGCCCATGAGCGTCGTCAGGCGCGCCGGCTGCTCGCGCGCGACCGCGCCGGCGAGCGCGCGCGAAAACTCGAAGCAGACCTGCCAATCGGCCGCCGGTTTCAACGGCGCGACCACGTGCAGCCCGGCGCCGCCGGTGGTCTTGACCCACGACTCGAGGCCCAGCGACTCGAGCTTCGCGCGCACGCGCCGCGCCGCCGCCACCACGTCGCGAAAGGTCACGCCGGCCCCGGGGTCGAGATCGATGACGATGCGGTCCGGGCGGTCGACGTCGTCGGCGCGCGAGCTCCAGGTGTGGATCTCGAGGATGTCGATCTGCACCAGCGCGATGACGCCCGCGAGATCGTCGGCGACGAGGTACTCGCCGACCTTGGTCTGCTCCTGGATCTTCACGCGCCGGAGCGCGGTCGGTCCCCAGACGCGTCCGTGGCGCATGAAGCGGCAGTTGGCGATGGTTCCCTCGCAACGCACCAACGTCAGCGGTCGCCCCTTCACGTGCGGAACGACGTGGTCGGCGATGGCCTCGTAGTAGCGCGCCAGCTCGAGCTTGGTGATGCCGTCGTCGGGATAGAAGACGCGATCGGGGTTGGAGATCGAGACCCCGGCGACGGTGACCCGGCTCTTCACCGCTGCGACATCGGCTGCGTGGTGGCGAGCAGCACGATGGCGATCAGCAAGAGCCCGACCGTGCCGTGCAGCGCGGCGTAGAGGCCGCGGCTCATCGGCTCCGCCGGGTGAGCGCGCCGGATCTGCCCGTGCTTGACCGTGAGGACGGTGTGGATGACGACGACCGCGAGGACGAGCGTCAGCTTCCAGTGCATCCACGAGGCGACGCGAAACCAGGCCATCCCATGGTCGATGGCGAGCCACAGGCCAAAGGCGACCGTCAGCACCGCACCCGGTACGGCCACCAGCCAATTGAGGCGTCCCTCGATGAAGGTGAAGCGCGGGCGGGCGGATGGCAGCTCTTTCGAGTGGTAGCCCAGGATGCGCGAAAAGGCCATGAGTCCGCCCATCCACAGCACCACGCCAATGAGGTGGAACCCGATGAGCCATCCGCGCGCCATGTCGTCTCCGGTTTCGCCGACGTTAGCACGCGCGCAATCACCTTGCGCCAGGCGATGCGATGTGCGACGAACGAACCAATGTCGCGAGTGAAGGTGCTATTTCACGACAATTGTTTCGACGGCGCTGCCTCGGCCGCGCTCTTCTCGCGCTTCTACGCGACGAAGATCGACGACGGTGCCACCTTCAGCTTTGCCGGCAAGAATCACGGCACGGGCAATGTCTACTCGGCGACCAGCTTCGACGGCGACGTCAACGCGGTCGTCGACTTCCGGTACTCGTCGGATGCGCGGCTCGAGTGGTGGTTCGATCACCACGTCTCGGCCTTCCCGACGGCGGCCGACGAGCAGCACTATCGTGCCCACCCGAGTGAGCACAAATTCTTCGACCCGACGGCGCGCAGCTGCACGAAGTTCCTCGCCGAGCAGTGCGCCGCGAAATACGGCTGGGACTATTCGGCGCACGCGGAGCTGGTGCAGTGGGCCGACATCATCGACGGCGCGCAGTTCGAGAGCCCCAAGGCGGCGGTGGAGCTGGCGCAGCCGGCGCTGCAGCTCATGACCTGGGTCGAGAACAACCAGGACCCCGAGCTCAAGCTGCGCTTCATCCAGGATCTCCTGACGCGGCCGCTGGCCGAGACCGCCGCCGATCCCTACGTGACGACGGCGCTCGAGCCCATCCTCGAGGCGCACAAGCGTGGCATCGACATCGTGCGCACGCGCGCCAGGTACGAGCGCGGCGTGGTCAGCTTCGACGTCGCCGGTGACGGGCTGGACGCCTACAACAAGTTCATCCCCTACTTCTTGTTCCCCGATTGTCACTACGTCGTCGGCGTCTCGCTGACGCCGACGCGCGCCAAGGTGTCGGTGGGATCGAACCCCTGGGCGTCGACGCGGCGCTCCGTCAACATCGCCGAGCTCTGCGAGCGCTACGGCGGCGGCGGCCATCCCGTCGTCGGTGCGGTGTCGCTGAAGACGAGCGAGCTGGACCGCGCGCGCGAGGCGGCGGCGGAGATCGCCGAGACGCTGCGGACGGCCGCGCCCAAGGAGACGTGATGCCGTCGTTCGACGTCGTCTCCAAGATCGACATGCAGGAGGTCGACAACGCGGTCAACCAGTCCAAGAAGGAGCTGGCGACGCGCTACGACTTTCGCGGCACCAATACCGAGATCGAGCAGACGCCCGAGGGCATCGTGCTGCGCTCGTCGGACAAAGAGCACACCACGGCCGCCTACAAGGTGCTGATGGAGAAGATGGTCAAGCGCGGCGTGTCGCTCAAGATGCTCGACCCGGAGGAGCCGCAGCCGGCGACGAAGCAGACGATGCGCCAGCTCATCAAGCTCAAAGAGGGCATCTCGACGGAGAAGGGCAAGGAGCTGGTCAAGCTGATCAAGGAGTCGAAGATCAAGGTGCAGGCGCAGATTCAGGACGAGCAGGTGCGCGTGACCGGGAAGAACCGTGACGACCTGCAGACGGCCATTCAGATCCTGCGCGGCGCCGACGTCGGGCTCGATTTGCAATTCATCAACTTCAGGGATTAGCCAACATGGGACACCAGTACGGAATGTCGCGCGCGTCGGTCTTCAACGAGGCCGGCGAGTTCGAGGCCGCGCTCGAAGCGTCGACGCAGGAGATCACGCGCGAGAGCGACAACGCCGAGCACTATTGGGATCGCGCCTCGGCGCTGTCGTCGCTGGAGCGCTACGACGAGGCGGTGGCGGAGTTCGAGCGCGCCAAGCTCGTCGACACCAAGCTCGGTGTGCTCGACGACGACATGCTCGACGACGCCTACTTCTCGGCGCTGCTCGGCGCGGCGCGGCAGGAGAAGGACATCGAGACTGGCTGCGAGAAGCTGCGCCGCTATCTGACCGTGTTCCCCGCCGGGCGGCACGTCACCGACACCGACGAGTGGCAGCGACGGCTGCGCGGCGAGCTCAAGTCGAAGTTCGTCAAGGAGCGCCTCGAATAGGCACGAACACGAAGGGGTAGTGCACCTCGGCGACGCAGCGCGCGAACTGCCAGCGCGCGATCGCCGCGGCGACGCAGGCGGCGACGTCGCCGCTCATGCCGCTGGCGCTCGAGGCGGCGACGTGACCGTCGGGGGCGACGACGAAGCGCGCCTCGACGCGGCCGGTCAGCGTCGGCTCCGATTGCAGGCGGCGCTCGTAGCAGAAGCGCACTTCATTGATGTGCGCGCGCACGACGCGACGGACGAGGTCGCGGTCGCAGCTGCCGCGGACGCTGGCGACGGCGAGTGTGCAGACGGGTCCCGTGGCGACGCGTCCACGGAGCCCGTCGTGCCCGCTGCCGTAGCCGTAGCCGGTGCCCGTGCCGCCGCCGTAACCGATGGTGCCGATGGTGCCGATGGTGCCGAGGCCGATGGTGCCGAGGCCGATGTCGCCGCTGCCGCCGCCGCCGCCGCCGTAGCCGACCCCATCGAGACCGATGCCGCCGGAGCCGTAGGCCTCGCCGATCTGGTCGCCCTCGAGGTCACCGCCGGCGTCGCCGAGACCGCCGGCGGATCCGCCCGCCGCGCCGCCGGCCGCGGCGTCATTGGCAGCGACGGTTGACGAGAGAGCCAGCGCCCCCGAGTCGGCGAACGTCGCGGCGCTGACGGAGTGATCGCCGAGGAACGCCGCGCGTGCGTGGGCGAGGGCGCCCACGATCCCCGCCTCCTGCGCCTGCAGCGCCGCGGCCCTGCGGGCATCGTCCCAGGTGAGCGTCGCGAGCTGATCCATCGAGGCAGCCGCGCGAGCCGCCGCCCGGCTGGTTCTCGCGGTTGCCTGCGCCTGCGCATCTGCTTGCGACGCCTGCGCGTTCGCTTCGGCGTCGGCTTGCGCGTCGACTTCGGCCTGACGCTGCTCCCGCGCGTTCTCGGCCTGCGCCTTTGCCGCCGTCTGCGCCTGCGCCTTTGCCGCCGCCTTCGCCGCCTTCGCCGCCGCGGTCGCCTGCGCCGCCGCATCCGCCGCCTTCGTCCGCACCGACGGCGGCTCCAGCGCAATCCGCGCCGCCGTCGCTGCGCGCCCGCCTGCCAGCGGCTCCAGCAGCGCCAGACGCGTGCGCACGAGATCCGGAATCGTCCAGTCCGCGCGTCTTGGCGCCCCCGACCACTGCAGCATCCCGCCGCACATGCACGCCGCCACCGCCGTCGCCGCGAGCGCCGCGCTCCGCCGCCACGATCCCGTCGGGCCGAGCGCCAGCCGCCGCGGCGCCGTCGTCCCGGCGACCACGTAGGTGACCGCGCCCACCCGCAACGTCGCGCGCGTGCGTGTCCCGATCGGCACCGCCGCGACGCCGCACAAGGTCAGCTCGCGCACGTCGACGGCGCGCCGCCCCACGACGACCTCACCCTCGCAGCAGCGCGGCAGCACGACCTCGAACCCGTTGGCGCCACGCCGCACCAGCGGCGCGCCCGCGGGATCGCGCGCCACGTCGTCGCCTTCGTGCCACAGATAGCGCTGCTCGACGGTGGCGCCGTCGAAGATCGTCGCCACCTCGACCGCCGTCGCGCCGCCTTCGAGAAATGGCCACGGAGCCAGCAACGCCCTCATGTCCAATCGACACCGACGCCGCCCGCAAGTTCCATCTCGACTGAAAACGCCGCCAACCCCCGGCGTTGACACCTCCATACCCGCGCCCGACAATCCATCCATGAAGAAGCTGGCGCTCGGCCTGATGCTGGTCTTGCTCTTCGGCGTTGCCTTTCGAGCCATCCGCAGCGACGCGCCCGACGCCCGACTGCTGTTCGATCACATCTGGGTCGATCACCTGCCGCGCGATCAGACGGACAAATTTCAGGCCTTGTGGGTCAGCGGCGAGCATCCGTTCGGAAACTTCTCGACGCGAACGGTCTGGACCGGCCAATGGGAGATGTTCCACTACCACGTCATCCCGCGCGAACAGGGCGTCCTCGACTTCCTCTTCGGCAGGACCACCGAGCGGCAGCGCGTGCGCTACACCGCCCGCCCCTGTCACGAGGACGGCTTCGACTTCTGCCTCGAGCTGTCGGGCAGCTCGCGCGGCGTGTCCCGTTACTTCAGCAAGAAGGAGTGGCAGATGAAGGCCGGCGACCCCGACGCAGCCGGTGACCTGGTGCGCGCCGCCATTGAAAAACCGTAGCCGCCCGCCCCACCTTCAGCGTCGGAACACGTCGTCGACGAGCGCAGCCAGCGGAGCGCGCTCGTTCGCTTCCGTCGCGCTGCGCACACGCGCCAAGATCCCCGGCTCGAAGCGCCGCGCCACCAGCGACTCGATCGCCACCTTCGCGTCGACGGGCCCCGCCTCGGCGATGACCGCCAGCATGGCGTCGAGCGCGCGCTCGCTGCGGTGCAAGCCGATGCCGCGCAGGAGCGCCTCGCGATCCTCGGACCGGATGCACCGCTCGAGCGCGCTCAACAGCACCGAGAGCGCGCCGTCCGTGCGCGACTGACCGAGCGTCACCGCCGCCAGCTCGCGCGCCTCCGCGTCTTTGCCGCCGACGATCGCGCGCAGCTCCGCGAGCGCCCACTCCGGCGCCAGCACCAGGAGCGCGCTCATCGCCGCCAGCGTCACCACCGGCTCGTCGTCGCCCACGCTGATCTTGAGCTGCGCCAGCGCCGCCCCCGCGCGGTCGCCGCGATGCGCGAGCCCCTCGAGCGCGGCATGTCGAACCGCCGTCAACCGGTCGGTCAAGAGCTGGGCGACGATCAAATCGAAGTCCGCGTATCCCATCCGCGCCAGCGCCAGCACGCCGCGCGCGCGCACCCCGCCCGCGGTGTCGGGGGCCCCTTCGAGCTGCACATGGCCGACGGCGCGCACGAACGGCGCGCTGTCCATCGACTCGCCGTAATCGAGCGCCTCCAGCACCGCCAGCTTGGCCTGACAGCCGGGGTCACTCTTCACGGGATCGCGCATGAAGCGATCGAACGCGTCCTTCAGCTCGGCTTCGAGCCCGTCGATGCGATGCTCTCTGACCAGCCGCGCCGCCCGCGCGGCCACCGGCGCACGCTTACTGCGCAGTCCCGCCAGCAGCGCCGCTCGCGCCTCCTCGCCGCGTGGATCCCCCACCAGCGCCGACAGCGCGCCGAGCTCCGCTTCCAAGGTGAGCCCGCTCTTCTTCGCCATGACGCGACCGCCGCGCGCGGTCAATCCGTGATGAACGTGTCGGGATTGGCCTCGCCGGCCGCGGGCGCCACCTGCGTCGGCGCCGTGCCCTCGAGGAAGACCTCGTCGATCGACGCTCCGCCGGGCGCCGCCAGCAGGCCGGTCTTGGGATCGATCTTCTGCACGATCACTCCCGGCGGCTGCGCGAACGGCACCGGCGGCACGCCCTTGAGCGCGCCCTGCATGATCTCGATCCACATCGGCAGCGCCGCGCGCGCGCCCTGCTCGCCGTGCCCGAGGTCGCGCATGTCGTCGAACCCGACCCACACGCCCGTCACCAGGTTGGGTGTGTAGCCAACGAACCACGCATCGGGCCGCTTGCGATCGAGGTTGGTCGTCCCGGTCTTGCCCGCCGCCGGCCGTCCCAGCTTGCCGCGCGCCGATCCCGCCGTGCCCTCCTCGATCACCGACACCATGACGTTGGTGATGAGGTAGGCCAGCTCCGGCTTGAGCGCTTGCACCGCCTGCGCCGCCGGTGCCGCCACGTCCTCGGGACCGATCTTCTTGAGCAGCGCCGGCGCCATGCGCCGCCCGCCCGCGGCAAACGTCGCGTACGCGTTGGTCATCTCGAACGGCGACACCACCGACGTGCCCAGCGCCAGCGACGGATTCGCCTCCAGGTTCGACTCGATGCCGACGTCGTGCGCCAGGCTCGCGACCACCGTCGGGTCGACGCCGCCACGCGTGGTGTCGACCAGCTGCGAGGCCACGGTGTTGAGCGATCGCGCCAGCGCGACGCGCAGCCGCACCGGCCCGAGGAACTCTTCCTTCTCCGCGTTCTGCGGCTTCCACGGCGCCAGCCCCGGCGAGACGTAGGTCTGCGGCCCGTCGATCAGCACCGACGCCGGCGTCCACTTCTCGGTCGCGAACGCCGAGGTGTAGACGAACGGCTTGAACGCCGACCCCGGCTGCCGCTTGGCCTGCAGCGCGCGATCGAACCCGCCCGGCCGATAGCCGTAGCCAC
>JAQBQH010000144.1 GCA_028287105.1 Myxococcales bacterium
GCCAACGCGGCGTCATCCCCTGCAATCCCTGACCGACACCACCTGCCGCAGCAACCACGTTCTCGGCTCACAGCCACCGTCGTCGATGCACGTTCGCATGCTGCCCTTACCCTCTCGCGCCCCCTACCGCACCACCCCCGCCACCTCCCGCGTCCCCCAATGTGCCACCACCCCCACCCTCACCGCCGGCGCCGGCGCCTGATAATTCCCCCCCACCGCGAATATCTCCGCTCCGACGAAGCTAGCCGCGTGCAAATCCACCCTGGTCGCCTGCGTCGTCTCATCCGTCCACGCACCACCCGCCGCCCCCCGCCTCAGCTTGGTCCCGCCCCCGCCGACGACAATCGCGCTCCCCTCCGCATTCACCGCCACCCCCGCCAGCCCCGGCGCCTCGTCGAATGGCGCCCCCGTCAATCGCTGCCAGCTGCCGCCGTCGAAGTGAAGCACCACCCCATTGCCAAGCCCGCCGACCGCGTAGACATCCGACGCGCTCCGCCCCGCGACCGTCAGCAGCGGCGTCGACCGCCCCAGCCCGGTGTCGATCGCCGCCAGCGCGCTGCCGTCCCAGTGCCACAGCGCGCCCTCTTGCCCGCACACGTAGACGTCGTCGCTGCGCGAGCCCCACACCTTGAAGAACGCGCTCTTCGTACCGACGGGCGTGACGTCCCTCCAGCCGCTCGCGTCGCGCCGCAAGATGACGCCCGAGCGATCGGGGTCCCCGCCCACGACCCACAGATCGTCGTCGCTCGTACCCCACACGCCGTAGAGCGTGGCGGTGGTGAGCGCGGGCTGGGACTGCATCTCGAGCGCGCCGCTCCAGTGCACGATGGTGCCGCGCTCCCCGACGGACCAGACGCTCGTCGCCGAGAGCACGTGCACCCACCACAGCGTCGCGTCGCTGCCGGTCTCGAGCGCCGTCCACGCCTTGCCGTCGTAGTGCACGAGGAGCCCGCCGCCGCCGGACGAGAGCGCGCCGCCGGCGGCCCAGACGTCGTCGGAGGCGCGCTCGGCGACCGAGAGCGGGACGCGATCGAGCGCCGGCAGCGGCACCGACCAGCGCGGTTCGGTGCAGCCCGCGATTACGAGCACAGCGACGAGAAATCGCATCATCCCGTTCAAGCTAGCACGACCGATCGGCGCGCGCGGCGCACCTCGATCACTTCGGTCAACGCGACGGTTCGTTGAGACGCTTGCGCGCCGCGGCCGCGACCTGCATGCGCACCCCGAGCCCCTTGGCGACGGTGCGCAGATCGTTGGGCTGCAGCTTGGCGACGAGCGCCGTGGCGACGGTGATCGGCGTGCGCGGATTGCGAACCAGCGCCATCGCGATCTGCGGCGACGAGCCCCAGCTCGGGTGCTGCGCCAGGACGTCCGCCGTCTCCGGCGAGAGCTGCGGCGAGCGCGCCAGCATCTGCACCTCGTCGAGCGTCATCTTCGGATTGCGCACGAGCGAGGCCTGCACGACGCCCGCGCGCTCGCGCAAGAGGAGCTGGCGCGCGTCGCGCTGACCGTGCAACGCCAGCTGCACCTTTTCGCTGACGCTCATGGCCGCGACGCGCCGGTCGAGCGAGAGCTGCCCGCGCGTGTCGGCCGCGCGCGCCGGTGCGCCCTCGGCGCCGGGCGGCTCGTCGACGCGCGACTCGGCGCCGGGCTCCTCGGCGCCCGCGTCTTCTCCGCCCGCGTCTGCATTCTCGCGAGCGCCCGCCTCCGCCGGATCGGCGAAGCGCACCCGCTTGTCGCCGGCGCGCGCCTCGACGTCGGCCGTGTGCGCCGCCACCTCGGCGAGCAGCTGCGCGCGGGCATCGCCCGCGATCTCCACGCAGGCCGCCTGCGCCGTCGCCACCGTCAGCCGCACCGGCGCCTCCAGCACCACGTCGTCGACGACCAGCCGCAGCGTCAGCTCGGCAAACGGCGGGAGCGCCGCCGCGTCGACGGCCACGAAGAGCCCGCCGCGCGCCAGCTGCGTCTCGGCGTCATGCCGCAACGCCGCGCGATCCGCGTAGGCCACCTCGAGCATCAGCGCCACGGCTCCATGTTATCATCGCCCGCCGGAGGATTCGCATGCTCGCTCGCCTTCTGTCCGCTGCCGCTCTCATGACCCTCTCGACCGTCGCCCTCGCCGATACCAGCACCGGCGGCCCCACCGCCACCAAGGGCATGAAGGCAGTCGTGCTCCCCGACGGTCTCGAATTCGTCGACGTCCGCAAAGGCACCGGCGCCGAGGCCAAGGCGGGCAAAAAAGTGAAGGTCCACTACACGGGTTGGCTGGCCGACTCGAAGAAGAAGTTCGACAGCTCCGTCGATCGCCACGAGCCCATCGAGTTCCCGCTCGGCACCGGCCGCGTCATCAAAGGCTGGGACGAGGGCCTCGAAGGCATGAAGGTCGGCGGCCGCCGCCAGCTCCACATCCCAGCCAAGCTCGGCTACGGCGCCGAGGGTTACGGCGACTCCATCCCGCCCAACGCCGATCTCATCTTCGACGTCGCGCTCGTCGACGTGCAGTAGCACTCCAGCGACGACAATCATGGCCGGAGAGCTGATCTCGGTCGAAGAGGCGCAACGGCGGGCGCTGGCACCGGTGCGCCCGCTCGGAGCCGAGCGGGTCGCCGTGACCGAGGCGCTCGGCCGCGTCCTCGGCGAGGACGTCGTCGCACCAGAGGACGTTCCGCCGCACGACAACTCGGCGATGGACGGCTATGCCGTGCGCACCGCCGACGCCGTCGACGGCGCCGAGCTGCGCGTCATCGGCGAGGTCGCCGCCGGGCAGGTGGCGACGCGCGCGCTCGCCGCGGGCGAGGCCTACCGCATCATGACCGGCGCGCCGATCCCGCCCGGCGCCGACGCGGTGATCATGCAGGAGCATTGCGAGCGCGCCGGCGAAGTCGTGCGGCTGCGTCGCGGCGTCAAGCTGCGCGATCACATCCGCGATCGCGGCGAGGACGTGCGCAGCGGCGAGGTCGTGTTGCGTCGCGGCGTGACCTTGCGCGCGGCCGAGCTCGGCACCCTCGCCTCGGCGCGACGCGCGCAGGTCGCCGTCACGCGCCGGCCGCAAGTGGCCATCTTGTCGACGGGCGACGAGCTGCGCGACGCCGATCAGCCGCTCGATCCCGGCGCCATCGCCGACACCAACAGCTACGCGCTGGCGGCGCTGGTGCGCGAAGCAGGCGGCGAGCCGCGCGTGTCGCCGATCGTGCGCGACGATCCGGCGCTGCTCGGCGCCGCCATCGACGACGCGCGGCGCGCCGATCTGATCGTGTCGACCGGTGGCGTCTCCGTCGGCGAGCAC
>JAQBQH010000145.1 GCA_028287105.1 Myxococcales bacterium
GGGTGCCGACATCTTATTTCGCCAACGCGAGGTCGACAAGCTTCGTCTCGCCGAAAGGCTCGAGCGCGCGGGTCTTGAAGCGCAGCGCGCCGGCGTCGGCGGGGACCTCGTAGATCTCGACGAACTCCTTGGCCAGCGACGGGGGCAGCGGCGCCATGGCGAGGCCGCGCGCGCCCGCGGGCAGGAACGACGAGGAGCGCTCGAACGGCTTGAACTCGCGCCCCTGGGCGTCGACGACCGCGGGCAAATCGAGGAGGCTGTCCTCCTTCTTCGTGAGGTTGGTCACGCTGAAGCGGACCTCGACGAAGCGTCCGGCGGTCGCCGCGCTGTCGCCCGCGCCGGCGAGCTTGCCGCCGCGGTCGCGCGCCGCCGCCACGACCCAGGTGGAATCGGCGAAGCTGATCGGGTCGCCGAGCTTGCCGGCCGGCCCGGCTGGCAGCGACGGATGGAGCTTCTTTTCTTTTTCGATCTGCTTCGAGGCCTCTTTGCCGAGGGCGCTGACGCCGGCCATGCACGACGCGCAGGCGGCGAAGATGAGCGCGCCGATGGCGGTGCCGACGATGCCGAGCACCATGCCGGCCGTGGCCGTGCCGCTCGGTTTCCCGTCGGTGACGGCCTGTTTGCGGCCGAGGATTCCGAGGACCAGGGCGATGACCGACAGCGGCACGCCCACCCACACGGTGAGCCAGTTCAGCGAGAACAACGTGCCAATGATGCCGAGAACCAGTGCCGCGACGCCCATGAAAACCTCCGCCCCTGTGGTACGGCGCGCCGCCGTCAGTCTTGCCCGATGGCGACAGCCGTCCCGACATGGTAGAAGAGCGCGCCATGTCGAACAAGCGGCCGCCGGAATTCCATGCGGGCTTCGTCGCCCTCGTGGGACGGCCCAACGTCGGGAAATCGACGTTGCTCAATCAGATCCTCGGCGAAAAGATCGCCATCGCCACCCCACGCCCGCAGACCACGCGCAATCGCATCCTCGGCGTGCGCAACCTGCCCGAGGGGCAGCTGGTCCTGGTCGACACGCCCGGTCTGCACCGGCCGTCGGGACGCGGGCGCTCGCGGCTCAACACCTATATGGTGGGCGAGGCGCTGGCGGCGCTGCAGGAGGTCGACGCGGTCTGCGTCCTCTTCGAGACGCCCCCGTCGGTGGAGCTCAAGAAGGGCTGGCGTCTCGACGCCGGCACCAGCTACGTCATCCAGCAGCTCAAGGCGGTCGACAAGCCGGCGGTGTTGGCCATCAACAAGGTCGATACCCTGCACAACAAGCAGCTGCTCCTGCCGATCGTCGACGGGCTGCACAAGGCGCACAACTGGAAGGCGGTCGTCCCCATCTCGGCCAAGTCGGGGGATGGCGTCGACAAGCTGACGGCCGAGCTGTTGACCATGCTCCCCGTCGGTGAGCGCCTCTTCCCCGAGGAGATGCTGACCGATCGCGCCGAGCGCTGGATCGGCTCGGAGTTCATTCGCGAGCAGGTCTTCCTGTTGACCCGCCAGGAGGTGCCGTATTCGGTGGCGGTCACCATCGACACCTGGCAGGAGCGGCCCACGGACGTGATGGTCGAGGCGACCATCCACGTCGACAAGGACGGCCACAAGCGCATGATTGTCGGTGAAGGCGGCCGCATGATCCGCGAGATCGGGACGCGCGCGCGGCAGGAGATTTCGAACCTTTTGGCGGTGCCGGTGCATCTCAAGCTGTTCGTGCGCGTCGACGAGGGCTGGACCGAGTCGGTGCGCACGATGCGCGAGTTGGGATACGGCGACGAATGAGCCCGCGACCGAATGATCTGGGAGCCAGCGACGACTGGCCGCTCGTGGCCATCGTCGGCCGGCCCAACGTGGGCAAGTCGACGCTGTTCAATCGACTGTGCGGCGGGCACGACGCCATCGTCGAGGACGAGCCGGGCGTGACGCGCGACCGCCGCTATGGCGAGGCCGAGTGGGACGGGCGCCTCTTTCGCGTCGTCGACACGGGCGGGCTCGATCACGAGGCGGCCAAGCCCGACGACGCGACCTTGGCCAAGGGCATCCTCAAGCAGGCCATGGTCGCGGTCAAAGAGGCGGAGGTGGTGCTGTTCGTCATCGACGCCCGCGAAGGGCTGGTGTCGCAGGACCGCGACGCCATCAAGGCGCTGCGCAAGGCGGGGCGGCCGATTCTGTGGGTCGCCAACAAGGTCGACGGCGTCAAGTTCGAGGCCGAGGCCAACGAGCTCTACGGGCTCGGCGCCGACGTCGTGTACCCCATCTCCGGGCAGCATGGCCGCGGCGTGGCCGAGCTGTGCGACGCCATCGTCGAGCGCCTGCCGAATGCGCCGCGCATCGACGAGATCGCGGCGCCCGAGGACGATGAGACGCGGCCCATCAAGCTGGCGCTCGTCGGTCGCCCCAATGCCGGCAAGTCATCGCTGATCAACCGGCTCATGGGCGAAGAGCGCGTCATCGTCGACGCGCAGGCGGGCACGACGCGCGATCCGGTCGACACGCCGGTCGAGATCGGCGATCGACGCTACGTGCTCATCGACACCGCCGGCATTCGCCGCCGCTCCAAGGTGCACGTGCCGATGGAGAAGGTGGCGGTCGCCATGGCGGAGAAGGCGGTCGGGCGCTGCGACGTCTGCGTCCTCGTCGTCGACGCCGAAGAGGGGTTGGCCGAGCAGGACGCCAAGGTCGCCGGCATGTGCGACGAGGCGGGCAGGGCGCTCGTCATCCTGTTCAACAAGCTCGACCTCATCGACGAGAAGCGGCAGGCCAAGCTGCACGAGGACTTGAAGCGCCAGCTGCAGTTCGTGCCGTGGGCGCGCGTGGTGTTCGCGTCGGCGAAGACGGGCAAGGGCGTGCAGCGCATCCTCGACGCCGTGCAGGCCGCCTACGCCGCCTACACGCGCCGCGTGACGACGGGGCAGCTCAACCGCTGGTTCGAGACCATCATCGAGAAGCATCCGCCGTCGCTGTATCGCGGCCATCCGGTGAAGCTCTATTTCATCCAGCAGCCGCAGGCCAAGCCGCCCACCTTCATCCTGTCGGTGAACCACCCCGACGGCGTGCACTTCTCCTATCGCCGCTATCTGCAGAATCAGCTGCGCGAGGAGTTCGATCTGTGGGGGACGCCGGTGCGGATCGTGTGCAAGGCGCGCGGTCAGAACCCGCGCATGCGCCGCAAGACCGAGAAGCGCGCCGACTAGGGGCGCCCTCGGCCGCGCGAGGCGCTCGCTAGGGAACGGCCGAGCCGCCCGTGTCGCTGTAGCGCACTTCCTTGCCGAGCGTGGTGAAGGTGCCCGGGCTCGGGTGCGGATTGGCGGCGCTCTGCTGCGGCGGCATGGCGCAGGTGCCGGCCACGATCTTCTGCATCGCCTTGTCGTAGACGCCGGTGCAGCGGGTGGCGGTCGGAACGAACGTGGCGCACAGTCCGCCGCCGCGGTCGATGCAGATGTGCAGCGGGAAGCTGACGTTGGTGTTGCCGGCCTTGTCGGTGGCGCGGGCGATCACGCAGGTCGGCCCCTCGGGCAGTCGGTTGAGCGTATCGAGCTGGAAGCCCGCGCACTCGGCCGTGGAGACCGGCGGGACGGTCCAGATGGCCGGAAGAAAGCTGCCGCTGTAGGACAGCGCGTAGGTCTGGTTGGTGGTCACGCACAACCTCGGCGGCGGATTGGCGTTGCTGGTGTCGCCGACGTAGGAGCAGCCCACCGGCGGGCAGTCGGGGTCGGTGCCGACGACGCACGTGCCGCCCCTCGTAGTCGGGGTGTGCGTGGCGTCGAAACGGAAGTCGGCGCCGTCCTTGACGGTCATCGACTTCATCGAGAGCGCGAGCGCTTCGCCGGACATCATGACGTCGGTCGTCGGGACGAGCGTCGGATTCACGTCGTCGCAGAAGGTGTCACCGTCGGTGTCGACGGCGAGCGGTGTGCCGTCGTCGGGCATCGCGTACATCGTGACGGTCGGATCGTCGATGCCGGAGAAGCGTTCGACCGCGAGGCCGGGCGCGAAGTTGCCGTGGTCTTCGATGCGCGCGCGCAACGTGACGATCTGCTGCACGACCTGGCCCTCGTGCGCGGCGTCGCTGCCGAGCGGCGACGTCGTCGAGGAGCACTCCAGCGCACCGCCAGGGTCCGCCTTGCCGACACGCAACTTGATGTTGGAGTCCATCGTCAGCCACGGCTTGGTCGTATCGACGATGATCTCCTCGCCCGTCTCGCCGTGGTTGCCGAGCGTGTCGTCGGCGCGAACCGAGAGCTCGGGCAGGACATAGTTCTTGCCGAGCGAACGCACGTCGAAGAACCCGTGAAAGGTGTCGTTCGCGAGCCGCGTGAGGTTCACCGACGTTGCCAGGCTGCCGCCGAACACCGCGACGACGCTGCCGTCATTCACCTTGGTCGGGTCGGTGATGTCAGCCTTGATCTCGATGACACCGCCCACGAAGGTGCCGGCCGCGGGCTGCGTGATGACGATGTTCGGTCCGGCGTTGTCGACGGTGAACGACTTGAGGGCCTTACCGATCGTGCCCTTGGAGTTGGTCGCCTGCGCGGTGATGATCTGAGGACCGTCGAGGCTCGGGTTGTACTGCGTGAGGTCCACGGTGGCCGCGACGCGGAAGGGCGAGGCGCCCATGACCTGCGTGAGCGTGATGTCGTTGCTGGTGCGGATGCCGGCCTTGACCTGCGACAGCATCGTGATCGGGTGGATCGGATCGTCGACGAGGATCTCGACGGACACCGTACCCTTGACGCTCGTCGCCGTCGGCTTGGCGAAGGTGAGCGTGGGGCCGTGATCGTGGATGTAGCTGCCGGTGGCGCTGCCCTTGAGGCCGGCGATGTCGGCCGCGCTGACGGTGAACGACGCGGTGCCCGAGGGAACGTTGTCGATGTCGATCTGACCCTGATACGTGTCAGCGACCGCGGTCAGGAACATCGGTGCCGTCACGATGCCGCCGCCGGGCGGGGTCACGGTGATTTGCACCGAGCCCGAGGAGATCAGCGTGCTGGAGGGCGACGTGACCGTGACCTTGATGATCAAGGTGTCGTACTGCACCTCGGCGCCCGCGGCCGGCGAGATGATGGTCACGACCGGGCTGCCCGCTTGATTGAAGCCGGCCATGTCGATGACCGCCATCTGGCCCATGTCGCCCATGCCGCCGCCGCCGCCGTCGCCCGGGTCGCTCGCGAAGTCCAGGCTGTTGCCGGGGTTGAAGGGCGTCAGCTTGTCGCCGCAGCCGGCGGCGAGTAGCAAAGGGGCGAGATAGGCGAGGTGCTTGAGGGACATAGGACGATCTCCAGGCACGCACTTTCGGCGCGCGCGTTATTTTCGCAGTTTTCGCGGACATTTGTCAAATCGGCGGACGCGGCGGGGCGCAGGCAATGCGCGGCGCGGCTAGAAGGGCGCGTCTTGTTGATCGGGCGGGGCGTTCAGGATGGAGCCGTTGATGAGGTAGAGCGTGCGCCAGATGTCGTCGTAGGAGTCGAGGCGGCCCACGTAGGTGACCACGTCGCCGACCTTGAAGCGGGCGCGCGTGGCCGCCTGCTCCGAGTTGTTGATGAAGAGCGAGACGTCGAAGGTGCTGGTCGCGGGGAGCTGGCGCAGCGTGACGCCGTTGACCGTGAAGGAGCGGATGCGGCCCGTCCACTTGACCCAGCGACGGTGATAGCGCTGCGCCCACAGCGCCGCCTTCGGCCCCTGCGCGATCTTGTGACGCAGGAAGATCGGATGCAGGTACTCGAAGGTGACGTCGACGAACTCGGGCGCGCCCTCGCTGCCGAAGGTCGCGCCGTTCACGCCGGCGCCGCGGCCGATGAGCGGCGAGTCATCGCAGCCGCCCGTCGAGAGGGCGGCGCAAACGAGCAGTATGACTCCAACCCGCGACATGAAGCGCCGCTCAGATTATGAGCCACGCCCCGCGCGATTGGTAGATAAGCGAAGGACCTAGGGGAGCGAGCAGGGGGCTGTTGCCCGGCCTAGCGAGCTTTGCTGATGGAGAAGACGAAGCGCGACAACGTGCAGATCCCGAGGCCCGCTTGCGGCCGGACACGCCAGTGTCGCAGGGTGTCCACGATCGCGGCATCGGCCCCCGGAATTCCCTCCATGATCGACACCGTCGCCATCGTGCCGTCAGGAGCGGCGCAGACCTTGTAGAGCGCGACGAGCTGCTCACCGACGTGCGCGATCTTGACCCCGTCGGGAAGATGCGGCGCCGGCTTCTCGAGCAGCTGAGCTTCGAAAAACTGCAGCGGCACGTTCCTGAACTTCGGCCTCTCATCCGAAGCCCGTTCAGCCGGGGCCGCGACGGTTGACTGAACGGGCTGTGACGGCGGCGTTGGCGAGGACGCTGGAGCGTGGGCGCATCCGAGGAGAGTCACCACAGATGAGAGGGCGCAGCTGCGGATCCCGATGGCCATGCCGCGATATACACCGGCCAAACGCCAACTGGGAGAGCTACGTGCGCAGTTGACATAATATGCCTTATCGGACATTCGAGCCCAGGGATTTATGCAGGGCCGGCCTGGTTGTGTGGCCGCTTCCGGCGTACTACCGTGGGCGCTCGATGCCTCCTGCTCGCGTGCTGCTGGTCGAAGACGATGCGGACAGTCGCGAGGCGCTGGCGTCGCTCCTGGCCGTGGGCGGCTTCGAGGTCGCGAGCGCCGATTGCGGCGAAGCTGCCGTGCGCACATTCGCCGCCGGCCGCTTCGACGCCGTCCTGACCGACCTCGACCTGCCGGATCTCGACGGCTGGGAGGTCGCCCGCCGGATCCGCCGCCTGGCCCCCGCGCTGCCCATCGCGCTCATCACCGGCTGGACGCTCGCGCTCGACGCCAACGAGCTTCGCCTGCGCGGCGTCGACCTGGTCCTGACCAAGCCGGTCGATCCGCGCCGGATCATCGGCGCGCTCCAGCGGCTGCTTCAGCGCGGCGGCCGCAACCCGAGCGCATAGGCAAACGCGACCACCACCAGCGCGTGCGAGATCTCGCCGCGCGCGATGCGCTCGGGAATCTCCGCGTACGGCACCAGGACGACGTCGATGTCCTCGCCGCCGTCGAGCTTGGTGATCCCGGTCGGCTCGACGTCGCGCGCCAGGAACGACCAGCAACGGTTGGTCTGCATGGCCGGATTCGGCGCGATGACGCCGGTCGCGACCAGGTCGCGCGCCGCGTAGCCCGTCTCTTCGAGCAGCTCGCGACGCGCCGCCTCGAGCGGCGAAGGATCGTGCGGATCGACCATGCCGCCCGGCAATTCGAGCGTCTCCTCGTCGGTGCCGTGCCGTCGCTGGCGCACCATGACGACCTGCCCGTCACGCGTCAGCGGCACGATGTTGCACCAGTCGGGCGCGTTCAGGATCCAGAACTCGTGCTCGCGCCCCGTGCGTGGATGCACCAGCGCGTGGGCGTCGATGTGGAAGATCTTGGTATCGAGAACGCGACGCTTGCCCCGTCGCTGCCAGGCGTCAGCCACGCGCGCCGCCCTCCGCGTCCTCCGACGAAAAGATCACCTCGCCCAGCTGCTTGTCCGGCGCCGCCGCGCGCGCCGCCGCGACCGCGCGCTGCTCCTCGCCGAGCCGCGGGAACAGGTAGCGCATGGCGCCCTCCGCGTCGGTGGTCACGTCGCCGTCGAGATCGCGCACCAGCTCCTCCAGCATCTTGCGCGCCGACTCGACCGGCAGCCCGGTTCGCTGCGCGGCGTTGGCCGCCAACACGGCCGGATCGCGCGCTTCCGCCGGCTGCGCCCAGATCTCCCGCAAGAGCTCGCGCCTGAGCTGGCGTCGCTCGCGCCTCGACAGCGCCCGCGTCCGCACGATCCAGCGCGCCGCCGGCACGGCAAAGAAGATCGCCGAGAACATCAGCGGGAACAGCGTCACGAAAAACGTCGCCACCGGATCGCCGGTGAGATGGATGCGCTGCAAGAACGCCGGCCCGACGGTGAACGAGGCCAACAAATTGAACCCTGCGAAGCCCGCGATCACCGCGTCGGTCCCGCCCGTATTTCCCGTCAACGGCGGCACCGGATCGGCCTTGTCCCAGGCCCAGCTCCAGTGCGTCCCCGCCGTCGACGCGCTCGGCAAGATGCCCTCGAAGACATACAAGAGCGTGCCGTCCTCGGCGACCTCGACCTCGCCGTCGTACTCGACCATGAGCCGCGTCAGCTCTTCTTCCGACGCCGCCAGCGACAGCCCGGTGAGCGCGGTCATCTCCGCCGCCGTCACGCGTCCTTTGTGATCGCGCAAGAACGCCAACAGCCGCTTGTCCGACTCGCGCGGATCGACCGGCGCGCCCTTGGGCCCGAACACGAAGTCGAACACCGACTGGTAGAAGCGCTTCTTCGGCTTGTCGGGCCGACGCAGCGGCCGCCCATAGCGATCGCGGTGGTACCCCGCCGGCGCCATGTCCGGCATGAGCCAGAACCAGATCCACGGCAGTCCCCCGCCGCCGCGCCGATCATCGCGGTCGTCGGACGAGCGCGCGAACATCATGGAGATCATCATCGCCAGAAACGCGACGACGTAGACGACGAGCGTGACGACGATCCAGATCTTGAACAGCATCTGGAAGCCGCGCCACGCCACCTGCCCCGCCGCCCGGATCCGCTCGGACAAGGGGACCTTGTCGCGACGCTCGAGCGAGGGATCGAACTCGTAGACCAGCTCGCCCTCTTCCGTGACGGCCAGGTGGCTGCGATAGGTCTTCACGAGCGACTTGAGCGCCGGCTCGGCTTGCGCCGACGGCATGCCGGTGAGCGCCACCGCGTCCGCCGGCGTCAGCTTCACCAACGCGGTCTGGCCGCGCGCCTTCTGCTTGAGCGCGTCGAACAGGAGGCGCGAGGCGCGCGGATCGTCGACTTTGGTCTGGGTCTCGTTGGCCATCTTCACTTCAATGTGTTCAACGTCGGTTTCGCGAGCTCCTTCATGAGACGCTCGCGCACTGCGTTTCGGGTCGTCACCAGCTCGGCCACCAGCTGTGCGAGGGCCGGCAGCTCCGGCCCGTCGGGAAGAGCCAATTGGTGGGCTCTCGTCAGCTGTTCTAGCGCACCTTCCAATGTAAGGTGCAGCTCCTGGAGACGCTCGCGTTCGTTCACTTACGGCGTGTTACCACGATTAGCGACGCGCGGGCAGCCCGGTGGTCGCCCCTAGAGCCGTAACGACGGCGGCTCCGATTTTGTTCCCGGCGCGGCAGGCGCCGCGAATCTCGTCGAGCGTCAGGTCGGCAGGCCGACGGCCAGTGCGAAACAGCGGCGCCAGCGTCGACAGGAGCCCTGCCACGAAGCCGTCTCCGGCGCCGGTCGTGTCGACGACCTCGACATGCTCGCCGGGTAGCCAGTCGCTCCCTTGCGCCGAGTCCACGTAGCAGCCGCGCGCTCCCAGCGTGACGACGACGAGCGGGCAGCCGAGCGCCCGCAGCTTCTTCGCGCCGGCCTCAGGGTCGGTGACGCCGGTGAGCGGCGCCAGCTCGTCGTCGGAGATCTTGACGACGTCACACTCGGCGACGAGGCGCTGCAGCATCGGCGCCGCCTCTGCCGGGTTCTCCCACAGGTGCGCGCGCCAGTTGGGATCGGTCGAAATCAGGCAGCCGGCGCGGCGCGCCAGCTCGATCGCGCGCAGGGTCGCGCCGCGCGACGGCTCGCGCGCCATCGTCGAGCTGCCGACGTGCAGCACGTGGGCGCGCGCGATGATCGACGCGTCGACATCATGCTCCGCGATCATCTGATCGGCGGACGGATGGCGGAAGAACAGGAAGCTGCGCTCGCCGTGCGCACCGACGGCGACGAAGGTGACGCCGGTCTTGGCGGTGCGATGCACGCCGACGCCGCGGATGTCGATGCCTTCGGACACGAGTCGATCGCGCACGAAGGTGCCGAACGCGTCGGGACCCACCAGCGTCATGAGGCCGACGCGCGCACCGAGACGTGACAGCCCGACGGCGACGTTGCACGGCGCCCCGCCGAGGTGGCGATGGAAGACGTCGCACTCGGCGAGCGGCACGCCGGTGCGGTCGGGGAAGAAGTCGACGAGCGCTTCGCCGAAGCTGAGGACGTCGAGATCGCGCGTGGCTGTCGTCGTGGGGGCGCTCATGGCTGCACGTGGTTGAGCTTGGCGATGAACTCGAGCGACTTGAGCGGCCGGCCCACGTGGTCGAGGATGATCGTCGAGAGCACCTCGCGGCAGCCGGCGTTGGTCGCGTGCGAGAGCGTGAACGCGGGCGCGTCGGCGAGGCCGAGCGTCTGCGCCTCGACGAGCGCGCGTCGCACGTCGTCCGAGAGCGCCCTTCCGTGGCCGTGACAATTGGGGCAGACCACGCCGCCGCGACGGACGTCCAGCACGTCACCGGGGCCGCCCAGCTCGACGGTACCGCAGCCGACGCAGGCATCGATCTGCGGGCGCAGGCCGAGCGCGTCCAAGAGCCGCAGCTCGAAGATGCGCAGCGTCTCGGCGCGCACCGGCGCCGCTTCCAGCGTCGCGAAGAAGGTCACCAGCAGCTCGAAGATCACCGGCTCCGGCTGCCGCGGCGGAATGAGCTCGCGCACCACTTCACACGCGTAGCCGCCGTGCGCCACCTTGGCGACGTCCGACATGAGCGCGGGAAAGCCGCGTGCGCCGTCGAAGCGCTCGAGCCCCGCCAGCTCCGCGTTGGGCTTGTCGTGCAGGAGCGCCTCGCCGACGCCGAACAGGCCGAGCCCGGCGCCGAATCGCTTGACGCTCTTGCGGGCGCCGCGCGCCAGCGCCGACAGCTTGCCGGCCTCGAGCGTGAACAGGGTCACGACGCGGTCCGCATCGCCGTAGTCGACGGTGCGCAACACGATCGCAGGCGTGGTCAGGCGCGACATCGCGTCGCCAAGCTTACCTCATTTCGTGATACCAATACGCCATGCCCGAGAAGCGCGAATCACTCGAGGACATCGCCCGGCGCGAGGCCGAAGCCGAGCGCGAGCGCACCGAAGCGCGCGAGGAATATCTCAAGGGCGCCGAGCGTCTCGCCAAGGAGGTGCCGGAGTCGTTCTTCGAGTTTTGCGGCATGGTGCGCGAGGCGGTCCGGCGCTTCAACTCGGCTGCCGATCCGGCCAAGCGGCTCAGCTGGCAGGAGTCGGCCGCGCTCGCCGCGCGCGACGCCAACCTGCACGCCGACTTCAACCTGACCTTCGGCCGCCAGATCAACGAGGTCACCGTCGCGCTCAACGCGATGGGCCGCTCGGGCAAGCCCGACGTCTTTCTCATCGAAGCGTTCGGCAAGCTCGGCCCCGACGCCGACAAGTTCATGTTGCGCGTCGAGGGCTACATGAAAAAGGGCAAGATCGAGCACCGCATCACCGTCGACTTCAAGCGGCTCGAGATCACGCTCGAGGAGCTCGCCGAGAAGCTGGTCATGGCCACCGTCAAGGGCGACTACCAGCACCTGTTCAAGCCCGTCTGACCGCGCGCGCCCCGCTCGGGGCGCTACGACATTCCGCCGCCGACGCGCCCGCCGTGGTGCAAGAGCAACGACAGCGTCAGCGTCGCGACGATCAGCAACAAGAACACCACCACGACGACTCCGACCCGGCGGCGATCCGCGAGCGGCCGCTCGCCGTCCGGCTGGCTCTGCGCCGGTGCGCGCGCCACGACCTTCGCCATGCACTCGCCGATGGCGCCCAGCGGTGCCGCGGGCGACGAGGTCGCCAGAAGCTCGAGCGCCTCGCCGGCGTCCAGCCCGACCGCGCGCGCATAGGCCCCGACGTAGCCCACGACGAAGACGCGGGCCGGCAGCGCCTCGAACCGCGCCTCTTCGAGCGCGGTGAGGCTGCCTTCCTTGATCTTCGTCGACCGGCTCAGCTCCGCGAGGGTCATCCCGCGTGCCTCACGCTGCCGACGAAGATAGCTGCCGACGTGTTCGCGCTCCATCACCTCTGCTCGCGCCATCTATTGTATTCCGCGCTTGCTCACTGCGCCAATTTGCACTCGCTCGCCAAGCAGCTCTTCGGGGCCAGCTCGACGCAACGGGCGAAGAATTCATGCGCCTTGTCACGGTTGTCGCGACGGAGGGAGACCAGACCTGCCAGGTGATACGCCTCCTGGATCGGGCACGATTTGTCGCCGACGACCTCGGAGATCTCCTCGGCGGCGCGGTCCCAGTCCTTGGTCTCGTAGTAGACCTTGGCCAGGCGGTAGCGCCCGACGCAGAACTTGGGCTGCTCGAAGATCGCCTGCCGCAGCGCCTTGGCCGCTCGCGCGAAGTCGCGCTTCTCGAGGTACGCCTGCCCGAGGTTGCCGTTGGCGGCGTACGGCTCGCGATAGATGATGTTCGACAGCGCCTTCTCCGACAGCTCGACGGCGTCGTCGTAGCGGCCGAAGTGGATCATGACGACGGCGAGGTTGTTGCGCGCCTCGGAGAAGTCGCTCTTGAGCGATACGGCCTTCTCGAACTGCTCCTGCGCTTTCTTGAACTGGCGGTCCATCTCCTGCTTCTCGAGGCGCAGCTCTTCGCCTTTCAAGCACTGGTTGCGCGTCGACAGCTCCTCGGCCTCCGCGCCTTTGCGCAGGAACACGAGGCCGAGCAGATTGTGCGCATCGGCGTTGTCGGGGTTGAGCTCGACCGCCTTGAGCAGCTCCTCCAGCGCAGGCTGTACGAAGCCTTTGTTGAAGTAATCCGCGCCCAGGAGGTAGCGCTTGTAGGAAGCATCGGGATCGACGCGGGTCTGCGCGGGGCCGCAGCCCATCGCGAGGGTTCCGAGAAGCGCCAACTGTACTAATCTTTTCCGCAACTTAGCGTCGAAACCGTAGCACCTACATCGTCGACCTGTCAACCCCTGAAATGATAGGTCGATCCCCAGGTGTTGGACGTATCAAGGCACATGCGCAAGCTTGGCGGCTGGCTCCTCGCAGTCTTCCTCGTCGGGCGCGCGATCTTCTGGGCCGCGCCGCTGACGGCCACCTTCGTGGTGGTGACGGCGCTCTTTGGCGGCGT
>JAQBQH010000091.1 GCA_028287105.1 Myxococcales bacterium
TCGACGACTTCATGATCCTGATCTGGATTTGCGAATTTGGACGCCCATCCATTGGCGACGAAATTCAATTCTCCGACGGCAACCGCGTTCGCTGGACACCGTGCGGGCTCCTGCTGCGCGAGGTGAAGCTCGACAGCGGGCTCGTAGTCTCGATGGTCGGAGCCCCGAGCGCTTGACGAGGCGGCTCAATGGGCGCGCAGGCGTACGTCGGCGGCGCCGAAGTCGCTCGGCGGAGTTTCGTTATATAGAGGTATGGCCGCGCTCGTCGACGACAGTATCAAGGTGGCCGTCGACGCCGCCCCGGACGGGTCTCCGTTCGACGTCTCGTTGCTTTGTCATCATCACGATGGTGGGCGGTTGTTGGCGGACCGGCGGGAGGCAGCGCGGTTGCTCGGCGTCTCGCTCAGCAGCTTCGAGCGCCACGTGCGGCGCCGCCTGCCGTGCGTGGTCGTCGGCCACCGGCATCTCTTCAGCGTGGAGGATCTTCGAGCATGGGTAGCATCGCAGCGCCGTGGCGGCTCCAGCCCGACGACCGTACGGGCACGCTCGTCGTCAAGTTCAGGCACGCCGGCCGGCAGTTCTCTCGGTCCACGGGAACGCCAGATGCTCGCGAAGCTCAGGTCGCGGCGCAGCGTATCTACGACGAAGTAGTGTCGGGCCGCGCGCCCGTCGCCGCGCCCGGAACCATCGGCTGCGCCCGCCCCGTCGACGAGCTGGGCGCAATGTGGCTCGTCGCCGAGAAGAGCCGGCTGGATGAGTCGACGATCCGCGAGTACATGTTGTACGTGAACCGCTGGCAGGGCTTCTTCGAGGTCGTGGACGGCATCAGCACGGCGTCGGGTGAGCGCTACTGGCGCGCGCGTTTGGCCACCGTCAAGCGGAAGACGGTGTTGAAGGAGCTGGCCGCGCTCCGCACCATGCTCGGCTGGGCACGCACGCACGGCCACATCACCGAGACGCCGGTCATCAGCTCGCCCGACCGCCACGCGACCGGCACGCCGACGAAGCGCCCGCACAAGGGCAAGCACACGGCGTACAGCGAAGCTGAGATCGTCGGCGTCCTCGACAAGCTCCCCGACGTCGGCCGCAAGAGCCGCCGCGACCACACCACCTATCGCATCCGCGACCGCTTCGTCGTGGCCTGGGAGACGGGCCTGCGCCCGGGCACGCTCGACCAGCTCCGCGCCGACGACTACGACGCGCAGCGCGGCGTGCTGGCCATCCGCGACGAAGCCGACAAGGCGCGCTTCGGTCGCGAGCTGCCTCTGCGCCCGGAGGCGCGCGCGGCGTTGGAGCGCAGCCTGCCGGCTGCCGGCGGTCTCATCTTCGGCGCCCACGACTACACGACGCCGCTCCGGGCCGCCGCGCTGGCCTCTGGGCTGCCCGAGGCGAAGGCCGCGAAGATTTCCCCGTACGACTTCCGCCATAGCCGCCTGACGCACCTGGGAGAGTCGAGCGACAACCTCGTCGGCATCATGTTCCTGGCCGGCCACAAGTACGCGTCGACGACGTCGATCTACATGCACGGGTCGAAGCGCGCCGCGCAGGACGTGCTGAACGGGCTCAGCGGGGTACCAACGGGGTACGGAGGGCAGCGCAAGGAACCGAAGGGCAGGGCTCGGAAGGGTGAAAAGTCTAGCGATTCCAAAGTGGTGCGAGGAGCGGGGGTCGAACCCGCACGGTTTTACCCACCGGAACCTAAATCCGGCGCGTCTGCCAGTTCCGCCATCCTCGCGTCGCGGCGAAATATAGCCGAACTTCGGCGAAGTGGGCGAGGGCACCGCCTTCGGCCGTTCCGCCGGGCCCGAAATGGCGACCGCGCGGCGCGTGTAAAGCGCAGGTAAAGTAGTCTCGACTTTCCGGCGCCTCGACCCTATGGACATCGTGCGTCCACGTGTCTCCCGCTGCGCCCCATAGGTCACAACACCGCCGCCTCGTGCCGCTGGCGTTCGTCGGTATCGCCGCGCTCTTTGCCGGGACGCAATTGGCCAGCTGGCAGAAGTCGCTCGGCGCCCGCGAGGAGACGCGCAAGATCGCGACCAACATGGTCGCCAGCATCGAGCTGGTGTCGCGGATGACGCGCGACGTGGACACCGAGCGTTTTCTCGTCGACGAGCACATCCTCGAGAGCCGCGCGAGCGCGCAGCTGCGCGTCGAAGCGCAGGTCGCGCAGGCGGACATCGATTTCGCGATCGCGGCGGCGAAGTACGAGCCGCTGGCGACGCTGCCCGGCGAGAACCTCGTGTGGCAGCGCGTCAAGAGCGGGGTGGCGGCGTTGGAAGAGCCGCGCGCGGCGGCGCTGGCGCTCTCGCGCGAAAATCGCGACGTCGAAGCGCGCGCCGCGATGATGGCGCTCGACGAGCGCTTCTCGGCCATCGGGCGCGATGCCAGCGATCTCATCCACCTCAACCGGCGCGGCGTCGATCGGTCGCTCACGGTCATCGAGGCGCTGCATCGGTCGACCGCGTCGCTCCTGGTGACGCTCGGGCTACTCGGCGTGCTGGCGACGCTGCTCGTCGGTGGCTGGACGACGCGGCTGGTGCTGGGCCACGAGGAGCAGCTGACGCGCTACTCGTCGCTGCTCGAGGGGCAGAATCGGGAGCTCGACGCGTTCGCCGGACGCGTGGCGCACGATCTGCGCGGGCCGCTCGGCAGCGTCAGCCTGGCGGCGTCGATCTTGTCGCGGCGCGGCGCCGGCGACTCCAACCCGGTGATGGACCGCCTCGTGCGTGGGATCGCGCGCATGCAGGCGCTCATCGACGATCTGCTGACGCTGTCGCGGGTGGGGCAAGAGCTCCCCGACGCGAGCTGCGATCCGCGCGAGAGCGCCGCGGCGCTGCGCGAGGACTTCCTGACGCAGCACCAGTCCGACGGCGCCGAGCTTCGCGTCGAGGTCGAGCCGGCGCGGGTGCGCGGCAAGGCCGAGCTCTTGCGTCAGGTGCTGTGGAACCTGACCGAGAACGGCGTCAAATATCGCCGTCCCGAGACGCGCGCCGAGGTGGCGATCGTCGGCCGCGTCGAGAGTGCGGGCTACGAGCTGCGCGTCAGCGACAATGGGACCGGCATGGATCCCGAGGACGTGCGGCGCGTCTTCGAGCCGTTCCATCGCGCCGACCGCACGCGCGACCGGCCCGGCACCGGCCTCGGCATGTCGATCGTCAAGCGCATCGTCGACGCGTCGGGCGGCAGCATCCGGGTCGAGTCGCAGCTCGGCCGCGGTACCGTCGTGGTCATCACGCTGCCGCTCGCCCGCGCATCCGCGTAGCTCAGCCGCGCGCAGCAGGCCTTCGAGGCCGCGCCCGCTCGAGCGGATGTCGTCTTCGAGCGAGCTCGTGCGACGCGGGTGGTCGCGCGAATACGCAGGCACCCGCGGACTTGGAATCAGGATATGATTGGCGACTCACCAGGGAGTGGCCACCCGCCATGGACGAGCGCCCGCAACAAGACGACAACACGCACGCGACCGAAGTGGGCTCGCTCGAGGTGCTCAGCCTCGACGGCAAAGGCGCCTCGAAAGAGGAGCTGACGCAGGCGCGTCGCACCGTCGCCTTCCTCGAAGGGCTGGTGCCGTCGCTGGCCGACGAGGGCGAGGCGGCGCAGGCGCTGCACGACCTCGGTCAGCTGCAGCTCCATCCGCTGAACGAGCCGGCGGCCGCGCTCGAGGCGCTGCGGGAGGCCTACGGCAAGCGGCCGGCGCTGCACATCGCGCGCGCCTATCGCAAGGCGGCCCTGCGCGCCGGCTCCGTCGAAGATCAGCTGCGCGCGCTCGACGGTGAAGCGCGCGCCGCGACGACGCCGGCCTATCGCGCGGCGCTCGAGACCGAGCGCGGAGCGCTCTTCGAGAAGACAGGAAATACGACCGCGGCGCGGCAGGCCTATCTGGCCGCGGTCGAGGCCAACCCGAGCGAGCTGACGGCGCTTCTGGCCCAGCTTCAGCTGGCGCTGTCCGACGGGGACAACAGCGAGGCGATGGCGAGCTGCCGTCGCATCGCCGAGGCGACGACCGATCCGCGGGTCAAGGCGGAGTACCTGGCCTGGGCGGCGCGCCTGCTCGAGGCGGCTGGTGACGTCGTCGCGGCGCTGGCAGCGGCGGTGCAGGCCGAGGTGCATGCGCCCGAGTCGCCGTCGGTATCGTTTCTGCTGGAGCGGCTGTTCGGCGCCAGCGATCAGCCGCGCGAGCTGTGCGCGCGCCTGGAGGCGCACATCGTCGCCGCGGCGGTGCCGCCGGCAGAGGGCTGGTTCGAGATCGGCATCCTGACGCGCTACCACCTCGGCGACCTGGAAGCGGCCGAGCGCGCGTTCACGCACGCGGCCGAAAAGGCCGAGGGGCCGTCGAAGGCGGCGGCGCAGGCGGAGCTGGCCGATCTGTGGGCGAGGAAGGGTCAGTGGCAGAAGGTGCTCGACGCCGAGGAGGCGGGGCTGCCCGACGGCGGCGAGGCGCTCGGGCGCGCCGTGGCGTGGACGCGGATCGGGCAGCTGCGCGAGGAGCGGCTCGGCAATCTCGACGGCGCGGCCGATGCGTACAAGACCGCGCTCGAGGCGGCGCCCGGCTACGTGCCGGCGCTCGAGGGAGCCGGGCGCGCGTTCGCCAAGCAGTCCGACGTCGAGCGGCTGTTGTGGATGCACCGCGCCGAGGCGGACAACGCGGCCTCGCCGGCGGGGCGCGCGGCGGCGCTCCGGCGTGCCGGTGAGCTCATGCTCGACGACGCTGCGCGCGCCGACGAGGGCATCAAGCTGCTCCAGGAGGCGCTCGTGGCGGCGCCCGATCACGCGGGCATCTTCGCGACGCTCGAGCGGGTGCTGCGCCAGAAGAAGGCGTATCCGGAGCTCCTGGCGCTGTACGAGCGCGAGCTGGCGCGCGTGGGCGAGCCGCGCCGGCGCGCCTGGCTGCTCTTGCAGATCGGCGAGCTGGCGGCCGACCGCCTCGACGACTCGCGGCGGGCCATCGACGCCTTTCGCGGCGCGGCCGAGATTCCCGGCGGCGCGCCGCACATCGCGCTGACGCGGCTGGCGCAGCTGCTCGAGGACACCGGCGATCTGACCGCGCTCGAGTCGGTGCTCGCCGAGCTGACCTCGTGGACCGAGGATCCGGTGCAGCTCGCGTCGCTGTACGAGCGCGCGGCGCAGCTGCAGGAGAAGCGCGGCGATCTCGAGGCGGCGCTGGCCAGCCACCGTCGCGGGCTCGAGGTGGCGCCGCGCGCGCACGCCATCGAGGCGGCGGCAGGGCGCACGTTCGCGCGCGCCGAGCGCTGGGACGATCTGCTGGCGCTCTTCGAGCGCGCCGCCAGCGACGGCAGCGAGCTGGAGCGCGCCGACTACGGCTACAAGGCGGGCCTGCTCCTGGCGCGCCGCATGGGGCGCAGCGACGATGGCATCGCGCGGCTGGAGGCGGTGCGCGCCGCGTCGCCCAATCATCTGCCGACGCTGGTGGCGCTGGCCGGCCTCTATCAGGAGGGGCAGCGCTGGGCGGCGCTGCGGCCCATCCTGGCCGAGCTGCCGTCGACGCCGGCGCTCGCCGTGCGGCGGGCGGCGCTCGCCGAGGTGACCGGTCACGCCGATGAGGCGCTGACGCTGTGGGAGTCGCTCGCCGAGGCAGGCATGACGGTGGCGGCGCGGCCGCGGGCGCGCCTCCTGGCGCGGCTGGGGCGCTGGCCGCGGCTGGCGGCGCTGTACGAGACGACGCAGCCCAACGGCATCGGCGACAAGTGGTCGGCGAACGCCCGCTATCGCGCGGCCGAGCTCTACTCGGAGCGGACCGGCGAGCGCCCGCGCGCCGCCGAGCTCCTGGCGGCGGCGCTGGTGGCCGACCCCGATTCGCTGCCGCTCATGCTGGCGCTGTTGCGCGCGCTCGACGTCGATTCGCCGGCGCGGCGGGCGACGCTCACGGGGATCGTGGGGCGGCTGCGCGATCCGGCGTTGCGCGCGGCGCTGCTCGGGCAGCTGGCGAACACGCTCGGCGACGGGGAATCGCTGGCGACGCGGGTCAATCAGATGGCGCTGGCGCCGCGCGATCCGGTGGTCGCGGTGCGCATCGAAGTGGCGCTCGAGGCGCGCCACAATCGCGAGGCGCTGGCGGCGCTCCTGCGCGATCTGCGACGCGATCCCAAGGCCAACGAGGCGCTCGTCGCGGCGGCGGCGGCGCGGCTGGGGACGCTGCTCGAGGAGCTGGGCACGCTGCGCGACGCGGCCGATGCGTTCGAGGCGTCGGTGGCGTCGGCGCATCCGTCGTTCCTGGCGCGGCTGGCGCTGCCGCGGCTCTACGGCGCGCTCGGCGACGAGACGCGGCTCGGCGAAGCGCTGCGCGGCCTGGCCGACGCGGTG
>JAQBQH010000191.1 GCA_028287105.1 Myxococcales bacterium
TTGGCGTCGGCGGTGATCTTCTTGCCGAGATCGCCGCGCGCGACGGCCGTGGTGACCTCGGCGATGTTACGAACCTGAGTGGTCAGGTTGTTCGCCATCTGGTTGACGTTGTCGGTGAGGTCCTTCCAGGTGCCGGACACGCCGCGCACCGAGGCCTGACCGCCGAGCTTGCCTTCGGTGCCGACCTCCTTGGCGACGCGGGTGACCTCGGCCGCGAACGACGAGAGCTGGTCGACCATCTCGTTGACGGTGGTTCCGATGCGCAGGAACTCGCCTTTGACCGGCTGGCCTTCGAACTCGAGCGCCATCTTCTGCGTCAGATCGCCGCGGGCGACGGCGCCGAGGAGGCGCGAGATCTCCGTCGTCGGCATGACGAGGTCGGAGGTGAGCTGGTTGATGGTGTCGAGCTTGGTGCGCCAGCCGCCTTTGACGCCTTCGACGCGCGCGCGGTCGTCCATGCGCCCTTCGCGGCCGACGACGCGCTCGATGCGCACGATCTCGTTCGTCATCTCCTCGTGGCGGGCGTTGAGCTCGTTCATCGCGCGCGCGATGTCGTCGATGAGCGACCCGTCTTCGGTCAGCGGCATGCGGAGCTGAAACTCTCCGTCGACCATCGACCGCACGACCTCGAGCACCTCGCGGAGGCGGTCGTCGGCGGAGGGCGACGTGCGCCGCCGATCTTGCGCTGCACGACGACTGACGCCCTTGGCGCGGGCGGACGCCTGCTGCTGCGTCTCCCGATCTCTCTGCCCATTGCCGTTCTTGGGAGCGTTGCCGTTCTTGTGACCGTTGCCGTTGCCGTGGGTCGATTTGTCCAAGTGGGGACCCTCGTCGTCGGTGATTGAAGAAAATGTCCGACGTTAAAGTGGTTTGAAGGGACTTAGGACCGCAAGTGCCCGAGTCAAGGGAGCGCCCGACCTGCAGTGCGCAGTTTTTTACCGGTACGGTGGCGCCCCGTCGTGCCCCGGCGGCTGGCAGTCGCGGGCCGGGGCTTGCAAGTGAAAGGCGCATGGACAAGAGAGCGTGGCTCGGAGCCGCCGCGGGCGGCGGCCTGGCGGTCGGTTGGTGGGCGGTCCGGCGGTCGAGAGAGCAGGATTTGCGCGGCCGCGTCGCCGTGGTGACGGGCGGCTCGCGCGGCCTCGGTTACCGGCTGGCGGACCTCCTGGCCCGGGCGGGGTGCTCGATTGCGATCTGTTCGCGCGGCTCGCACGAGATCAAAGAGGCGGGGTTGAAGCTCGCCGGCTACGGCGTGCCGGTGCTGGCGCGCGCGGTCGACGTCTCGGACCCGGTCGCCGTGACCGAATTCATCGGCGAGATCGAGCAGCACTTCGGCCGCATCGATATCCTGGTCAACAACGCCGGGATCATCCAGGCCGGTCCCGTGGAGGAGATGGCGCTGCACGATTTCCGCCAGGCCATGGACATCGATTTCTGGGGCGTGGTGTACGGAACCCGCGCCGCGCTGCCCGGGATGCGGCTGCGCGGCGAAGGGACGATCGTGAACATCACGTCGATCGGCGGCGAGATCTCGGTGCCGCACATGCTGCCGTACTCGTGCGCCAAGGCAGCGGCACGCGCGTACTCGGAGGGCATGTCGGCGGAGCTCGAGCGGACCGGGGTCAAGGTCGTGACGGTGGTGCCGTGGCTGATGCGCACCGGTTCGGCTCCCTACGTCTTCTACAAGGGCAACGTCGAAGCGGAGATGGCGATGTTCGAAGCCGGCCTGGCGGTCGCGCTCAGCGTCGACGCCGACCGCGCCGCGCGCCGCATCGTCAAGGGCATCCGCCGTCGCGAGCGCCGCGTGACCATCGGGATCGCGGCCAAGCTCGCGCGCGAGGCCCACGCGCTCGCCCCCGGTCTCTTGAGCCGGGCGTTCGGCCTGATGACGCGCTTCATGCCGAAGCCGACAGGCAATCGCCCGTCGATGGCGGTGCGCGGCACGACGCTGCAAGTCGGGAGCTGACGCCCCACGGAGCGCGTTCGGACCTGTGGTAAAGAAGCAGGATGCGCACGTACAAGACGCGTGAGGAGATGGACGAGCGGTACTACGGCACCGTCGTCCAGATGATGCAGTCGCAGGCCTATCGCGAGCTCGCGGCGGCGCAGATGTTCGGGTACGGCCTGCAGTTCGTGCCCGAGATGCGCTGGCTCAAGTTCATGACCTGGCACATCCGCGAGGAGATGGAGCACTACGAGGACGTCGTCAAGATGTACGCCTCGTTCACCGGCGAGTCGGTGGAGCCGTCGGTGCGCGCGCGTCTGGCCGATAAGCCCATCGACTTCGCGCAGTCCTGGTACGAGCTGGCGATGGCGCAGTTCCTGTACGATCGCGGCGGATTCTGGCAGCTCAAAGAGTACGAAGAGTGCTCGTTCGAGCCCTATCAGCGGACGATCCAGAAGATCATCAAAGAAGAGAAGGGGCACCAGGCGCTGGGCGAGCGCATCGTCGTCGAGCTGACGCGCACGGGCGCCTTCGACGCCGACAAGCAGCGGGTGTTCGACAAGTGGCTGCGCCAGGGGCTGCTCTCGTTCGGGCGGCCCGCCACCGACGGCGCGCGCTACGCCATCGAGGTCGGCTTGAAGAAGCGCGACCCGGGCGCGGTCATGCAGGACTTCGTCGACGACATCAAGCCGGCGGTCAAGGCGTGCGGGCTCGTCTTTCCGCCGATGAAGTCGATCGGCATCGAGCCGCCCGCGGCGGGGCTCGATCTCGGCCTCGACGGCGTCGACGAGGCGCGCGCCGAAGGCTTCGTGGCCGCGTGATCCTGCCGATCGTTCAAGCGGGGGACCCGGTCCTCCGGCAACCGGCACGGCCGCTGTCGCTCGACGAGATCCAGTCGACCGCCATCCAGCAGCTCATCGCCGACATGCAGGAGACCGTGCGCGCGGCGCCGGGCGTCGGTCTGGCCGCGCCGCAGATCGGGCTGCCGCTGCAGCTCGCGGTCATCGAGGATGCGCCCGAGTATCAGGCCAACGCCAGCTCCGAGGAGCTCGCCGAGCGCCAGCGGGCGGTGGTTCCGTTCCACGTGATCATCAATCCGGTGTTGACGCTCGAGCCGGGCGAGCCGGTCGAGTTCTTCGAAGGCTGCCTCAGCGTCGACGGCTGGATGGCGCTGGTCCCGCGCGCCGCCGCCGTGCGTGTCGAGGCGCTCGACGACCAGGGGCGCGATGTCTGCCTGGCCGTGCGCGGCTGGCACGCGCGCATCCTGCAACACGAGATCGATCACCTGCACGGGACGCTGTGCATCGACCGCATGGATCCGCGCACGCTCTCGAACCACGCCAACTATTCGAAGCTCTGGCGCGGTAAGTCGGTGACAGACGTCCGCGCCGAGTTGCTCGCGCCGCGCCGCTAGGTCATCTGGCACCGCGTTTGCGAGCTTGTCACCCTGGTGGCCAAGCTCAAGACCAAGATCCAAAACGCCCTCGATGAGAATCGCATGCTCATCCTCGGCGTTCAGGTCCTGATCGGATTCAATTTTCGCGCTGTCTTCGAGCGTGGGTTCGAGGTGCTGCCGCGGCTGGCGCAGCTCATGACGCTGGGCGCGCTGACGCTGCTCATCCTGACGCTGGCGCTGCTGTTGACGCCGGGGGCGCATCATCGCATCGCGGAGCACGGCGAGGACTCGCCGGAGTTCCATCGCTTCACGAGCGGCTTCGCCTGTGCGGCGCTGGTGCCGCTCTCGATCGGTTTCTCGCTCGACCTCGGCATCGCTGGATGGAAGGCGGTCGGCCCGATCGGTGGCGGCATGCTGGGCGCGACGGCGGGCTTGGTGGCGTTGACCATGTGGTTCGGCATCGAGCTCATCGGGCGGCAAACGCGGGAAGGAAAGCCAATGCAGGGCAAGGACGACCAGAAACAGGAGGGCGTGGAGAAGACCAAGATCTCGGACAAGATTCGCCACGTGCTCACCGAGGCGCGCGTGGTCCTGCCCGGCGCGCAGGCGCTGCTCGGATTCCAGTTCGCCGTCATGCTCGTCGACGGCTTCGACAAGCTGCCCGCTGGGCTTCGATTCCTCCATCTCGCCTGCCTCTGCTCCATCGCCATGGCAACCGTGATCCTGATGACGCCGGCGGCCTGGCATCGCATCGTCGAGCGGGGCGAAGAGACCGAACGGTTCCATCGCTTCGCCTCGGCGATGATCGTGACGGCGCTGCCGTTCATCGCGCTCGGCATCTGCGGCGACTTCTACATCGTGACCTGGCGGGTCACGCAGTCGGTCCGGCTGGCGGCGGCCATGACCGCGACCCTTTTGGTCGTGTTCTTCGGACTGTGGTTCGGGCTCAGCCTCGTGCGGCGCCCGCGCGTCGCAGTTCGACACGCGATGGTCGCGCGCTCGGCTTGATGGTGCGGAAGGTCAACGAGTAGCGGTCGTCGGTGACGGGCGGGATCATGTGCTGCCACATCGTGCGCGCGGCACCGCCGATGACGTAGAGGCTGCGTGGCGCGAGCGTCAGGGCGTACTGATCGGCGCCGCCGGCGCGCTCGCGGCGCAGCTTGAGCGTGGCGGAGCCGCCGAGCGACAAGCCGGCCAGCGTCGGGCCGAACATCGTCGCGTCGCGATGCCAGCCGATGCGGGCGCCGGGCGGATAGTGCGAGACGAGGAGCTCGCCGATGGCCTCGGGGCGCTCGTTCATGGCGGCGGCGACGCCCTTCAAGATCGGCTGCACCCACTGGGGGAGCGGGAGCGCTTCGTCGAGCGACCGGGACGAGTAGCCGTAGGTGGCGCCGAAGTGGACGACCGTTCGCTTGGCCGCCTGGCCGTGCATCACGACCTTCTGATAGTCGAGCGTGCGCAGCGTCGCGAGCAGGCTCCCTTCTTCATCTCGGTCGATGAAGTCGGGCAGGAAGACGAAGCCGTCGGGCGCGGTATCGAGGTCGAAGGAGAGCTGCACGCACTAGGGTACGCGTGCATCGAACACGCCGGTTTCGATCCGGCCGGCGCGTTTGACCTGCACGAAGATGCGATAGTCGCCGGCGCGCGGGAACCCGTACGGGAAAGCGACCTCCGTCGCTGCGACCGGCATGGCGTGACCGGCGTGCGGATCCGTGGTCGCGCTCTCCAGCGCCGCCAGCGAGGCCATTGGCACCGAGCCCGAGGGATGGACGTGCGCGAACGTCGAGCCGTCGCTGCGCACGAAGGCGGCGTGGCCGAGCATGCCCATGTAGGGCTCGAGCGGCTGCGGCGCGCCGGCGGCGTCCTCGACGCGGAAGCGGAACCACGCTGCCTTGCGCGCGGCGGGGACGACGTCGTCGCGCAGGAACACCATGCGGGCGCCACCGTCGAGCGGCGCGACGCTGCGGGCGCTGTCGAAGCCGGCGGGACCGCCGCCGGTGGCGTCGTCGCCGGTGAGCGTCGCGCCGGTGATGGCCGGCAAGCTCACTTCGGCCGTCGCGGTCTCGGCGAGGCCGGTGGCGTGCACCACGTCGGCGTAGAGGCGATAGCGACCCGCGGGCATCGATGGCAGGGCGAAGCGGAACGCCCCCGGCCCGTTGGCCTCGGGATGGAGATGCCAGACGTGGTCGAGCGACGGCAGCGTCACCACGAACAGGTGCATGAGGTGTCCGTGATCGGGCAGGAGGTCGTCGACGTGGCGCGAGCGCAGCCAACCGGGATCGGCGAGCTGCAGCGTCAGGAGATTGCCGTCGGTGTGCGCCTCGAGGTCGAGCGGCTTGTAGACGTAGCGCGCGTAGTCGCCGGCCTCGGCGTTCCACCAGGCGTTGCCACCGACGAGCGCCATGACGACGAAGGCGCCGGTCAGCGCCATGGCGCGCCAGCCGCGCGTGCGCTCGCGAGCGGTGGGCGTCTCGCCGGCTTCGAGCTGCCCCTCGCGCGCGCCGGCGCCGGCGATGCTCACCGCCCCGACCGCAAGGAGGAGAAGCAGCGCCAGGAGTCCGACGCCGAGCGCCGTCTGCATCGTCTTGGTGCGCGACGGCAGCGCCGGCACCGGGATGGCCAGCTCGCCGGCGCCGCGCGCGCCGTCGACATGAAGGCGGATCTGCCATTCGCCGGCGTGCATGAGCCACAGGTGGCCGGCGAAGGTCTGCGGGTCGTCGCGATCGCGGGTCGCCACGTCGGGCGTGGGCGACAAGCGGGCACCTTCGCCGCGGGCCGGCAGCGGCACCATCGTCATGCCGGTGACCGGCTCGGTCACGCGCGCGCTCACCTCGGCGATGCCGGGCACCGCGGTCGGCGGCTGCACCGTCACCAGCACGCGATAAGGACCGGCGGCGCCCTCGAAGTAGACATCGGGGCTGCCCACGTGGGCGCGCGCGCTGGCGGGAAGGGCTAAAAGTGCGACGAGGCCGACCAGAGATCCGCGACGCGTCATCGCTTGATCCTCTTCATCCAGTCTCCGAGCTGGAGGCCCAGCCGCGTCATCAAGAGCGCCGCAGCGACGGTAAATGCGACCACCGACCCGACGTGCGCCGGCGATCCGGCGGGCCAGAATTGGTACTGGTGGCTGAGCCAGCTCGGATGCTCGTAGTAGCCGAAGTAGTGCGTGCCGAAAATGCGGTTGCGCGCCATCGGCGACTGCAAAAAGTTGGCGAATGGCCACTGCACGATCGCGAAGGTGGCGAGGAACAGGGTTCCCGTCGCCAGCGTCTCGCGCCACGGGCCCCACTTGCCCGAGACGCGGCGCAAGAGATCGAGCGCCACCGCCGGCACGATGAGCAAGAGGGGAAATGCGGGCGGCACGAAATGGGTCACCTTGTAATAGACCGGTCCCAGCTTCGGCTCGGCGGCGAAGAGCGGCAGGATCCAGAGGAAGCCGAGTAGGAAGCCGGAGTAGATCGCCGCCATGATGGTGCAGGCCCAGCGGTGTGGCGCGGCGCGCGAGATGCCGATGAGCACGAGCGGCAGCGCCAGCGCCACGTCGCGATAGAACTCCGCGGTGTGCATGTCGCTGCGATCGGTGCGCTCGAGGAGGAACATCATCACCAGGACGACGATCATCGCGCCGACGTAGAGAAAGAGGCTGGTGAGCCGCTCCTTGAGGGCCCCCTCGGCGCGGTTCATGTAACCGAGGATGAGGAGGAGCGCGCCGAGCTGCGTGGCGAAGATCCCGAGCACCAGGAGCGCGTGCGGCGGCGAGATGATCTTGACGTCGAGGCCGTAGGCGGAGTGCCACCAGTCGTCGAAGGGCGCCGAGGTGAGCATGGCCACGCCGCCCCACGCGGCTACGAACGCGCCGAGCGGGCCGCGAAAGCCCCACATCGACACCGACGAGGGCGCCAGATCCTGGTTCTTGCCGAAGGTGGTCGACAGGATGAGGTAGGCCGAGGCGATGCCGGCCAGGACGCCGCAGAGATAGATGGCGATGTGCGGCGCGGTCCAGAAGGCGTCGCGGCCGATCGAGCGGTGCCACGAGATGTCCCAATGCCCGCCGACGATCGCCGAGGTGACCGCGATGACGGTGCACCAGACGAACCAGGGAATCGATGGAGCGCGCTCGGCCGGCATCTTTGGTTTCTTTCTTCCTCAGGTCCCAACACGCGAGGGGAGGGTGAACATTCCTGATCGCCACGCGGACGGCACATGACGATCGACGATGAAGCGGCCGAGGTTGAGCCACGAGCCGCAGCGGTCGAGCACCGCCGAGTCCGAGGTGACCGCGTTGTCGGCGCGCGCCAGGATGGCGTCGGGGTTGGGCACGACGCTGGCCTCGAGCGAGAACGGCCAGCGATGCGCCCAGTCTTCGATGCGCGCGCGCAGGCGGCCGGAGTTGGAGACCGGTGCGTCGAGGAAGAAGCGCACGTGCGCGGGGGCGAGCGCGCCGAGCTCCTTGCCGATGAGATCGAGCGCGGCGTCGGTTTCGTCGACGGCGTGGTAGCTGCCGCGCACGCCGGCCAGATCGCGCACGGTGCCGTCGTAGCAGTCGAGGATGAGCCCGCCCGAGAGCGCCACCTCGACGGTGATGATGAGGTTGAAGCCGTCGACGAGCAGGGTACGACCGCGCGCGGCCGTGCGCTCGACGGCGCGACTCTCGCGGCCGCGACGCTGGTCGGGCGAGCAGAGCGAGCGCTGCAGCGCCGTGCGCTGGCGCGCCTCGAGCTGGTGATGATTGCCGACCAGCTCGACGGCAGTGGCGAGCGGATAGCCGCGGCCGAGGAGCCACACGATCTCCTCGGCGGCCGGGCGCATGCGCTTCAACTGACTGCGGTCGAAGAGACGCAGGTCCTCGGGGTGCGCGCCACGGTGCCTTTGCTGGTTGGGCATCGTCGGGGCTTCATTATACCGGCGATGGCGTGTTATGCCTCGCGTATGAGCGAGCGTCGCAACGCGCAGGCGGTGGTGATTGGCGCCGGCCACAACGGGCTGGTCGCGGCGGTGATGTTGGCCAAGCGGGGCCTTTCGGTGCGGGTCCTCGAGGACAAGGCGGTGGTCGGCGGCGCGGTGCGCACCGAGCGGCCGTTCAAGAAGGCGCCGGGGCTGGCGACCTCGACGGGCGCCTATCTGCTCGGGCTCATGCCGCCCGAGATCATGGCCGCCACCGGCGTCGACATTCCGGTGATGCGCCGCGACCCGCACTACTTTCTGCCGACGACCGGCAATCGCTATCTGCTGTTCGGATCGGATCAGGAGTCGATGAAGCGGCAGTTCATCGAGTTCTTTTCCGAGCAGGATTGGCGCGCCAATCAGGCGATGCAGGACGAGATCGGCAAGCTTCGCGACGACGTCGGGCGCACCTGGATGGAGGAGCCGCTCAGCATCGAGGAGACGGCCGAGAAGTACGTGCGCAAGGAGCTGCGTCGGGCGTTCGTCGATCTGTGTCGCAAGCCGGTCGGCGAATACATCGACCGCTTCGACTTCAAGAGCGATCTGGTGCGCGCGATGTACGCCGTCACCGACGGCTTCTCGGGGCTGTTCGGCTCGTGGGACACGCCCGGCACCGGCATGAACTTCTTGATTCACAACATGTGTCGCCTGCCCGGCTCCGACGGGACCTGGATGGTCGTCAAGGGCGGCATGGGCACGGTCACGCGTATGCTGGCGGAGAAGGCGCAGAGCCTGGGCGCCGTCATCGAGACCAACAAGGGCGTCGAGCGGCTGCGCATCGACGGCGGGCGGGTCACCGGCGTGGTCTTGAAGTCGGGCGAGGAGATCGCCGCCGACGTGGTGGTGTGCAACGCCGATCCGTTCCGCATGCGCGACCTCATCGGGAGGGAGTCGCTGCCGGCGGAGTACAACGCGCGCATCGACGGCTACGCCAAGCCCGGCTCGACGTTCAAGGTGAACCTGGCGCTCAAGGGGCTGCCGAAGTTCACCTGCCTGCCCGAGGACAAGGGGCAGTACGGCCCGACGATCCATCTCCTGCCCGAGGAGAAGGACGTCATGCGCCACATCAAGGAAGGCTTCGAGATGGTGCAGCGCGGGGAGCTCGATCCCTTCCCCACCATCGAGTGGTACATCCACACGACCGTCGACCCGTCGCTGAAGGACGACGCCGGCAACCACAACTCCGCGCTCTTCGTGCAGTGGGTGCCGTGGGAGGTGAAGGGCTCGTCGTGGGAGGTCGAGGAGGGCAAGTACGTCAAGCAGCTGCTCTCGATCTGCGACCGCTTCGCGCCGGGCACGAGCGATCTGGTGGTCGACACCTTCCCGCTCCATCCGCAGAAGATCGAGCAGCACTTCGGCATCACGCGCGGCCACATCCACCACGTCGACAACGCGTTCGGGTTCGCCGATCGCCTGCCGTATGCGACGCCGGTCGAGGGGCTCTACTCGTGCAGCGCCGGCTGCCACCCGGCCGGCAGCGTCATCGGCGCGGCGGGGCACAACGCGGCCAACCGCGTGCTCAAGGATCTGAAGGTATGAGGCTCAAGCTCGACTTCAGCCTGCCGAAGCTGGTTCGGCTGCGGTTCGGCGTGCAGGTCGGCCTCGACGTCGGCGTCAAGGTCGACGTGCGTTGGCGGCTGCGCGGGCGCGAGCCGGTGAAGTGGAAGGCGGCGCTGTTGCGCGCCGACGCCGCGACGAAGAAGAAGGAAGAGGCCGGCCGCGAGCTGGCCGACGGCGCTGCGGGATCGCGCTCGCTGTCGCGCGATCCCTACCGCGCCTGAGCGCGTGAGCGCTGGGGCTCACACGATGGTGACGACGATCGAATCGGCGTTCAGCGTCACCGGGTAGCTGGTCAGCGGGCGCGTCGCGGGCGGCGCCAGCACGCGGCCGTCGAGGGCGAAGGTCGAGCCGTGGCACGGGCACT
>JAQBQH010000094.1 GCA_028287105.1 Myxococcales bacterium
GCCGCTGAGCATCAGTGAACTCACGTGGTTATTGTGAGCCTTTCATTGTTCTCATTCAATGCGCCTTTACGACGAGGCAACCTCGTACACTTACTGGAGTTGCCCCTGTCAAACCGGACAGCCTAGCGGGTTGAGTTTACGTCGAGAAGTCGAATGACAACCGACCTGCGAGTCGCAAGCGTTTCACCGACCAGCGCCTCGTTACCGACGATCTGATGGGTTCATGCTGCGGCTTGTGCCGCGCGGTAATACGCAGGTGCTAGGGTAGACCTTGATGCGCAGCATTCTGGTACTGGGGCTCGCGCTCGCGTCGCCCACGCTTCCTCAGCTGAAGGTCGCAGCCACAACATTGCAACAGGCGTACGCCGTTGATGTACCCGCAGCAAATGCGCGCTACCGAGGGCACGACGCCGAGGTACGTGGGATCATCCTCGAAGTAATCGAAGCCTCGGGTGCTTTCTGCGACGATTGCGAGATTGTCGACGGGCGTATCCTTCTGGGCCGCTCGGATTTGCCGGCGTGCCGTTGCCATGTGGGCTTCGACCCCCGTAAAACGAGTCAGCTACACGTCGGCGACGAGGTCGTCGTTCGCGGTCGGATAGAAGGCCTGTTCACCGAGAGGCACATCTCGAGCGATGGCGTCTGGTTGTCGAACTGCGAACCACAGCCGCCGCTGCCATCGCCGCCGGTGCGTCGCGGGAAACCCTGATTGTCTAGTACGCCGCGGTCGATGATCACTCGCGGGCCACGTCACTGAGGTCATGACGGAGCACTACGACTCAGTCCATCTCGATGAGAAGTGGGAAGCGATGGAGGCGGCTGCCGACCAACTTCGGGGTTATGAGCTGGGTTATCGAGCTCTGCGGAAGAATGCCGTTTGATGGCTGGGACCATTAAACGGCTCCTGTTGGCAGTTACTTAGGAGAGCGGGCGACCGGGCTCGAACCGGCTGTTCCGCTTCGTCTTCGCCGTGCCGACGACACCGTTAGACGTCGCCGTCAGCTACGTCCTCATCGGCCGCGAGGAGTTGGTGCAGCTGCAGCTCGTCGGCACGCGTGCCGAGCTGCCGTGGCTCATCGAGCGGCGACGCGATGGTCAAGACGGCCACGCTGCCCGATGCAGCGACGCCGGCGCAGTGGCGCACGCGCGCCGACGAGGACCGCGCGCCTATCGTTGGTATCGTGCGGCCAGTCGGCGAGCTGATTGCGCTGTGCGTCGGCGCCGTGCTGCTGTATCGCTGGCTGCGCGCGCGGCGGCGCTCACGCCTTCCATGACTGCGCGAGGCGCCGACGACGAACCGGGGGCGTCGGGGTACCGCGCCCAGATCCGATTCGACGGCGCCGCCGACCGGTGGGAGGCCCGCTTCGACTTCTCGGGCCGTCGTCGAGCCTGAGTTGGCGCTCCTGCCGCTAGACGGGCGATGTGTGGCCGGTCCCGTGAGGTATCCGATGGCTGGAATGCGCCGGCGTCGGACGGGCGGTCGTGCCGGGCCTGTGCCGCACCCTGTGCCGGTTGTGCCGCCCGCTCGGGCGCGGTCGGTCGCGGGGTTGGCCGCGTCGCCGTCGGGCACGGTTCGTGCTCCCGCCGTCCCGCATGATCACACAAGCCGACAAGCTGCTTCATCCGCACGATCAACAGCTGGTCCGCGCCGCCGTCGCGGCCGCGGAGGGTCGCGCCGACGTCGAGGTCGTCGTCCACGCCGAGCGGTCGAGCCGCTATCCGGAGGCGCGCGCCAACGACCTCATGAAAGCGCTGCGCCTTCAGCGCACCGACCCGCGCCATTGCCTGTTCGTGTACGTCGCCGCCGAAGATCGGCGCTGCATCGTCGTCGCCGACGCCGCCATCCGCCCGCTGCAGGGCACACGTGTGTGGAGCGACGTCATGAACCGGCTCACCATCGACCTTTTGCACGGCAAGGTCGGCCAGGGCCTGGCCGACACCATCACGCGTCTGTCGCACATCCTCGCCGGCCATTTCCCGGCCGGGGGCCAGCGCTCGAACGGCCTGCCGCGCGCCTCGGCCGCACGCGGTCGCTGACGCGGGCTCGGCTATGTCCTACAATCCGGCCGTGGCGCTCGACGAGACGGTCGAACGGAGCTACCGGGGCCGGAACCGCGAAGACGAGGCGGGTCCGCCGGAGCCGGGCCTCGTCCAGCTCTTCGCCGGAGACCGCGCGTCGTTCACCGTGTTTGCGACGGCGGGTCCGCTCACCATCGGGCGCGGCGCCGACTGCACGGTAGCCCTGCCCGACACACGCGCGTCGCGCCGCCACGTCGAGCTTGCCTTCGCCGGTGGGCGCTGGACCATCACCGACCTCGGCAGCCGCAACGGCACCTACGTCGACGGCGCGCGGATCGCCGGTGCTGTCACGGTGCGCGACGAGGTGTTGCTGGTCGTCGGCAGCACGCTGTTCATCGTCACGCCCGACCTCCGTGGCGTGCGCTCGGGCGCCGTCGAAGTGCGCCCGGGCGGCATCGTCGTCGGGCCGCGCCTCGCCGCCGAATGGCGCGCCATCGATCGGCTCGCCGAGCTGAGCCGCGTCCTGCACCTCCACGGCGAGACCGGCACCGGCAAGGAGCTGGCCGCGCGCCGTTTTCACGGGCAGAGCCCGCGTGCCGGCGGCCCGTTCATCGCCGTCAACTGCGCCGCGGTGCCGCAGTCGCTCGCCGAGCGGCTCTTCTTCGGCGCGCGCCGCGGCGCCTATTCCGGCGCGGACGTCGACAGCGAGGGCTATCTCGCCGCCGCCGACGGCGGCACTCTGTTCCTCGACGAGATCGGTGACCTGCCGGCCGAGGTGCAGCCGAAGCTGTTGCGCGCGCTCGAGCTGGGCGAGGTGCTGCCACTCGGCGCCGCGCGGCCGCGCCGCATCGACATCGCCGTCTGCTCGGCCACGCACGTGGACCTGCGCCGCCGCGTCGCCGGCGGCCGCTTCCGCGAGGATCTCTACTTTCGCGTCGGGCAGCCGATGGTGTGCCTCTCGCCGCTGCGCACGCGCCGCGAGGAGATTCCCTGGTTGATAGAGGGGACGCTCGAGCGCATCGGCGGCATCGTGGCGGACGTTTCGCTCGTCGAGACGGCGCTGTTGCGGCCGTGGCCGGGCAACGCGCGCGAGCTGTGCAACGCCGTCGCTGCGGCGGCACATCTGGTCAAGGCCGGCACCGACGACGGCGTCGTCGTCAAGGGCCGGCATCTCGATCCACATGTCGGCCGCGTGCTCGAGGCCACGCCGCCCGTCGCCGTCACAACGGCAACGGCGACGCCCCCGATTACGTCGCTCCCAGCGCACGACGAGGCGAATCTCATCTGCGGCGTTCTTGCGCGCGAACGCGGCAATGTCACGCGGGCGGCGGAGGTGCTCGGGCTCCATCGCACGCAGCTCCGTCGCTGGCTCGCGCAGCACCAGATCGATCCGCGCCACTATCGCCGCGGCCTGCCCGACGACGCCGCCGGCTGATTGCGCTACGATAGGGCGGGATGCCGTCCGACAAGAGCGACCTCGCGGCCGCCGAGACGTTGGCCAGCGACGCGACGGCACCGCCCTCCGCCGTCGAGCCGGCACCCGCGCCCGTCGCCGCCGACGCCTTCCCCGTCGAAAAATGGGATCGCTACGACCTCGTCGAGCCCATCGGCAGGGGCGGCATGGGAACCGTCTACAAGGCGCGCGACCGCCGCCTCAACCGCACCGTCGCCCTGAAGTTCATCCTCGGCGCCAACCCGAACCTCGTCTTGCGCTTCTTGCAGGAGGCGCGGGCGCAGGCGCGCATCGACCACCCGAACGTCTGCCACGTCTACGAAGTCGGCGAGGTCGACGGGCGCGCCTATATCGCGATGCAGTTCGTCGACGGCGAGCAGCTGGGAAAGGTGGCGCCGCGCCTGTCGCTCGAGCAGAAGGTGGCCGTCATGCGCGACGTGGCGCTGGCCATCCACGAGGCGCACAAGCTCGGCATCGTCCACCGCGACTTGAAGCCGTCGAACATCATGGTCGAGCGCGGCGACGACGGCCGCTGGTTCCCCGTCGTCATGGACTTCGGCCTGGCGCGCGAGGCGACGACCGAGGTCGGACTGACCGAGTCGGGCGCGCTCCTCGGCACGCCGGCGTACATGGCGCCGGAGCAGGCGCGCGGCGACTGGCGCGCCGTCGACCGCCGCGCCGACGTCTACAGTCTGGGCGCGACGCTGTTCGAGCTCCTCACGGGGCAGCCACCGTTTCCCCACACGGCGCTGGCGCTGGCGCTCGAGCGCGTGCTGCACTCGGAGCCGCCGGCGCCGCGGTCGCTGGTCTCGACGGTGCCGATCGATCTGGAGACGATCGCGCTCAAGTGCCTCGAAAAGGAGCCGGACCGACGATATGCATCGGCGCGCGGGCTCGCTGACGACCTTTCGCGTTACCTCGACGGCGAGCCGGTGCTCGCGCGCCGACCGTCCCTGTGGTATCGGCTGCGGCTGCGCGCGCGAAGGAACCGCGCGCTCGTGACGGTGAGCGCCGTGTCGCTCGTCGCCGTCCTCACCGCCGCCGCCTTCGGCGTGCGCACGCTCGTCGCGTCGCGGCGCGAGCGCGCGAGCGCCGTCGAACGCGCGCGGCTGGCCGAGTCGCTCGGACGCGACGCCAAGCAGAACGAGTGGCTCTTGCGCGCCGCGTACGAGCTGCCGCTGCACGACACCTCGGGCGAGCGCGAGCTGATTCGCGCCAACATGCGTCGCATCGTCGCGACGCGCCACGATCTCGGCGCGCGCGGCGACGCCGCCATCCACGACGCGCTCGGTCGCGGCTACCTGGCGCTGCACGAGTGGAGCGAGGCCGCCCGAGAGCTCGACCGCGCCGCCGCCGCCGGGCTCGACACGGCGGGTCTGCACGCCGCGCGCGGCCGCGTGCTCGGCGAGCTGTACCATCGCGCGCTCGAGGAGGCGCGCCGCTCGGGCGACCGCGCCTGGCTCGCCGGAAGACAGAAGGAGCTCGAGCGGCAGTACCTGGCGCCGGCGCTGGTGGAGCTGGAAAAGAGCCGCGCCGACGGCGACTCGGCCGGCGACGGCGCCGTCCTGCAGGCGCTGGTGGCGCTCTATCGGCGCGACTTCGCCGCCGCACGCGAGCGCGCCGCCGAAGCCATCGCGCGCGCGCCGTGGCTGTTCGAGGCGGGCAAGATCGCGGCCGACGCCACCTATCAGGCGGCGCTCGAAGAGCTCGATCACGGCCGCTACGCCGCTGCCGCCGCCGGCTTCGCACGCTCCGTCGAGGCCTACGACGCGGCAGCGACGGTGGCGCGCAGCGACGCATCGATCTACGAGGCGGCGGCACAGGCGTGGCTGCAGCGCGCCGAGGTCGACTTCCGGCTGGGACGCACGCCGAAGGAGGCGATCGAGCACGCGCTCGCGGCCACCGACGCGGCGCTCGTCGCCGATCCGCGCGATGCGACGGCGCTGAAGACGCGGGCCTACGTCCTCATGCTGCAATATCGGACGCCTTCCTTGCGCCCGGCCGACGTGCGCGAGCTCCTGGAGCGCATCGCGCAGGCGGCGAGCCGCTCGGTGGCGATCGATCCGCGCGAGGCCGCCGCCTGGGACGCGCTCGGCAACGCGCACTTCTACCGGGGCGGCTACGAGCTGCGCCACGGCGGCGATCCGACGACGTGGTGGAAGGACGCGCTGACCGAGCTCCAGCGCGCGCTGCAGATCCGGCCCAACGACCCGTGGGCCAACAACGACCTCGGCGTGGTGCACCGCTGGATCGGCAACCACCTCGAGGACGCCGGCAAGGATCCGATGGCAGAGTACGAGGCGGCGCTGCGCAGCGAAGAGCGCGCTACGGCCGTCGATCCGCAGTATGTCATCGGCTTCTCCAACCAGATCGACGTGGCGGCGACGGTCGCCAACTATCAGGCTTCGCGCGGCACCGATCCCGGCGCCGCCGTCGAGCGCGCCCGGCGCGCGGCCGAGCGCTGCCTGGTCATCGATCCCAACTATTTCACGGCCCTCGACAACATGGCGCTGGTGGAAAGCGCCCTCGCCGAATATCTCAGCGACGCCGGTCGCGATCCCATGCCGGCGCTGGCCGCAGCGCATGCCTACGGCGATCGCTCGCTGGCGCTGCACGGGGACTTCGGCGAGACCCGGCTCGTGCGCGCGTCGACATCGGTGCTCGAAGCGCGTTATCTCGTCCGGCGTGGCGCCGACGCGTCACGGGCGATCGCCGCGGCGCGCGCCGAGTTGGCGGTCGCCCTGCGCCTGGTGTCCGGCTGCGCCGACTGCTTTGCGCAGGCGGCCACGCTCGACCTGCTCGAGGGCAATCCCGATCGCGCGCTCGCCGACGCCCGCAAGGCCGTCGCCATCGACAAGCAGTTCGCCGCCGCCCTCGCGGTGGCGGCGCGCGCCTGCCTGCAGCTCTCGTCGCTGCGCGATGGGCTGGCCTACGCCGACGCGGCGCTCGCCGTCAACGCCAACAATGCCGAGGCGCATGCAATCAAGGCGGCGCTGCTCAAACGGAGCGGGCAGGCGGAGGCGGCGCGCGCCGAAGCGGGCCGCGCCTTTGCGATCAATCCATTGTTGCGGCGGGAGTGGGGGAAGCTCGAGTAGGTCTACTCGGTCAGGGCTGCGCGACGACGCCGTCGACGAGCGCATTCGTATTGTTCACTTGCGCGCTCTGGATCGTCGGCACGACCGACGGGCACGGCTGCAGCGCCTGGCCGCCGCAGGAGCCGGCGAACACGGTCACGCCCTTGTCCTTGAGGTCGGGGCGGCGCGGCTGGCTGTAGCAACGGGCGCCGTTCGGCGTCCACATCGCCTCGACCGCAGAATCGGCGATCTTGATGCCGCCGAGCGACGTCGCGCCTTCGATGTACGCTTCGTCCTGGATGTCGATGTGCGTGCCCGAGACGGTGTGAAAGCCGCCGTCGCCGCAGTACGAGGCGCGCTTCATGTGGATGGCGGCGGCGAAGTGCCACAGATCGGACGCATGATCGTAGCCCCACCAGTAGGCCGTCGCGGGCGCGCCGTAGCGGCAGGACATGGTCACAAAGCTGGCGTTGGCGCCGACGTGGCCGGTCTGCGGATCCACGGCGATGCCCGCCTGGAACACGACCGAGTCGTCGAGCTGCACCGTGTTGCCGTTGCCGTCGACCGAGGGCGCGCGCTTGCAGTACGGCTGCGCCGCCGAGCCCGGGTTCAACAGGTCGCGCCAGTACATGTCCCACTTGTAATCGACGGTGCCGTGGCCCGCGTTGCCGACGCCTTGGTCATAATTGGCCGCGCTCCACGAGGGGCCGAACGAGAGCGCGTACTGCGCCTTGGTCGGAGCGCTGAGCGAGACGTACAGCGTGAGGTTCGTGAAGTAGTAGCCCCACACCGTGATCGTGCCGTTCTGGTTTTTGAGCGTGACGTAGGGATACGTCCCACCGTTGGTGCCGATCGCGGTGACCTGGTACTGCACGCCGTTGTAGACCGCGTAGGTCACCTGACCGGTCGTGTAGACGAGATTGCCGCTGCCGACGGTGTCGTGCACGCGCGCCTGGAACGAGACGCTCAGGCCGTTGTTGTTGATGAAGTGCGTGATGAGCGCCTCGTTCGAGTCCGCGCCGAGCCCGGCGGCGCCCAGCTCCTCGAAGTAGACACCGGTGCCGTTGGTCTGCGAGCAGGCAGAAGGATCCTGGCAGCGCACGATGCTGAACAGCTCGGGCTGGGGCCCGTCCCCGTCGTTCGGCACTTGCGGCAGCACTTGCCCGCTGCAGCCGCCGACGACGACGGCCGAAATCCAGATCAGACGACGCAACGACGTGCTCATTGGCTTCTCCCCTGCGAGGCGCCCCCGCCTCGTGGCCGGCGACCAAAGCAAGCCGCGGGCCGCGACAAATTACCGCAGATCGCGCGTTGCCGCTAGTCAGATCGGGCACATGCGCGATCGTGCCGCACCGCCTGTGCCGTTTTGTGCCGGCACACTGTGCCGTTTCGTGCCGGGCACGACGCAGCGCGCGCGTGCCCGGGTCGCGACGTATATAATGATTTCGCCGTGGATCAGTCGACCTTGCGCCCCAGCCTCACGACCGACGGGCATCGCGACGCCGTCGCGGCGCCGGTCCCAGGCGTCGTCCTCGTCTTCTCGACCGCCGGCGCGCGCGCCGTGCCTATGCGCCTTTGCGACGGCGCGCTCGACATCGGCCGTGCCGACACCCCCGGTGGCATCGACGGCAAGCTCGAGGATGGACGCGTGTCGCGCCGCCATGCGCGCATCGCGCTCGACGGCGGCCGCTTCACCGTGACGGATCTCGGCAGCCAGAACGGCACCTTCGTGGACGGCGAGCGGCTGCCGGTGAACGGCTCGCGAGCGGCCGGGCGCGTCATCCGCGTCGGCGACTCGCTGCTGGTGACCGTGCGCGACGTGCGGCCGCTCGAGGAGCGCGGCGTGCGCGTCGTCGACGGCTTCGTGCGGGGACCGGAGATGCAGGAGCTGCTCGACGAAGCGGCGCGCGCGGCTGACGGTGGCGGCACCCTGCACGTCCGCGGCGAGACCGGCACCGGCAAGGAGGGCGTCGCGCAGGCGTTCCACCGCCGCAGCAGCCACGCCGCCGGCCGCTTCGTGCCGGTCAACTGTGCCGCGATTCCGCAGAACCTCGCCGAGCGGCTGCTCTTCGGTGCCAGGCGCGGCGCCTACTCGGGCGCCGAGCGCGACGCCGACGGCTACATCCAGGAGGCCGACGGCGGCACGCTGTTCCTCGACGAGATAGCGGAGCTCGACGCCGGCGTGCAAGCGAAGCTTCTGCGCACGATCGAGTCGCGCGAAGTCATGCAGCTCGGCGCCTCGCGGCCGTCGAAGAGCGACTTCCAGCTGTGCTCGGCGACGAACAAGGATCTGCGTGTGCTCGTCGCCGCCGGGGCGCTGCGCGAGGATCTCTACTTCCGCGTCGGCCGTCCGCTGGTGACGGTGCCGGCGCTCCGCAATCGGCCCGAGGAGATCGCTCTGCTCGTGGGCGAGGAGCTCGAGCGCGTTGCGCCGACGCTGGCGGCGCACGTCTCCTTGGTCGAGCAGTGCCTTCTGCGCCCGTGGCCGGGCAACGTGCGCGAGCTCATCGTCGAGGTGCGCGCGGCGGCGCAGGCCGCGGCCGCCGACGGCTCGACGCGCGTGCAGGCGCGCCATCTCGCCGCGTCGGCGGGCAGCGCGTTTGGCGGCGCGACGGCGCCTGCGACGGCGGCGACCGTGGCCAGCGAGGACGCGGCGGAGCGGGCACCGAGGAAGCGCGCACCGCTCGTCGACGATGAGTGGAAGCAGCGGATCGAGGAGGCCTTGCGGAAGCACGGCGGGAACGTGACCGCCAGTGCGCGTGAGCTCGGGCTACACCGTACGCAGCTGCGTCGCCTGCTCGAGCGGCACGGGATCGCCGCCGGCCCCGACGACGGAGACGACGACGATCCCAAGCCGGACGTCTGACTACTACTGGTCGACGGTGAAGGTCGAGGCGCCGCCGATGGTGAACCACAGGTGCGTCGTGTCCGCAACGGTGCGGTACAGGCCCCACGGATCGCGCAGCGTCAGCGACACCGGGTTGTTGCTGGCGTCGACGTTGACGTGGTCGACCATGTAGATGTGCTGGCCGCGACGGTAGGTGCTCTCGTTGTCCGACGTCGCCGGGTTGTCGAGCTGGATCGCCGTCGCGTCGGTGGTGACGGCGACCGAGCCGGCCATCATGGGCTCGCCGGCATTGCGATGCAGGTTGATCCACGCGAGCAGGCTCTTTGCGCCCTGCTGCGTCTCGAACGCCTCGGCGCTCCACGGCTTGCCGTTGTTGACCCAGTCGACGATGGTCTGCGGCGAGCCCGAGAAGTCGTCGACGATCTTGTACGGAGTCCCGGTGATCGGGATATCCGAGAGGACGCTGCCGTTGCCGCCCGAGATCGAGTTGTACGAGCCCTGGTCGCGGCGGCCGAACGCGTAGGCCTTCTCGACGACGAGCACCCAGATCGAGCCGTCCTGGCCGGCGCGCGCGTAGAGCGGCGAGCCGCCGCCGGTGGCCCAGAAGTCGGCGTCGACGCGGATGTAGTCCTCCTTGCCGTTGCGGAAGAAGCGCACCGCGTACGAGCCGTCACCGAGCGGCGCGACGAGCTTGCGGATGTATTCCTGATCGTAGTCGGCGATCGCGGCCAGCCGCGACAGGAAGTAGCAGTCGCCGGTCATGCCCTGGAAGATGTCGTCCTTGGTCGGGCCGACCGCGGCGAAGAGCGGGTGGTCGGCGAAGTCCTGCAAGGAGCCGCTGTCGCCCGGGATCACCATCGGGTCGGGCAGGTTCTCGCCCGCCGGCTCGAGGCCGACCGCCGTCGTCGTCTGGCCGCTGTTGAAGCTGACCGCGCGGAAGCCGGAGATCTTGTGCAGGTAGCCCATCGTCGTCTCGAGGCCGGCCAGGTCGGGCAGTGAGTCGCTGGTGTCGACCCAGAAGTTGTCGAGACCGTTGCCACCGTAGACGGTGTCGACGCCGAGGCCGACCGAGACGAGCAGATCGAAGCCGTCGTCGCCCCAGAGCGTGTCGTTGCCCGAGCCGCCGTTGAGCGAGTCGCGGCCGGCGCCGCCGTGGAGCTCGTCATTGCCGCCGTGGCCGAGGAGCGTGTCGTCGCCGTCGCCGCCCCACAGGACGTCGGAGCCGCCCGAGCCCCACAGGATGTCGTTGCCGTCGTTGCCGAACAGCTGGTCCTGGCCGTAGCCCCCGACGAGGAAGTCGTTGCCGCTGCCGCCCTTCAAGATGTCGTTGCCGTCGCCGCCGTTGGCGGTGCAGGGGATGCTGGTCCCGTTGGTGAACGTGTCGTCGCCGTCGCCGCCGTTGAAGATGATCTGTTTGACGCCGGAGTAGGACGCGCTGTAGCCGTTGAGGGTCGCCTTGACGCTGTAGCCGCCACGATAGATGACGTCGACGCCGACCGACGCGGTGTCGTTGCCGGCGGTGCCGCTGAGCGTGAGGACGCCGCTGGTGCTGTTGAACGAGATGCCCGTCGAGTAGCGCGTGATCGGGCCGGAGTACGCAGACGCGCTGTCGCTCAGCGTCGCCTCGCGCGGCACGACCGCGGCCAGCGGCGTGCGGTAGATTTCGACCGTCGGCTGCGCGACCACGATCGTGTCGTCGAACATCGACGGCGACGAGACCGCCATCGCTTGCGTGGTGCTGTCCACGGCCGGCGCCGCGCTGCAGCCGCCGAGCCCGATCCCAAGAGCTAGTACTAGATACTTTTTATTCACGATTCCCTCCTGGCGGAGCGCCTAGAGCAAGCGCGATGCCGTGGTGGGGCGGCGGCCAACCGGTCGAAAACACACCCGCCGGCGCGACTGTGCCGTCGGCACGTGCCAGGCACAGCGATGGATGCACGAGCGATGAGTCGTGCTAGCGCGAGGCGGCGCGGATCTCGACGAGCCAGACGGCGACACGCTCGCGCAGGGCCCGGGGCACCACGGGCTCGTCGACGCGCTCGACGGCGGCGCGTGTGCGCGCGCGGAACGCCGCTGCCAGCGCGGGCGTCGGCGGCACCTTCTTCAGCCCCTGCTTCTCGAACATCCCGCCGAGCAGCGCGGCATCCTGGCCATCGCAGACCTGGTCGAACCGGGCAGCCGCCTTGGCGCCGGCCGCCCGCAGCGAGCGCTGGTCCTCGACCGAGAGCGCGTCGAAGGCGTGGTTCGACACGATGAGACACGCTTGCAGGTAGGCGGCCGGGAGCGGCGTGAAGTAGCGGACCTGCGTCGACCACTGGTACGCCAGCGCGGCGGTGGGCAGCGCGATCAGCCCGTCGAGCCGGTGCTCGTCGAGGGCGCGCGAGACCTGGTCGAGCGGCAGCGGCGTCACGCGCAGGCCCAAGAGGGCCGCGACGGCGCGCCAGACCTCGTCCCGGTCCCACACCCACATGCGCTGGCGCGCGAGGTCTTCGAGCGAGCGGATCGGCTCGTTCGACAGGAAGATGTCGGCGCCGAACGGCTCGATCCCGAGCAGCGCGAAGCCGTTCTTGCTCAGCTCCTCCGCGACAGTGCTGCGCAGCCGTGCCATCACCTGGCGCGCCTCGGGACGGCTCTCGAATAGTCCGGGCAGCCGGAACACCCGCAGAGACGGTGCGAGCTGCCCGCACGCGAGCGAAGTGGCCGCGCCGTCGACCTGCCCGCGGCGGATCCGCTCGAGCGTCTGCATCTCGTCGCCGGCGAGCCCACCGAACAGCCACTTCACGCGGACGCGTCCGGCGGTGGCGATCTCGACGTCGCGTGCGAACGCCTTCGCCTCGCGCGCGTAGGCCGACCCATCGGGGATGATGGTGGCGAAGCGCAAAGTCTGCGGCTCGGCCGAGACGCGCCCGGCAGTTGCCAGTAAGTAGACGAGGATGAGCCAGCCGTGTCGAGTGACCACACCTGATTTTATCACCAACACGGAGTCTTGAGCGCGCGGCGGCGCGTACGTGACGGTCGGCACCTGGGCTGCGCCGTCGCCTGCTCACCACGATCCGCTGTTCGTCTCGCAAGCCCCAGCGTGCGGCAGTGCCGAAGCGGCCGCTATCGTGGCTGCCCGATTGCGCGGAAAAACCTGCGTGCCGAGTTACACACGCACACGCACACGCACACGGAGGGGGAACATGCTGCAGGCCGAGGGCGGCACCGTATCAGCCACACCGTCGCTGGATCCGATCGGGGAGGGGCTCGCGAGGTTGCGCGAGCGGCGGGCGCAGCATCCGCTGTGGAGCCATCGCCTGCTCGCGGCCTGCCGCGACGGCCTGCTCGACGTCGACGAGCTTCGCTACTTCTTCTCGCAGTATCGCCTCTACTCGTCGAGCTTCACGCGCTTCCTCGCTGCGCTCATGATGCGCTGCGAGAGCGATTTCTTTCGCGCGCGGCTGTCGCAGAACCTGTGGGAGGAGGGCGGCGGCTGCGAGCCGTCCAATCGACATTCCGAGCTGTTTCGTTCGTTCCTACGCGACGGGCTGGGCGTGGAGGACGTCGATACGCTCGCGTACGAGAGCTACGCGAGCCACTTCGTCGGGCAGTATCTCGACGCCTGCCTCGACGACGACGTGGTCGCGGCCACGTCGTTCCTCGCGCTCGGCACGGAGGACATCGTGCCCAGCCTGTACACGATCTTTCTCGCCGGGTTGCAGAAGGCCGGCATCGCGGAGGAGAGCCTTCGCTTCTTCAAGCTGCACGTCACCACCGACGATGCGCACGCGGCGACGCTGGAGCAGATGCTGTGCAGCTACGCCGATCGGCCGGCCTGGCTGGAGTCGAGCTGTCGCGGCCTGGAGCGCGCCCTGACGCTGCGCCAGCGCTTCTTCGACGACGTGATGGACGGGCTGCAGCGCCGCCGCATCGCCGGGCTGCTCGGGCGCATCGAGGCGCGCAAGTCGCTCGCCGGCGAGCGCGCGGCCGGCGCGGTGCTACTCGTGCCGGGCGGCGTGCCGGGCGTGCCGCTCTACGACAACGAGATCGAGCGCCTCGGGATCCGCTTCTCCGTCGAGCGCCTGCCGGTCGACGGCGAGGTGCTCGATCCGCGCGTGGTGCGCATCCCGCCGGGCAAGCGCAACGAGCGTCATCGACACGCGCACGAGACCGTCTTCTACGTCATCTCCGGCAGCGGCGTGGTCGACGTGGGCGACGAGCACCTGCCGGTGCGTGCGGGCGACCTCGCCTTCGTGCCGCGCTGGTGCCTGCACCAGGCGCACGCCGGCAGCGACGAGCCGCTGGTCATCCTGGCGGTGACCGACTACGGCCTGACCCGTCGCGCCTACGTCGGCGACTACGAAAAGACGGCGCGGCCCTACCGCACCGAACCGGTCCGCTGAAGCCTCCCGGCGCGCTCAGCGCGCCAGCGCCTGCGCCAGCCGCAGCTGCGCACCCGCCAACACCCCGACGGCAAACGGCTCGATGATGAGGAGCGCCAGCTTCTGCGTGGTGCCGCTCAACAGCGCCTGGCGCGCCGGCCCGAGCATGTGGTGCAGCGCCGGCTGGCTGCCGGCCTCGACGAGGCGCTGGCTCATCGCCGCCAGCGCCTCGAAGTCGGCCGTGCCCGCGGTCTCGACGAGCAGCCCGTCATGGCAGGCGAAGCAGGCCTGCACGCCCTGGCGCGCGCCGATCTCGCGCACCAGGTCGCCGAGGACGCCACGGCAGTGTTGCGCGCGCACCGGCAGCTCGGCGGCGAGCAGCCGCAGCGTCTCGACGTGCTGTTCCAGCCACTGCATGGTCAGGTGAAGAGCTGGTTGAGGTCGGGCACCGTCTGTTTGACCTCGAAGCGGACGGCGCCGAGCATGGCGGTGCTGTCGCCGACCAGCGCCAGCACGAAGCCCCTGGCCAGCGGCGCCAGCATCACCAGGCCGTTCTTGTTCTCCACCAGCACCAGGTGCGTGTCGCCCTGGGCCACGTGCTCCGACGCGCGCCGCGCCGAGCCGAACGCGATCTGCACGGCCGCGCCGAGCGCGTCGGTGTTGATCTCGAAGTCGCGCCGCACGTGGGTCACCAGGCCATCGCTGTCGATGACCGCCGCCGCGGTGACGCCGCGCAGCGCTGCGACCGTCGCCAGGATCCGCTCCACCTTCGCCGAACGATCATTCATCGCCAACATCGCTCATCCTCCTCGACCGTTACGCCCGCACGTGGTCCAGCACGTGCACCTCGATGCCGCAGGTCCGATCGCCCACGGCGTTGCAGCGGGTCTCGACGGCGCGCACCTCGCGCTCGACGAACACCTTGACCAGGCCGCCCACCAGGCCCGCTTCGAAGTTGCAGATGGGTGCCGCCACGCCGCTGATGCCGGCGCAGGAGACGCACTCGTCGACGCGCAAGGTGAGCCGCCCCTCGGCGTTGTTGTTGCCCTCCAGCACCACCTGCCCGATGGACAGCTTGAGGCAGACGTCGCGGATGAGCTGCAGGTACTTGGGCAGATCCTTTCCCGACTGCGGCAGCACCGCCTGGCCCAGCACCTGGCCGACGCGCGCGCCCGATTGGTAGATGAGCGCGCGGGCGCCGCCGCCCACCATCTGCTCGATCGAGGAGCCGAGGCCGATGAGGCGGAGGGCCTGGAAGAGCTGGATGGGCACGGTGGGGCCGAGCGTCTCGCGGTTGGCCACGTGATCGTTGCCGGCGAGGATCGCCTGCAAGAGCTTCTGTCCGGCCTTGTCGTAGTCGGTGCTGACCGTCGGGTCCATGGTTGCTCCTTTGGTTGCTCCGTGCGTTCTCAGGGTTGGCAGGCGATGACCACGCGGCGGTTGGCGCTGCGGCCTTCCGAGGTGCGGTTGCTGGTGGTGGGCTCGCGGCTGCCGGCGGAGCGGATGTCGAGCCGGCTGGGATCGACGCCGGCGGCGGCGAGCAGCTCGGCGACGCTCTCGGCGCGGGCGCGGCCGACGGCGAGGTTGACGTCGGGCAGCCCGCGGTTGCAGGTGTGGCCGGTCACGGCGATGCGCGCGTGGCCGCAGCGGGCGCGGAGCAGGGCGATCAGCGCGGCGAGCGCGGCGGCGTCGACGTTTGGCGCGACGTCATTGAAGCTGAACTGGCCGGGGAAGCGCAGCTCGGCCCGCAGGGCGTTCGCTCGTGGCGCGTCAGGGGAATGCGTGATGGTCACGCGCGCGCCGACCGTCGCCGGCGCCGTCGGGTCAGGCGCCGGTCGCGG
>JAQBQH010000262.1 GCA_028287105.1 Myxococcales bacterium
GCGCTGTCGCCGGCGACGGTGAGCGCGGGCGCCGGGCCGACGGCGATCGTCGTCGAGCCGTCGGGGCGCTTCGCCTACGTCGCCAACGGCGGCGACGCCACGGTGTCGCAATTCTCCGTCGCCACCGACGGGACGCTGACGGCGCTCGGCACGGCGACCGTCGCGGCGGGCATGGGAGCGTCGGGGATCGCGGTCGATCCGACGGGCCGCTTCGTCTACGTGACCAACGGCGGCGACAAGACCGTCTCGCAGTATTCGATCGGCTCGGACGGCACGCTCGCGCCGGCCGCCACGGCGACGGTCGCCGCCGGCACGGGCGCGACGTCGCCAGTCGTCGACCCGACCGGCACGCACGCGTGGGTGGTCAACCCCGGCGACAAGACCGTCTCCCAATATGCGATCGGCTCGAGCGGCACGCTGACACCCGCCGCGACCGCGCCCGCGGGCACCGGCGCCGCCGCCGTCCTCGTCGACGGCGTGGGGCACGCCGCCTGGGTCGCCAACCCCGGCGACAACACCGTCCAGCAATACCTCGTCGGCGCGGGCGGCGTGCTCACTGCCAACGCGCCGGCCACGCTGCGGGCCCAGTCGGCGCCGGCCGCCCTCGCGCTCGTCGGTGGCGCCGGCCCGGCACAGCCCACCGCCGCGCATGCCTACGTCACCGATCGCAACGGTACCGTGCGCGACTTCCCCGTCGGGCAAAATGGCGCGCTCGGCACGCCCACGTCGATCGCCACCGGCCACAACCCGCAGTCGATCGTCCTCGATCCCGCCGGCGAACATGCCTACGTGCTCGACGATCCGCCGCTCGGCGGCAGCGGCAACATTCTGCAATACGCCGTCTCGGCGACCGGCGCCTGGACCGCGCTGTCGCCCGCCACCGTCGCCGCCGGATCGACGCCGGGATCGATCGCGTTGCATCCGTCGGGCCGCTTCGCCTACGTCGTCAACAGCGACAACGCCGCCGACACCGTTTCGCAATTCGCCGTCGCCGCCGACGGCACGCTGTCGCCCCTCGGTACGCCGACCGTCGCCACCGGCAGCCTGCCCGTCGCCATTGCCGTCGATCCGTCGGGCCGCTTCGCCTACGTCGCGACCAACGCCGTCGTGGCGTACACCATTGGCTCCGACGGCACACTCACGAAGACAACCACCGCCACCGTCCCCGGCGGCGCGACGCCCGAATCGATCGCCATCGACCCGTCGGGCCGATTCGTGTACGTCACCAACGCCAACGGCAGCGCCGTGCTGCAGTATGCAATCGACGCCACCACCGGCGACCTGACGGCGCTCACGCCGTCGTCGGCGGCGGCCGGCTCGAGCCCGCAGCTCGTCGCCGTCGATCCCTTCGGCCGCAACGCCTGGGTCGTCAACAACACCGCGTGCACCCTCTCGCAATATGCGCTCGGCGCCGGCGGCGCGCTGACCGCGCTGTCGCCAGCAACCGTCGCCGCCGGCGACTGCGGCGCGGCCATGGACTTCGTCGCCTTCGTGGCGGTCGATCCGTCGGGCCGCTACCTCTACGTGCCCGACGAAGGCATGTCTTCGAGCACGGTCCTGCAATACGGCATCGGCACCGGCGGCGTGCTCGCGCCGCTCAGCCCGGCGGCGACGAGCGCGCTCGCCTCGACGCAGCTCGAGCGCATCGCCTTCCTCGTTCGCTATCAGTAATCGCGATCGTTCCGTAAACGCGACTACGGCGTCGACACCGCCACCTTGATGGCGTTGGTCATGCTGACCGTGCAGGGGCAGGTTTGCGCGGCCGCCGTCACCGTGCACGAGCTGCAGGTCGCCGCCGTTCCCGTGAGCGTCCACGCGATCGTGCCGCTGGTGGCCGTCGTCGTCGCCGTCAGCGTGACGCTGGCGTTGGCGGCGTAGCTCTGTAGGCACGCGCCGCCGGTGCTGGTGCAGCTGGCGATGTCGCCGGTGTCGAGCGTGCCTCCCGGCGACGTCGAGCTCAGCGTGCCGCCGCCGGTGACGACGACCTGGAGCCGCTCCGCCGGCACGCAGGTGAGCGTCCCCGCCGAGTCGCACACACCGCTCGTCGTCGTCGGGGTGGCGACCGGCGGCGCGCAGTCGAGGTTGACCGTGCAGGTCGCGCCGGCGGCGCACTGGAAGCAGGTGGCCGGGTTGGTGCCGCAACCGGCAGTGCAGGTGCCGCCGCCGCAGTCGACGTCGCTCTCGTCGCCGTTGAAGGCGCTGTCCGTGCAGGTGGGGGCGGCGCAGGTGCCCGGGTTGGTCTTGCTGGTCACCGTCGACGCGCAGACGCCGCTCTGGCAGTCGCTGTTGCTGACGCACGCCCTGCTCGTCGGGCAGCCGCCGCAGGTGCCGCCGCCGCAGTCGAGGTCGGTCTCGAGGCCGTTCTTCTTGCCGTCGCCGCAGCTCGCCGCGACGCAGCTGCCGCAGGTGCCGCCGCCGGCGCAGGTCTGCGCCAGCGAGCAGATGTCGCTGGCGCAGTCATCGTTGCTGGTGCAGCCGACGCCGGTGGCGCAGTCCTCGGCCTGGCCGCCCGACATGCCCGAGAGGCCGCCGGTGAAGGTCGAGCTCGTCACGGTGGTCGTGATGGCGACGTTGCCGACCGCGCCCAGCGTCTTGTTGGTGAGGGTGAAGGTATTGCCGGTACAGGAAGCGGCCGGGCAGCCGTTGCCGCTCGTCTGAACGTTGAGACCCGAGCCGTTGATCGCCTGGCAGATGCGGCACGTCATCACGTTTGCCGTCGCCGTGTTGCGGATGTCGATGGGCACGTTGCCGGCGCCGACGCTGCCGTTGGAGTCGAACTCGAACGTGAGCGCGTGCGCGCCGTCGGAGAGCGTGAACAACTGGCCGTCGCTGTAGCGGCTGTTGGTCGACGACGCCATGCCGCCAGTGGCCGCCTTGAGCGCGTTGACGGCCGCGCCCGAGCCGCTGTTGCAGCCACTGCCGTTCTTGCAACGGCCGCAGGCGCTGACGTTGTGATCGTCGCAGACTTCATTGAGCGAGCCGGTGGCCGCGTTCGTGATGACGTCGCCGTCGCCGCAGACCGGCGCGCACGACGACGGGCCGGGCGGGCTCGGCAGCGTGCAGGCCCAGCCCGGATCGGGCGCGGTGCAGGCGCTGCAGCCCCCCGACGTCGACGTCGAGCCGCTGTCGCAGCTCTCGAGGCCGGCCTGGACGAGCCCGTCGCCGCACGCCGCGTTCTTGCAGCTCGCGAGGCAGGCGGCGCTGTTGCCGTTGGCGGCGCCGTTGTCGCACTGCTCGCCGCCGACCGGCGAGCTGGCGGCGCTGTTCCGGTAGCCGTCGCCGCAGCTGGCGGCTTTGCAAGCGACGCCGGCGGCGATGGCCGCGGCCGAGTTGCCGTTGCAGGTTGCGCTGTCGGCGGCGCCCTTGTCGCACGCCTCGCCGGCCGCGCTGTTGGCGTAGGTGTCGCCGCAGCTCGGGACCTTGCAGGCCGCGTTCGCGGTCACGGCAGCTGCGGAGTTGCCGTTGCAGCCCGCGGTGTCGGCGCCGCCGAGCGTGTCGCACGCCTCGCCCGCCTGCGTGTTGGTGTAGCCGTCGCCGCAGGAGGGCGCCTTGCACGCGACCGCGCCGGCGCTCTTGCCGTTGCACCCCAACGTGTCGGCGCCGCCGAGGACGTCGCAGGTCTCGTTCGCCATCAGGTTCTTGTAGCCGTCGCCGCACTTCGGGACCTTGCACGCGACGACGCCGGCCGTCTTGCCGTTGCACGTCTGCGTGTCGGCGCCGCCGAGCGTGTCGCATTCCTCGCCTGCGGCGGTGTTGACGTAGCCGTCGCCGCAGCCGGTGTCGTGGCAGGCGACCGCGCCGGCGTTCTTGCCGTTGCAGCCGTTGGTGTCGGCGCCGCCGAGCGTGTCGCAGGTTTCGCCGGCGGGCGCGTTGACGTGGCCGTCGCCGCACGCGCTCGTCTTGCAACTCGCCAGGCCGGCGGTGTTGCCGTTGCAGCTCGCGATGTCGGCGGTGGCGGTGCAGCTGGTCGTGCAGCTGTCGGTCTGGCAGCTCTTCGACATGCAGTCGGTCGTCGTCGTGCAGCTCGCCGTGCACGCCGCCGGGCCGATGCCGTTGCCCGAGTCGCACTGCTCGCCGGCGACGACGTTCTGGATGCCATCGCCGCACGCGGACAGTGTGCAGTTGGCGTTGCAGTGCGCGGTCGCGACGCCGTCGTCGCACTCTTCGCCGCGCGCCTTGTTGATCTTACCGTCGCCGCAAAAGGCGATGGTGCAGTCGCGATTGCAGCCGGTCGTCTCGGTCGGGCAGTCCTTGCCGCAGGTCGCGGTCTCGGCGAGATCGGCGCCCGGATCGCACTGCTCGCCGGTGTCGACGCTGCCGTTGCCGCACTTCTCCTCCGACTTGCAGTCGGCCGAGCAGCCGTCGCCGGACTTGGTGTTGCCGTCGTCGCAGACCTCGCCCTTGCACGCATCGATGATGCCGTTGCCGCAGGTCTGGTTCGACTTGCAATCGGCCGAGCAGCCGTTGCAGGTGAAGTTGTCGGCGCCCTTGTCGCAGACCTCGCCTTTGCACGCGTCGACGATGCCGTTGCCGCAGGTCTGGTTCGACCTGCAGTCCGGCGAGCAGCCCATGCACTTGTCGTTATTGACGCCGTTGTCGCAGAGCTCGTTGTCGACGACGTCGATGATGCCGTTGCCGCAGCGCTCGGTCGACTTGCAGTCCGCCGCGCAGCCGTCGCCGGACGCGTTGTTGCCGTCGTCGCAGACTTCGCCCTTGCAGGCATCGACCACTCCGTTGCCGCAGGTCTCGTCCGACTTGCAGTCGGCGGAGCAGCCGCTGCAGCTCGCGTTGTCCGCGCCTCTGTCGCACACCTCGCCCTTGGCCGTGTCGACGACGGCGTTGCCGCAGCTCTCGTTCGACTTGCAGTCGGCGGAGCAGCCGTCCCCGTCGAGGACGTTGCCGTCGTCGCAGGCTTCGCCGGTGGCGGTATCGACGACGCCGTTGCCGCACAGCCCCTTGATGCACACCGTCTGCTTGGCGGCGCAGGTGGTGCCAGCCGGACAGACGAGGCCGCCCGGACATTGCACGCTCGACGGCTGCGTGCAGCCGACGGCGAGGAGCGAGCCTACCAACGCGAGAACGAGACGAACGCTGCGCATGGGCAAGCCCCTTAGAAGCGAACCGTGATGGTGGCGCCGCCGGCGTTCGAGCTCACCACCGGCGCGACGACGATGGGTGGCTGCGCGGTTTCGCCTTCTTCGACGTGGTAGGGGCGCGCGCGATCCATGTACATGAGGACGCCGCCGGCCGCGAGGAGCCCGGCGCCGACCGCGTAGAAAGCGAACGCGCTGCCCTGCATCGCGTCACCGGCGGAGCGCTTACCGCCGAGCGCGGCGTCTGGCATGCAGCCGCCGGTCACGCTGCCGAGGCTGCAGCTGCCGATGCCGCGGTCGTAGGCCTTGAACGACTCCGACGCCTGCCACTGCAGGATACCGCCGACGCCCGCCGCGACCAGGCCGGCCGCGAGCACGGTGATCGGCACGTAGATCGGCCAACGTCGCTTGTAGTGCGTGAGCTGCTCGGCGGTGAACATGCGCAGCTCGATCTTCGTCGTCTCGCCCGGCGGCAAGGTCGGCGTCTTCTGCACCCCGACGTAGCCGCGCCGCTCGGCGACGATGGTGTGCTGGCCGACGCGCACGAGGTCCTCGTAGCGACCGGGCGCGATGAACAGGCGCGTGCCGTCCATCGTCACGATCGCGCCCGACGGCTTGTCGCAGCGGATGTCGATGCGCGCGAGCTGCCGGCTGATGAGCGCGCGGTAGCGGTTGGCGTGCTCGAACTTGTCGGCGTCGAGCGGCGCCGCGCCATACTTGAGCGCCGCCTCGAGATGCCGGTAGACCTCGATCGGTTGATCGAGGTTCAAGAGCGCCAGCGCCAGGTTGTAGTGGATGCCGGGATGGTTCCAGTGGCTCAAGGCCTCGCGATACTTCGCCGCCGCCTGCACGAACAGCGACTCCTTGAGCAGCGCGTTACCTTCGCGAAACAGATCGATGGCCGCCTTTTGCTCGCCCTGCGCCACGCCGAGGACCCACGGCCGACCCAGGCTTCGCTCGGGGGCGCGACTGCCGGGCAGCTCCGACTGCGCCTGCGTCGACACGGCCGGCGCCGACGACCGCGGCTCGTCGCCCCGCGCTGGCAAACCGATCGCCAGCAGCGCGGCGAGCAGCGCCGCCGATTTCATGGTCGTCGTCATGGCCTGTCCCCTGTCACGTTGGCCCCCGTCACTTCAGCTCGTCGAGCACGGCGCTGCCCAGCTGCGCCTCGAGCCGCGCGGCGCGCTGCTTTTCCTTCACCAGCAGCGCCTCGGTATCCTTCTTCGCCGCGATCGCCGCCTTCTCGTTGGTGCCAGCGCGCGCTTCGCCCGTCTCGGCGCGCACGCGCAGCTCTTCGGCGTTCGACAATGCCACGCGCAGCTCGGCGTTTCGCTTCTTGAGCTCGTCGTTGGTCATCTCGACCTCGTTCTCGGCCTTGACCGTCGCCGCTTGCGCGGTTGCGCGATCGGCCTCGGCGCGCCGGCGCGCCGCCTCTTCCGCCTGGACCTCGGCGAGGCGCTGCTTGGCCTCGCTCTCGGACTGGCGCGCGGCGACGGCCGAATGCTCGGCGCGCCGCTGCGAGTCGCGGATGACGACGAGCGCGATGACCGCCGCCACCAGCAGGCCGGCGAGGAACACGCCGCCGCCGATGGCCGCCGCTTGGCGCCGTCGCGCCGCGCGCGCGTCGAGGTCGAAGACCGCCTTGAGATAGTCGCGCTGCTGGCGGCCGAGCTCGCCGCGATAACGACGCGAGAAGCGCCCGGCCTCCTCGACCATCTCGCCGCGCCACAGAAGGCCGGGATCGCGCCCCTTGCCCTGCCACTGCTTGGCGGCGTTGCGCAGCTGCTCCAGGAACTGCGAGTCCTCCATCGTCTCTTCGAGCCAGCGGTGCAGCGCCGGCCAGGAGTGGATCAGCGACTCGTGCACGATCTCGACGGTGGCGCCGGCGCCGCCATCGCCCGTCTGGATGACGAGGAGGCGCGCGCTCACGAGCAGATCGACGACCTTGCGCAATTCGCCGCGCTCGGGCGACAGCTCGGTCAGCTCGTCGATGGTGACGATGGCGCGCGTGCGCTCGGGCGTGACCAGGCGCAAGAGCACGGCGCGAGCGAGCGCGCGCGCCTGCGACGTCAGCTCGGCCATGACCGAGTCGGCGTGGCTGGCCAGGGCGCCGGCGATGCCGCCGAGCGCCTGATAGCTCGCCATCGTCAGCTGCTTGGATTCGCGATCGCGCGACTCCCACAGCTTCGACGCCGCGAACTGGAGGAGCGGTAGCGCGCTCGAGGTCGCCGACAGGTGGTTGAGCATGTCGTCGACGATCTGGGGCGTCTCGTAGCGATAGCCGGTGAGCTCGGCCGGCTGCACGAGCGCGTCGCGCAAGCCCTCGCGGCTCGGCTGGGTCACGAAGAAGAGGCCCTGGCTCAGCTCCGCCATGAACGACGGATCTTCCGACGCGCGATCGAGGAAGTCGGAGCGCAGGGAGATGACGACGCGCGTCGGCGACGCCGGATCGTCGGCGAGGCTGGCGAGCGCCGTGGTGAACGCGGCGCGCTCCGCCGGATCGGAGACGAGCGTATAGAGCTCCTCGAACTGATCGACGAGGAGCAGCACGTTGGTGTTGTTGTTGCCCGCGTAGCGACGGATGACGCGGCCGAGGAGGCCCGGCTCGTCGCGCAGGCGCTTGGGCAGCTCCTTCTCGTCGACCGCCGCTGACACCGCCAGGATCGGCGCCAGCACCGTCGCCAGCGCCGACAGCGGCTGACGGCCGGGGCGCAGCACGAACGACTCCCACGATTCGCCCGAGCGCTTGAGCGCCGGCACCAGGCCCGCGCGCACCAGCGACGACTTGCCCACGCCCGACGGACCGATCACGCCGAGGAGCGGGCGCTCGCGGATGCGCGCCACCATCGCGGCGATCTCGCGCGAGCGGCCGAAGAAGCGGCCGGCGTCGCTCTCCTGGAACGAGCTCAGGCCGGCGTACGGGCTGGTGTCGCCCTGCAGCGTGCGCGCGACGACGCCCGGCAGGAACGGCTCGAGCGCGTGCAAGAGCGCCTTGGCGTCGGGGAAGCGGTCTTCCTTCCGCTTCATGAGGCAGCGATCGACCACTTCGGCCAGATCGACCGGCACCTCGGGCGCGACCGAGCGCAGCTTGATCATGGGCTGCTTGATCGCCGCGATCATGACCGGCGGCGTGTCGGGCGGCAGCGGATGGCGGCCGGCGAGCATCTGGAACAGCATGATGCCGACCGACCAGATGTCGGTGCGGTGGTCGACGGTCACGCCGATGTTCCACTGCTCGGGCGACATGTATTTCGCGGTGCCGACGACGGCGTTGGCGCGCGTCTTCTCGTCGCCGTTCGACTCGGGGACGCCGATGTCGAGCGGCAGCGGCGCCGGCGTCGACTCGGCCTCCTTGGCCTGCACGACCTTGGCGATGCCGAAGTCGAGCACCTTGACCGAGCCCGACTCGGTCACGAAGACGTTGTCGGGTTTGAGATCGCGATGCACGATGCCCTGCTCGTGGGCGCACACGAGGGCGCGCACCACCGGCAGCATGAGCTCGACCGCGCGCGCCGGGGGCAGCTTGACGTCGCGCTTGGCCACTTCGCTCATCACGTGCCCGTTCAGGTACTCGAGCACCATGAACGGGTTGTCCTTGTAATGGCCGACCTCGTAGATGATGACGATGTTCTCGTGGCTGCACGTGGCGGTGGCGCGCGCTTCGAGGATGAAGCGGCGGGTCATGTCCTGGTTCTTCGACTGCAGGAACTTGATGGCGACGCGCCGGCCGAGACGCAAATCGCGCGCGAGATAGACCGTGCCCATGCCGCCCGAGCCCAGCTCGCGGATGACCTCGTACTGGCCGATGCGCGTGCCGGGGGCGACGTCGATCGATTGCACTTCTGAGCCGCCGCTGTCGTCGGCGCTGGGTGGCGGCGTCGGCGTGAGCGTGCGGGAGCGCGGCGGCCGCTCGGTGCCGGCGCCGACGTCGACGCGCAAATCGGCGGGGATCACCGCGGGGATATCGGTCAGCACCGACGATTTCGCAGCGACCGTCTGTTCGTCGGGTGCGAGCTTCGGACCCGGTTCGGCGTGGCCATCTTTGTCGATCGACATCGGATCCTCCCGCACCACTTCACTCACTTCAATTCTTCGATCGGAGCTTCGCTCTTCGACACGTGCGCGATGTCGGTCTCGAGAAACGCGGCGACGCTCGTCGGCTGGAACGCGAACAGCGTGACCACCTCCCCCGTCGCCTGCTTGACGTGGGTCGCGATCCCGCGGCGCGCGTAGATCCACTGCTCCCAGGCGCTGGAGAGCCGGCTCGGCGCTTTGGCGTCGGGCGGGCCGAGCACGGTGGCGATCGGCTGCGGCAGCTTCGGATAGAGCAACTGAATCACGCGGATGTTGTCGGCGAGGAACCAGACGAGGATGCTGTTGCCGCCGGCCGTGTAGACGCGGTATTCGCCGAACTGCTCGAAGCGGCTCGGCTGATCGCCGCTCGAGCCGAACGCGCGTTCGGCGTCGATGCGGCCGCAGGTGCCCAGGCGAAAGGCGCCGAGATCGGCGCGCGCCAGCGCGGCGAGGGCGTCCTGGCAGCCGGCGCCCTCGGGACGCTGCTTCCAGCGAGCCGCGGTGTCGTCGCCGCGGGCGCGGTCGTCGCTCGCTGCGGCCGTCGGTGCCAACGGCGCGCTCGAGGTCGCCGGCGTGGCAGTCGCGCACGCGGCGAACGCCACACAGACGAGCATCATTGATCCCTGAGCCCCCACGGATCGGTGGCAGGAATGTAGCCGATCATCGGCTCACGTTTCCGTACTCGCTGTTACCAATAGTGATGATTACGAAGGAGCCGGCGACATCTGGACTCACGGCGCGAGAACGGTGCGGCCTCGTCACGCCCGACGCGGCGCGCTTAGGGCGACGCGAAACGGCGGATCAGCGACGGCGCCTGCGCGCGCGGCGACGTGACGCCAGGGCGACGAGCGCGAGCATGACGAGCGCCGCGAGCGGCGAGGCGCTCGGGCCCGCGGCGGCGCCGATGACGCAGCCGCAGCCCTTCGACGTGCCGGGCTGCGCTCCTCCGCCGCCCACGCCACCGCCGACGGCCAGGTCATCGCCCGGCGTGCCCTCGCCTGCTGGCGGCGTCGCGAGATCGGCGGCGCCGACCCCGAGGTCCATCGCGGGGGCGCCGAGATCGACCGGCGCAGAGGTCGTCTTCAGGAGCAGCGCCGCCGTATGCGTCTGCACCGTGCTGCCGGCGCCGGCGTCGGCACGCACGACCACCTGCAGGCCGGTCTGCGCCGACGGATTGGTCGCCGTCACCGTCAGCGTCGCCGTGCCGCCGGACATGACCATCGTCGGGCTCACGGTCGCGCTCACGCCTGTCGGCGCATTCGCCGACAGCGACAACATCTGCGGCGACCCGGCCGACGTCGCGGTCTGGATCATGAACGTCATCGTCCCATTCAGCGGCACGCTTGCAGCATTGGGCGAGATGGCGACGTTGAAGTCATTCGCGTCCGAGCTGAACGCCGTGCACGACTTCGACCGCTCGTCCCACATCTTCTGGACCGTGAAGGTTCCGAACGCCGTCATCACCGGCGCGGCCGAGGTCGGGCCCTCGCACAGGTCGCCGATCTCGCTTCCCATCGAATCGTTCCACGCCTGCGGATAATCCGGCATGTTTCCCGCCGTCGGCACGGTGTCGCTGATCGCTTCCATCAGCTCGTGCGAGCTCACCGACGTGATCGAGCTGAACGAGCCGCCGCAGTCCGGCATGACGGCGTAGTACACGGCGTGACGCTGCGACTCCATGATGAAGTTGTGGTACGCGCCAAACCCGTGGCAGCTCGTCGTCCCATCCAGGCTGATGCTCACGGCCTTCGGGAAATAGATCGCGTAGAGCGTATTGTCGTCGGGCGGCGGCAGCGTGCCGGCGTCCAGCGCCTGGTCGATCGTCGACTGAACCTGCGCGTCGGTCACGTTTCCAGTCGGAACATTCGCCAGCGTCAGCGTGCCGGCATAGTTTCCGCGGCCGATGCGCTGGCCCGTGCCGGCCATGCCGTTGTGCGAGCCCGCCTGCGCGTTGCTTGTGGTGTTGTACACGTTCAACCAATCCATGTAACTGCTGTTCAAGACGCCGGCATAGAAGTCCGCGATGCCACCTTTGGCAACGGTGATCACCGGGTTGATCTTCGCCGGGTCCCCCCACCAGACGACGTAGACCTTCGCGTTTTCCGTGACCGGACCGCCGTAGTACAGCGCGCTCGGCGTGGCGGCGTGTGCACCGCTGCTGGCGAGAAGCGCCGCGGCCAGGCAGGTCGTGAACGTTCCGAGCGATTTGGTGGTTGCCACGCACGATCCTTTCGCGATCGACGCGCCGGTTCGGTGCAACTGTCGAGCCTCGGCCGTCGCGGCGGGTGGGCGCGCCAAACCTACTGAGTTAAAGCCGAACTGCAGACTGAACACTGCATTGGGCGGCAGCGGCGACAGAACCCCCGGGTCGTGCCGACACTGTGGGCGGGGCGCAATGCCTCGCGGATTGTCGGGCGCGTCACGGCGGCCGCAGCCGCACGCAACGGCTCTTCACCGCAGGCGACCAGGCTCGCGGGGGACTTGTCGAGCTACGTCAGGTAGGACTGCGCTCGCTCGCGCACAGCCGCGGTCGAGCGGCGGCGGGCCATGTAAGGCCAAGTCACTTGGAAACTTCGTGGGCGGGTGCCAAGCTTCACAGCGCATGAGAAACAAGGTCGTATCCTGTGAGGACGCGCTCGCGCTCGTACGCGACGGCGATACGATCGCCACCTCCGGCTGCGTCGGCATCGGCACGCCCGACGAGCTCCTGGCCGGGCTCGAGCGGCGCTTCCTCTAGACCGGCGCCCCGCGCGTCCTGACGCTCTTGTTCGCGGCCGGCCAGGGCGACGGCAAGACCCGCGGCCTCAATCGCATCGCCCACGAAGGGCTGCTCAAGCGCGTCGTCGGCGGCCACTGGGGCCTCATCCCCAAGGTCGGCAAGCTGGCGCTCGAGGACAAGCTCGAAGGCTACAACCTGCCGCAAGGCTGCATCTCGCATCTCTATCGCGACATCGCGGCGCGCAAGCCCGGGGTCATCACCAAGATCGGGCTGCACACCTTCGTCGACCCGCGCGTCGAGGGCGGCAAGATCAACGCATCAGCGACGGAAGACCTGGTCCGCGTCATGGAGATCGACGGTGAGGAGTGGCTCTTCTACAAAGCCTTCCCCATCCACGTCGCCCTCTTGCGCGGCACCACCGCCGACCTCAACGGCAACGTCACCATGGAGCGCGAAGCGCTCACGCTCGACGCGCTGTCGATGGCCATGGCGGTACGCAACTCGGGCGGCATCGTCATGGTGCAGGTCGAGCGGCTCGCCGCCGCCGGCACGCTGCATCCGCGCGCCGTGCAGATCCCCGGCGTCATGGTCGACTGCGTCGTCGTCGCCGAGGCCGAGCATCACATGCAGACCTACGCCACCAGCTACAGCCCCGCCTTCTCGCAGGAGCTGCGCGCGGGATGATCCCGAAACGCCCAGCGCGTCGAGCCACGGCGCCGATCGCGAACGCCATCGACGCAGCGATGACGTTCATCAAGGGCACCGGCCACCAGATGGAGCTGGAGGCCATCCGAGGCCGCGTCCGCGAGGCGTTGCGCGCGCGCGTCCGCGCCGGTCGCATCGCCGGAGGGCGCTGCTTCGGCTACGAGCTGAAGCGCGAAGCTGACTCGTCCGCTCGCGTATACACCGTTGCCGTCGTCAACGAGGCCGAAGCCGAGATCGTGCGGCGAATTTTTCGCGAGTACCTCGATGGCGCGGGCATCAAGCGCATTGCGGTGCCGCTGAACAACGACCACGTCGCGCCGCCGCGCGCGGGCCGGCGCGGCACGAGGGACTCGCGCGGGTCGTCGAGCACGTTGCATGCCACGGGGTGGACGGCGGCCCTGCGCAACCGTCCCGCGAGAGTGCGCTCGTCGAGACGATCACGACTCAGCGGGACGTCGAGTAGCGAACGGGTCGAGCGCGGCGCGACGGTCCCGGGGCAACCGGCCGCGCCGCGTTCGGCCGCACTTCACGACGGGAGGTCGAATGTCGTCAGTCCAGAGTTGGGAATCGCGACTGCGAGCGATGGACGAAGCAGCAGCGCGCGTTGCCGGAAGTGAACGCGTCGTTGTCGACGGAGAGCCGACACGGCGTCGCGCCACCCCGATCCGCTCGAAGCACGTCGCAAGCGCGAGCACCCTTGCGCCGAAGCTGCGTGCCATGTGCGTCGACGGTCGCGTGCTGCCGTTGACGAAGCTCGAGACGGCGCTCGTGTACGACGCATTGCGAA
>JAQBQH010000292.1 GCA_028287105.1 Myxococcales bacterium
AGGAGCAGCATCATCATTAATAGGAGCAGCGCGCGCGGCTTCATGCGGCCACCTCGTTCGAGCTGACGTCGACCACGCACTGTTCCACGATGTATCCCCCTGGTTCGTCGCTGTAGATGCCGAAGCGGCCGCCGCGAAGGCGCGACCGCTCGAAAATGACGTTGGTGTGGCCGCGCAAGCTGGCGCCCGCGACGGCCCGGCCGACGACGGTGCAATCGTCGACGGTGGCGCCGCCGCCGTGGGCGACCGAGAGCCCGACCAGCGCAGCCTCCACGTTGCAGCGTACGAGAACCGGGGCGGCACCCTTCCCGACGGCGACCCCGGCCGCGCCCGCGCGCACGACGGTGCAGTCCTCGAAGCGCCCCTTGCCGCCCTCTTCGCACTCGATGCCGGCCGCGGAGCTGCCGTCGATGCGGCAGCGCTGCAGCAGCGGATCGGAGAGGTCGCGCACCTCGATGCCCGCCTTGGCGTGGTCGCGCACGACGCAGTCGATGAAGGTGCCGCCGCCGCCGCGCTCGACGACGACGCCCGACTCGCGGTTGTCGCGGATGACGCAGCCGCGCAGCACCGGCGCGGCGGTCGATTGGATGAGCGCGCCGGCGCGGCCCTGCAGCATGATGGTGCAGCCATCCAATTCGCCGCGCGCATCGGAGTGGGCGAAGAGGCCGTTGCCGCGGCCGTTGCGCACGACGCAGCGACGGAGGATCGTGGTGGCGCCCTCGCGCAGCTCGACCGCCGAGAGCGTGTTGCCCCACAGCTCGCAGTCTTCGAGGATGCCGGCGCCGCCCTCGAGCGACATCATGCCGCCCTCCTTGCCGTCGTGGAATCGGCAGCGGCTGAAGAGCGGGTCGGCGCGGCTCTGCAGGAACAGGTTGGCGAGCGCGTGGCCGCCGACGTCGCACTCGTCGAAGCGTCCGCCTGCCGACGAGTGGACGTAGATGCCGCCGCGTCTGCCGTCGGTGACGCGACAGTGGCAGAAGATGGGCGCGGTCTCGGCGTCCCGCACTTCGACGTTGGACCAGCCGTTGCCGCTGACGTCGCAGCGCTCGAAGCGCCCGAGCGCGCCCGCCGAGATGTAGACGCCGATCTGGGCGCCGTCGCGAATGGCGCAGTCGACCACGAGCGGGTCGATCTTGCGGCCGCGCACCGAGAGGCCGTGGCCGGAGGCGCCGGCGATGGTCAGGCCGCGCAGCTCTACGTCGGCGACGACGGTGACGGCGCCGCGAATGACGACGGCGTCGCGGCCACCTTCGCCGACGAGCGTGACCGGACGATCGAGCCGCAGGTCGCCGTCGTAAGTACCGGGGCGCACGACGATGCGGGTGCCGGGCTCGGCGGCGGCGATGGCGGCGGCCGGCGTAGTGTGGTCCGCACCGGCGGCGGCGACGGTCGAGAGCACGGGCGGAATCGTATCACGATCGCCGGCGGCGACGGCGGCGCGCGTCCCAGCCGTTGACGGCGCCGGCCACGAGGAGCGCGAGCATCGTCACCACTGCGCCGGCGCGGAGCGGCATCGAGGTGATCTCGAAGTCGACCTCGTGGGTGCCGGCGTCGAGGCGCACGCCGCGCAGCGCGTAGTCGACGCGATGCAGCGTGGCCGGCTTACCGTCGACGGTGACGCGCCATCCCGGGTACCACGGCTCGGTGATGATGAGCATCCCCGGGCGCTCCAGCGGCACCTCGAGCGTGAGCGTCGTCGGCCCTTCGCGGACGAAGCGCACCGGCGTGGTGGCGAGCGGCGACGGGCTGCCGTCGGGCGCCGGCAGATCGACCGCTTCCTCGACGATGGCGACGCGCGACGGCTTCCAGCTGCGCTCGGCCACGGCGCGAGCCGCCGCCGCTTCGCCGTCGACACGCTGGGCGCGGTAGACGACGAAGGCGCGCGGATAGGCGTCGACGTTGTGCCAGACGTCGATGCCGTCGTCGCCGGCGAAGACGCGCAGAAAGCCGGGCGCGGCGATGGGGCGATCGCGCGGCGCAACCACGTACGAGACGCTCAGAAGGTCGACGATCGGCGATTCGAAGCGCCACAGCCCCTGCCCGGTGAGATCGTTGTCGAGCTGCGCGTGCGGGTAGGGCGCGCCGTGGTTGGCAATCCACAGGAGGTGGAGGTAGCGCCAGATCGGGAGCGAGTGGTAGCCGCCGGCGCTCTCGACGCGCCAGCGCAGCCCGAAGTTGTGCATGGCGTTGCCGAGATGGACGTCGTTGGTGGCGCGGCCCGGCGCGGCGTTTCCGCGCAGCCAGTCGATGGCGGCGGGGCGCGCCTCGGCGGCGGCGAAGGTGGTCGAGGGGTTCTCGGCGCGGAAGGTGATGGTGAGCTCGAGGACGATGGCGACGACGGCCAGCGGCGCGAGCCAGCGGGCGCGCATCGTGCTGTCGCCGACGAGCGTGTCGAGGCCGTCGGCGGCGAGGATGGGCGCGGCGAGGGTCCAGACGTAGAGCGCCCGCGCGGGGCAGCGCAGCGACGAGAAGAGCGGCAGCTTGAAGAGGAGCGGATGGAGCGCGCCGCCGGCGCCGCGCGCGAGATCGCAGGCGAGCAGCACGGCGACGAGGAGCGCCACCCGCTCGCCGCGACGCGGGCGGCCGAACAGCGAGGCGAGCGCGAGGAGCCCGGCGACGGCGCCGCTCGAGTAGCCGCACAGCTCCCATTGATCGGGCGCGCCTGAGTAGGTGCCGCGCGCGTCGTCACCGTAGAGCGTCGGGACGAAGAGGGTCAGCACGTAACGCCACGAGGGCCAGCCGTAGCTCGACGCGAACGACCATGTGGCGCCGAGCGCGCGCGGCGATTGGGCCGCGTGAGACAGCGCGGGCGCGAGCTGCACCGCGGCCAGCGCGAAGGCGAGCAGCGCCGCCAGCGCCAGTCCGACGACGAGACGCGAGCGATCGGCCGCGCGCGTGGTGACCGCGACGGCGTAGATGGCGATCACCGCCGCGCCCCACAGGAGCATCGACCAGCCGCCGGCCAGGATGGCGAGCGCGCCGGCGAGGCCGACGAAGAGCGCGTCGTCGACGCGGCGGCGCGCGGCGTAGCGCTCGAGGCCGCAGAGGATCCACGGGACCCAGGCGGTCGAGGCGACGAACATGGCGTGGCGCAGCTCGAGGACGTTGAAGGCGCCGAGCGCCAGGCTCAGCGCGGCGACGGCGGCGGCGGCGTTCGAGCGGCCGCGCGCGCGCGCCAGGGCCCACATGCCGCCGGCGCCGACGGCGACGTGGAAGAGCTGCAGCCAGGCGTAGAGGCGCACCGGTTTGATCAGCATCCACAGCCAGTTGGGCGGATAGAAGAGCCCGAGCTGCGGATCGCCGACGAGCGGCTGACCGGACCAGGCGCCGAGGTCCCAGACGGGAAATTGGCCGAAGTGCATCGAGCGCGCGGCGGCGGCGTAGAGCGGCACGAAGTAGGCGGCGATGTCCTCGAAGTGCCAGACGCGACCGACGAGCGGCGCGCGATATTGCCAGGCGATTGCCAGGACGACGACGAGCGCGGGCCAGCGGCGGCCGACGAGCTCACGCACGCGAGCAGCCATCATCTATTGATCGCTACCCGCTCGTTTGGTAACTTGCGCCAACTCATGGCGACCACGCTCCGCACGTACACCTTCCTCGACGCGCTGCAGCCGCAGCTGGCGAGCTTCATGGGTAAGACCGCTCGCGGCTTCTTGCCGCTGCCGGGCATGGCGTCGCTGTTCGTGGAGATCGCGCCCGGCATCGCCATCAACCGCGTCACCGACGTGGCGCTCAAGTCGACCTCGGTGGTGCCGGCGCTGCAGGTGGTCGAGCGCGCCTACGGTCTGCTCGAGGTTCACGATCCCGACCAGGGCGAAGTGCGCAACGCCGGCAGCGCCATCCTCGACTTCATGAAGCTGGCGGAGTCGGATCGCCTGAAGCCCAAGGTGTTGACCAACCAGATCATCCGCGCCATCGAACCGTATCAGGCGCAGATCATCAATCGCAACTCGCAGGGCATGATGATTTTGCCCGGTCAGTCGCTCTTCATCCTCGAGACCGAGCCGGCGGGATACGTCGCGTTCGCGGCGAACGAGGCGGAGAAGGCGGCGGACGTTTCGTTGGTCTCGCTGACGCCGTACGGCGCATTCGGCCGCTTGTACATGTCGGGGGACGAGGCGGAGATCGACGCCGCGTCTCAAGCGGCGATCGCAGCGATCGAAAGCATCAGCGGCAAGATGCCGGAAAAATTCGTCGATAAATAGTTGAACTACAGCTGTTAGCCATTAGCCGTTAGCCTTTCGCTAAGGGCTCGGAGCGAGAGGCTAACGGTTGAGCGCTAACGGCTAATGGCTCATTTGGAGACAACATAGATGGCTGATGCACTCGGAATGATCGAGACGAAGGGTTTCGTTGGCATGGTCGAAGCGGCCGACGCGATGGTCAAGGCGGCGCGCGTCGAGCTGGTCGGCTACGAGCGCATCGGCGGCGGGTTCGTGACCGCCATCGTTCGCGGCGACGTCGCGGCGGTCAAGGCGGCGACCGAAGCGGGGCAGCGCGCGGCCGAGCGCGTCGGTGAGCTGGTGTCGGTGCACGTGATTCCGCGTCCGCACGCGAACCTCGACCTGGTGTTGCCGCTCGGTCGTTCCGAAGGCGGCGGCGAGTCGTCGTCGTCGGGCGGTGGTGGCGGCGGCGGCAAGAAGGCGTCGAACGGTTAAGCCGTTCTTCGAGCGGGCCCTGGTGCCACAGTGATCATGGGGAAGGTGGTCGGGACGGTGGTCTCGACCCGCAAGGAGGACGAGCTCGCGGGGCTCAAGCTCCTCCTCGTCAAGGCGTGCGACGCCGACGGTAAGCCTACGGGCGCGACCGTCGTCGCCGTCGACGCCGTGGGCGCCGGCGTGGGCGAGGTGGTGCTCTACGCCTCGGGCTCGTCGGCGCGCCAGACCAAGGTCACCAAGGATCGTCCGGTCGACGCGACGATCATGGCCATCATCGACGAGATCGAGATCGACGGCGAAGCGCGCTACCAGAAGGACGTCAGCCGATAAATGCAGAACCTCGACGAGAAGCGCATCCAGGAGATCGTCGAGAAGGTGATGGCGCGGCTCGGCAATGCCGATCTGCCGTCGTCCCCGCTCGAGGCGATCGAGCGGGCCGTGATCAAAACGATGCCGCTGCCCAAGGCGCCCGCCTACGGACAGCCGCGGCCCGACGAGATGCGGCACAAGAACATCCGCGTGCCGGCGGCGCGGCGCGGCATCTTCCCGGATGTCGATTCGGCGGCCAAGGCGGCGCGCAAGGCGTTCGAGCAGTACGACCGCGTCTCGATCGAGACGCGCAACAAGATGATCGAGGCGATGCGCGCCACCACGATGGCGCACGTGCGCGAGCTGTCGGAGTACGCGCTCGTCGAGACCGGGCTCGGGCGGTTCGACGACAAGATCAAGAAGAACACGCTCGTCGCGACCAAGACGCCGGGCACCGAGATCCTGCGGCCGATCACCTACTCGGGCGACTACGGCCTCATGATCACCGAGCGCGCGCCGTACGGCGTGTTCGGCGCCATCACGCCGACGACCAATCCGACCGAGACCATCGTGTGCAACGGCATCGGCATGCTGGCCGGCGGCAACGCGGTGGTGTTCAACACGCACCCGTCGGCGTGGCGCGTGTGCGCGTGGCTGGTGCATCTGCTCAACGAAGCGATCGTCGGCGCGGGCGGGCCGGAGAATCTGCTCTGCTCGATCGCCGAGCCGACGATCGAGTCGGCGCAGGCGCTGATGCGCCATCCGCTCATTCGCATCCTCGCCGTCACCGGCGGGCCGGGCGTCGTCAAAGAGGCGATGAACTCGGGCAAGCGCGCCATCGCGGCCGGGCCGGGCAATCCGCCCGCGGTCGTCGACGAGACGGCGCACCTCGACATCGCGGCCAAGGGCATCATCGAGGGCGCGTCGATCGACAACAACATCATCTGCACCGCCGAGAAGGAAGTGCTGGCGGTGTCGTCGATCTGCGATCGGCTGAAGGAGCTGCTCGTACGCGAGGGCTGCTACCTCATGAACGACAAGCAGGTGCGGCAGCTCGAGGGCGTCGTTCTCGACGGCGATCACACCAACAAGAAGTTCGTCGGCAAGAACGCCAACGTCATCTTGAAGCAGATAGGCGTGCATGTCGGCGACGACGTGCGGCTCGCCATCTGCGAAGTTCCCGAGGAGCATCCGTTCGTGCAGCACGAGCTCTTGATGCCGGTCATCGGCATCGTGCGCTATCCCGATGTGGCGGCGGCCATCGCCGGCGCCAAGCGCGTCGAGCATGGCTTCGGGCACACGGCGGTCATGTACGGCACCAACATCGACGCGCTGAGCGCGATGGCCAAGACGATCAACACGTCGATCTTCGTCAAGAACGGGCCCAACCTGAATGGGCTCGGCTATCGCGGCGAGGGCTACACGTCGTTCACGATCGCGTCGCCGACGGGCGAAGGTCTGACGACCGCGATCAGCTTTACGCGCGAGCGGCGCTGCACGCTCAAAGACCACTTCCGCTTCGTGTAGGGGGCTTACATGGGCACGCTGTTTTTGCAGGAAGTGGACGCGACGATCGTGCTGGCCGACGTGCGTGACTTCTCGCCGCTGGCGCAGCAGCTGGGCCCGGTCGAGCTGGGGCTGGCGCTCGGTCGCTTCTACGAGCACCTCGGCGGCATCATCGAGGGGCACCACGGCCGCATCGTCAAGTTCATCGGCGACGGCGTACTGGGCGCCTTCATCGGCGGCGATCATCGGCTGCATGCGCTCGAGGCGCTCAACGAGGCGGTGTCGACGCGGCAGAAGTTCCTCGACGAGAACGTGACGCGCAAGCTGCCGGTGCTCGACTACGCGGTCGGCGCCGCGTCGGGGACCGTGCTGGCCGGAGAGCTGGGCACCGACAAGCTGCGCTTCTACGACGTCCTCGGTCAGCCGGTGAATCAGGCCTTCCGCATGTGCGCGCTGGCGACCCGCCGCGGCGTCTCGAACCTCGTCGACGCCGCCACCTGGGAAGGCGTCAAGACGCAAGGTCGCCGCCCCGAGGGGATCGAGACGGACGCCGTGGAGTTCGGCGCCGACAAGGTCCGCCTCTTCAAGCTCGAAGGCTAATCGCCGCGGTGCAAGGGCCGTTTCACCGTCGCGAAGGGCAGGGCGCAGATGTCGCCGGCCCGGCGTTGGGGCTCATCGAGACGACGAGCGTCGCGCGCGGCCTCGTCGTGGCCGACGCCATGGTCAAGAAGGCGCCCGTCGAGCTGGTGCTGTCGCGGCCGGTCTCGTCGGGCAAGCACGTCACGCTGGTCTCGGGCGAGGTGGCCGACGTCGACGAGGCGATGGCGTGCGCGATCGAGACGGCGGGCGCGACGCTGGTCGATCGGCTGACGCTGCCGCAGGCGGCCGAGGCGCTGCTGGCGGCGCTGCGGCGGCACGCGCCGTCGCCGGCGGTCGACGATGCGGTGGGGATCTTCGAGACCTTCAGCGTCGCGTCGGCGCTGCACGCGGCAGACGCGGCGTGCAAGGCGGCGGCGGTCGAGCTGGCAGAGCTGCGGCTCGCGGATGGGCTGGGCGGCAAGGCCTACTTCGTGATCAGCGGGCCGCAGGGGGACGTCGAGGCGGCGCTCTTCGCAGCAGAGCACGTCACGCCGACGGGGATGCTGCTGGCGCGCGAGCTGATCGCGCGGCCGCACGAAGAGCTGCTCAAGCATCTGAAGTAGCGCGGCGTCGTCACGTCGCGCCGAGGTCGAAGCGATCGAACGCGCGGCCGAGCGCTACGAGCGCGAAGTGAACTTCGACCGCGAACACGGCGGCGCCGCAGAGCGCGCCGACGACGAGCGCCGCGGGACCGATCGCGAGGAAGAGCGCCCAGGCGGCGAGCGCGCCGATGATCGCGGGCGGCGCGAGACCGACGAGGATCAAGACGAGCGTGCCGGCCAGCACGAGGACGCGCTGCCCGATCGCCTCCGGCCCACGGGAGCTGGCGTTGTCGGCGGGGACCCAGCCGGGCAGGTAGAGCACGATCGCGTTGCGTAGGACGAGGCCGTTGATGGAGACGGCAGCGAGGAGCAGGCTGGCGACGACGGCCGCGGCGAGCTCGAGCCCGAGGCCGAGCGGCAAGAGCTCGTGGCCGCCGAGGGAGAGCGACACCGCGAGCAGCAGGAAAAAGAGCTCGATGGCGACGAGGCTGAGCGCCGGTGCCGCGATGGCCGCGGTGACCACTTCGCGTCCGCTGAGCGGATACGAGCGTAAGAGGTCCATGTTGGGAAGATCCATGCGCAGATCGGAGCGGACCGTCTGCGGGCCGAGCAGCGCGAGCAGCGCCGCTATCATCGCGCACAGGCTCGCGGCGACGACGAATGCGCGGCCGCTGCCGCCGCCGGCGAGCGCCGCGATGGGCGCCGCGCCGGCGAGCACGAAGATGCCGAGGATGAGGAGCAGGCGCAGGGGGAGGACGCGCGTGCCGGCCAGGAGGTTCTTCCACGTGATCGCGACCCAGCGCGGCCCCGACGGAGACAGCGTGAACAGCGGGCGGACGCGACGAACGACGAGTCGTCCGCCGCGGCGCGTCTCGAGACGACGCCCGCGCTTCTGCGAGGCCTCGTCGGCCGCCTCCTCGAACGCGACCGTCGACGACGAAGCCCACACGTAGTGCGCGGCGAGCACCACGACGGCCGGAGGCAGCGCACGCAAAAAGGCGGGTCCGTCGCCGGCGAAGGCGACGCGCAGCGGCGCAATGATTGGAAACAGCACCCAGCGGAGCGGCGCGCCGTGCACGAGCGTGACCGCCCAGCGGCGGAGCTCGTCGGGGTCCCCGAGGGGCGGCACTGGTGGCAGCGAGCGCGCGGTGTGCCAGGCGGCGGCGAGGACGGCGACGATCACGCCCAGCGTCAAGAGCCGGCGGCGCCAACCGGCGACGCCGTGCTCCGCCAAACTGGCGCGCGTCAGCGTCGCGGCGGTCAGGTGCAGGTAGAGCGTACCGAGGGCGAGCCACGCGCCGACGAGGAAAAACGGCACGTGCGCGATCGAGCGCGCACGAAACAGCGTGACGACCATCGCGCTCAGGAGCGCGTTGAGGAGCGAGCGGATCAGCCTGAAGTGAATGAGGGCGCGGCGTCCGACCGGCGCCGTGAACAAGAAGACGACCTCGGGCTCGCTGAAGCGGAGCGCCGCCTTGTCGCCGCCGAACAGCCAGGCGGCGCAGATGGCCAGGAGCGCCATCGCGCCGAGCGCGGCCTCGACGACGCCGGTTGCCGTCGCTGAGGGCGCTGTCGCGGGGCCCGTGAAGGCGTCGTGGAACAGCGCGCGCCAGAAGTAGAGCAGCCCGATGATCGTGAAGACGAGATACTTCGGCTGGCGCAACCGCCGCCACTGCGCGCGCACGCGGTTGCGGAAGCTCGTGACGACCAAGAAGGTGGCGGCGTCGCGAAAGCTCACGCGTTCGCCTTCGCCTTCGGCTCGTCGGTGATGCGAATGAAGAGCTCTTCGAGCGACAGGCCGGCGGGGCCGTCGCTGGCGGCGACCAATTGGGTGCGGATCTCGTCGAGGGTGCCGAGGGCGAGGAGCTGGCCGCGCGCGATCACGAGCACGCGCGCGCACAGCTCTTCGACGAGCGGCAAGAGGTGCGACGAGAGCACGATGGCGGCGCCGGCCTGGGCGCGCTGCTTCAGCGACTGTTTCATCTTGCGGATGGCGAGCGGGTCGAGGCCGGTGAGCGGCTCGTCGAGGAGGATGAGCGCGGGGTCGTGAAGAAAGCCGCAGGCGACGGTGAGCTTCTGCTTCATGCCGCGCGACAGCTCGCCGGGTAGCGCGTCGCGCTTGCTGGTGAGCTCGAGCTCATCGAGGAGCGCGGCGCCGCGCGTGGTCCAGTCGGCGACCTGGTACAGGCGGGCGACGAGGTTGAGGTGCTCCCAGACGGAGAGATAGTCGAAGAGGCGCGGCTCGTCGGGTAGGAAGGCGAGATGGGACTTGGCGGCGACGGGGGCACGGGCCAGATCGTGGCCGCCGACGCGGATGGTGCCGTTGGTGGGGGGGAGGATGCCGCCGAGGCAGCGGAGGGCGGTGGTCTTGCCGGCGCCGTTGGGGCCGACGAGGCCGAGGATCTCGCCAGGGGCGACGGAGACGGAGAGGTCGGTGACGGCGTGGAGGTCGCCGTACCATTTGTCGAGGGTGGAGACGTCGAGGGCGGGGGGCGGGGAAGGGTGCGGCATGGGCGGAGTGTAACGGCAAGGTGGGGGTGCGTGTTGGGTTGGGTTGGGTTCGGTTCGGTTCGGTTCGGCGTGAGCAAGGAGCCTTTCGGGCGGCCATGACGAGGGCTGCTCTCGAACGGGCTGGTGCTTGATCGGGGCGGGTCGTAGACGATCCGCGCACGCTCCTGACGGGCGCTGGATGGGACGGGAAGGCTCGCGATCCG
>JAQBQH010000326.1 GCA_028287105.1 Myxococcales bacterium
TCGATCCCGAGTCGCGCGCACTCGTTACTTCCTTCGGCGCGCAGATCGAGATCGTCATCCTGGACCAGGACCGTCATCAACTCATCATTGGCAACGGACTCTGGTTCGAGGCGCTCGGCGCATCAGGAATGATCTGGCGATCTCGTCGGCTCTCGTGGGATGGCGTTCGGAACGTGCGGATCGGTGACTCTCACCTTCGAGGCGAGGCGTGGAATCCCGTCGACGACTGTTGGAACGAGTTCACTCTCGATCTTCAATCAGGCAATGTCGTAGGCGGCTCATACAACGGTCCTGACTAACGGCCATATCTCAGATGGCCCAAGGGAAAGGGCATGAGGATGGAGAGCGTCGAGCGTCTACTTCCGAACGGCTTCCACGATGGTGTGCTCCGCGGGTTGTCGGTCAACTACAGACCTGGAACGCTGTCGCTAGATGTCGACTTCTGGATCGGCAACATCGACGACGAGCAATGCGAGGTCTACGGACTTGGTCGTGTGACCATTTCCGGTCTGGAGTTCCTCGTCAGCATTCCAATGCTGGCGCCGATGGCCCGCTTCCTCGCCGGAGACGACGCTTCGTCCCCGGTCGGCGATGACGCGATCTCCATGCGTGCCTATCGAGCCTCTGCCGCGCATCAGGCGTTCGTCGCAAGGGATTGGAACGTGTCTTCGCCGCCGTATTACGTGCCGGACGACGACAGTTCAGCGCTCAATCGCTGAACCACTTGCGGACCTGCTCCGCATAGGTCGCCAGCGAGACCAGCCCGACGGCGTGACGACGGTCGTCGACGTCCTCCACATCCTCGATCGGGTATGGCTCGTTTGCAGGAGTGAATTGCGTCCCATAGCGCTGCGGCCTGCCTGCAAGTACAGCAAGTCGGTCCTCGAGAAAAGCGACCTGTCGTGGCTCCGCTTCACCTCGCGCCGCCGCTTCCCGCAGCGCAGCAAGGCAGTTCTCTTGGAAGTCGGGATCGTGCGTCGCGTGTTGCGCGATCAGCCATGCGGCGGCACCCCCGTCGTGCCCGACGAGGCTGATCCCCGGCCAGCCATGGGCAGCGATGATCTCTCGAAGCCGCGTCGCCGTCCGCCGATCTACCGTCGAGAGGCCCTCCCTTGGCGGCGGCTGTTTCCCGCGTACCGCTTGATCCTCGTCTCGCAGGCGCAACAGCTCACGTCGTAGCGCCGGTTGGCCGATCGTCGCTTCCCACGCGGCGAACGCGTCGGCCGCCCGAGTCATCAGCAACGGCCAGCGCGCGTCTGTTCGCAACGTGACGAGGTCGGAATCGTTCTCGAGATCCTCGAGGGGCACCGGATGCGCTGACAGCGCCCGACCCAAGACGGCGAACGCCTGATCGAGGTCGAGGGCATGCGCGTGGCAACGGGCCGCCTGATGAAATGCGCGACTCGCCACGAACCGATCGGGCGCCGTCGTCGCGATCGTCAGCCATGCACGAGCGGCGCGGATCCAGTCGCCCTCACCGTACGCGCGCTGGGCAGCGTCCTGCTGGACCGCGAGCGCCGCTAGGATCGTCGACATGCACACACTCTGGCACAACGCTTGGAAGTCGGCGTGACGGCGCTGGTCAGTTCGGTCCGTACATCTCGAGGAGCTGTTTCCGGTACTCGGAGAGCGTCGACAAGCCGACGGCGCGACGACGGGCGTCGACGTGGCTGGCGTCTTCGATGGGAAACGGCTCGGATCCGTCGAACTGCGTGCCATACCGTTGCGGACGGTGCTCAGCGACGGCAACCCGGTCAAGCAGATACGCATAGCTCGCCGCGGACACGAGGCCGCGGTCGACGAGCGGCTTCATCCTGGACAGCGCCTCTTTCTGTAGCGTCAGGTCGCGATCGGCGTGCTGTGCGAGCAGCCAAGCCGCATGTGCACCGTCCTCTCCGACGACGTCTTTGCCCGGCCAGCCCCAGCTCGCCATGGCGGCGCGCAACGCTGCGGTGTTCTTCTCGTCGACCGCTGCTAGCTTCGCCGCCAGCGCTTGCCATTCCGGCTGGTCGCGCCTCGCAGCGATCCACGCATTGCGCGCTGCCTGGTCCTCATCTACCATCGCTAGCAACTGGCGGCGCAACTCGGGCGCCTTCAACGTCCTCTCCCAATCCGCGATGCGCGTATGCAGCGCGCGGAGCGTGGCCTTCCACCGAGCGGTCCCGTGAAGGTTGGCCAGATCGGAGTCGCGCTCGAGCCCGTCGATGTCTCGGAACCCGACGGCGATCGCGGCATCGAGCATTGCGAACGCGCGCCCCTGTTGTCCGTCATGCGCATAGCAACAAGCAGCGTTGTAGAAAGCGTCCTGTTTCCGTCCCGCACTCACATGGCGGGCCAACGCCTGAAACGCTGACGCGCACCGCGCCCACTGCTTGGTCGCATACGCCGCCTTCGCCTCGCTCCCGCTCGCGGTTGGATCGGCGGCTCGCGCCGCGCCGACGATCGCGACGAGAATCGACACGGCCACCTGCGCCGCTCGTGTCCGCGAGCACGCGAGGCGCCGCCTCCCGGATTCACTCATGGGCGCCACTCTCTTGCAAGGACGCCGCCGATGCTCCAACGCGGAGCGAGGAAGGTTCGAGGCTGAAGGTGCAACGCCCGCCGACGGCGGCGGAGGTCGTGCCGCTGCGAGCGGTCGCAGGCGGCGCTGCAGAGGTCGCGCAGCGGGGAAATCAGGCGCTTGCGTCGGCGGCTTCCTACCGTTTTCCTACCGCCGGACA
>JAQBQH010000335.1 GCA_028287105.1 Myxococcales bacterium
CGGATCGAGTTTGGCGTCTGGCCCGTCGATCACGTCGTAAAGGTATCCGCCGTCGTTGAACCAGAACCGTTCGTTGAACGAAGCATCGACCTGCTTGGCCCGGGCCGTCAGCTCGTCGGCGTCGGCGGGACGTTCCAGGTCCTTCATCCAGCCCGCCATCAGCGACACGGCGTTGTACCAGAGCGCGTTGATCTCGACGGCCTTTCCCCGCCGGGGCGTCACCACCCAATCACCGCACTTGGCGTCCATCCAGGTCAGCGCGTAACCCTCCTCGCCTTGCGACAGAAGGCCGTCGTGCGGATCGACCCGGATGCCGAAACGCGTGCCGGTCACGTGCTGGCGAATGATGTTCTCCAGAAGCGGCATCAGCTCGCGTAGAAAACCGAAGTCGCCCGAGTAGGCCAGATAGCGGTCCAGGGCATGGAAGAACCACAGCGTGGCGTCGGCGGTGTGATAAAGGCCGTCGGAGGATCCTTCTGGAAAGAGATTCGGGATGAGCCCGTTGCGGACGTAACCGGCGAAGGTGCGCAGGATCCAGCGCGCCTCGCGGTGCCGTTCGGTCAGCAAGCACAGGCCCTCCAGCGAGATCATGGTGTCGCGGCCCCAGTCGGTGAACCAGTGATAGCCGGCCACGACGGTGCAGGCTTCGTCGCCGATGGCGCGGGCGCGCGCCCCGTCCTCGACGCGGCCGGCGGGCGTGATGATGAATTGGTCGGCGGCGAGAGTCAGCTCGGCGGCGAACGCGTCATCGGGGTCGAGGTCGGCGCGGCGGACGAGGCTCTGGCGTCGCTCCTCTTCGGCGCGGCGCGCGGCCTCGGGCGGCAGCGCCTGCACCCGCTCCCACGGCTCGGTCGACGCGATGAGCGTGGCCTCGACGCCCGGCGAGAGATCGACGCGGAAGAAGCCGGGCGAAAAGAGCTGCCCCTCGGCGGCGTAGCCGCGATGCTCCTCGATGCGATAGAGCACGTGCGTGAGCGGCCGCTGCTCGAGCGTGAAGGCGGAGCGCTGGCCGCGCAGCTGGAGGTGCAGCGGCGGAAAGATGCCGTCCGACGAGAGCTCGTAGCGGTCGTCGACCGCGCGGAACAGATACGGTCCGCCGAGCGGGTCGGAGACGGCGGCGTCGTGTCCGCGAAAGTGCACGGCCGGATGCAGCTTGAGGCGCAGCGTGCCCTCGCCGTCGACGACGCGATAGTTGACGTAGGTGGTGTTGGCGCGATGGGTCATCCAGACGCGCTTTTCGATCGCGTGCGCGCCCGAGCGATAGCGCCACACCGGCAGGCCCGCTTCGAGACGGAATTCCTCGAGGTGCGCGGCGCCGGGGATCTCGAGTGTGCGGTCGGCGCGCTCGACGGCGCCCAGCTCGAGGCGCGTGCCGTCCGGCAGTCGCAGCACCTCGGACAGGTGGTTGAACATCATGCTGCGGCCGAGCGGAGCGGGGAGCGCAGCGACGAGGAGGCCGTGGTAGCGGCGGGTGGCGGCGCCGCAGAGCGTCCCCGAGGCGTAGCCGCCGAGCCCGTTGGTGACGAGCCACTCGCGCCCGAGCAGCAGCTCCTCGGTGAAGGGCCCGCGCAGCCGGCGCACCGGCGTTGTCATAGCGGACGCTGGACCGCAGCGGGCGACATGAACATCCAGATCATATAGGGCGGCAGCGAAGGGCCGCCAGCCGGCGCCGCGCGAGCGCGGCTACGAGGACGGATTGAGCGTCGAGGCCTTGGCGGCGGCCTTGAGGAGGTCGGAGTAGCGCGCCACGTCGGCCTCGGCGCGGGCGTGGGCGGTTTCGGCCTCGTCGCGCGCGCGCTTCCAGGTCTCCTCGGTCATGGCGGCCGGTCGGTGGGCCAGGATTTCGAGGAGGCGCTGCTGCGCGGCGCGGTCGGCGTGCGCCGTATCGAGCTGGCGGCGCGCGTCGGTGACCGGCTGGTTGCGCGCCGCGGCGGCCGTGTTGCGGGCGAGCGAGGCTTCGCGCGCGCGGCCGAGCACTGCGTCGAGGCCGCCCGTCGCCGAGCTGAGCATGTCGGTGGGCGCGGCGAAGGTGGCGAAGTAGGTGTCGCGTTCGCTGCGGACCGCGTGGCGCGCGTTGGTGATCTCCTGCCACAGCGCGTTCTCGAAGTTTTCGGCGATCTTGCCGCCGGCGACGACGCGGCCGCGCCAGCTCTGCTCGAAGCTGAGGAACGCCTCTTTCAGATCGGCGCGCGCGCGCCAGAAGCCGCCGAGCTGCGCTTTGACGTCGGAGGCGCCGGCCAGGATGCGCAAACAGGCGAGCAGCGCGGCGACGACGGCGCCGATCTGCGCGATGGCCGGATCGGACGCGTGATCGCGGCGCACCATGATCGAGAGGACGGCGATGGTGACGAGGACGCAGGCGCCGAGGAAGGCGCGCTGCCGGCTCTTCCAGGCGGAGATCTTGGCGTCGTACCAGTCGATGTTGAGCGGCGATTCGATGCAGTAGGTGGTCAAGAGCGGCCACACCGGCGACGCTTCGACGACGGCGCGATCGGCGTCGCTGATTCCCAGGCGCGTGACCAGCGCGGCGCGCGCGGTCTCGGCGGCGGCGACCGTGCGCGCGTTGACGCTGGCAAAGGCGAAGGGGTCGCGGCTCACGCGCGCATCTTAGGACGCGACGGGCGCGGCGCGCCAGTTCGGCGACGCTTCAGCGGGCAGCGGAGCGGCGGCGGTCGGCCCAGGTGGTCAGGCGCGGCGGGCCGACGTCGTACGGGGTCCAGCGTTCGCCGTTGAGTCGCAGCCATCCGAGGTGCGGGTAGAGCAGGAACGAAGGCGGGCGATGGCGTCCGGTGGCGGCGGCGATGACGCGCTCGCGGTCGACGAGCGTGATCCAGGTGCGCGCCGGCTCGGTGCGCACGGCTTTGAGGCGCGGCATGGCGCCGGCCGCGCGCACGGCGTCGTAGTCGACGCTGAAGGCGCCGCACGCGGTCTGCCCCCAGTCCTCGAGCATGCGGCACGACCAGGCGGCGTGGCCCTTTTGCGAGGCGACCGCGAGCCGCCGGAAGCCGAGCGCGCGGGCGATCTGGAGCGAGTAGTACATGTTCTCGTCGGTGTGCAGGGCGTTGGGCTCGATCCAGATGCGCTCGGCGGGGACCCCGAGGGCGGTCATGCCGGCGGCGATGGCCTCGGCCTCGACGTAGCGCGAGTGCACCGCTCCGCCCGAGGTGATGAAGGCGCCGGCGACGCCGCGCTGCCACAAGATCGACGCCCACACGGCGCGGCTCATCTGACAGAGCGAGAGCGAGCCGTCTTCTTCGCTCGGGCAGCCGGGGACGATCACCGCGTCGAAGTGCGTGCCTTTCGTGGCGCGCACCTCGTAGTGCGCGGCGCAGCCGCTGAGCACGAGACCGAGGAGGGCGATGAGGCGCGACACCTTGTTCAGCGTAGCAGACGATTCCCGGGTAGGTGGTGCCAGGGCGCGTAGCCGTCGCGTAGCCGTCGCGGTTAGCGGTGGACGGCGGCGCGTTCGAGGATGGTGTCGGTGTCGATGTCGGGGGGGAGGGTGCCGAAGGCGAGGCCGTGGTCGTGGTCGATGCGGGAGGTGATGAAGGCGGAGGAGAGGGCGGAGGGGGCGTTGCGGAGGAGGAGGGAGGCCTGGAAGGCGAGGGCCATGCGTTCGACTACGCGGCGGGCGCGAGACTCGATGTTGGTGAGGTCGGAGAGGTCGCTGCGGATTTCGGTGATGGTCTTGTCGATGCGGGGGTCGCGGGCGAGGGCGACCTCGTCGAGGAAGAGCTGGACCGATTCGGGGTCCTTGGCCATGGCGCGGAGCACGTCGAGACAGATCACGTTGCCGGAGCCTTCCCAGATTCCGTTGAGCGGGGCTTCGCGATAGAGGCGCGGCATCATCGATTCTTCGACGAAGCCGTTGCCGCCGAAGCACTCGAGCGCTTCGGCGGCGTGCACGGGGGCGCGTTTGCACAGCCAGTACTTGCACACCGCCGTCGCCAGGCGCGCGAAGCGGCGCGCGTTCGGGTTCGATTGGCCCTCGTCGTAGGCGCGGGCGATGCGCGCCATCGTTGCCGTCGCGGCTTCGGACTCGATTGCCAGATCGCAGAGCACGTTCTGCATGAGCGCGTGGTCGATGAGGCGCTTTCCGAACGTCGCGCGATGCGACGCGTGATGGATCGCTTGCGCCACGCCGAAGCGCATTCCGGCCGCCGCGCCGATGACGCAGTCCAGCCGCGTGTGGCTGACCATCTCGATGATCGTCGGGACGCCGCGCCCCTCTTCGCCGACGAGCTGCGCGTAGGCGCCGTCGAACTCGACCTCGCTCGACGCGTTGGAGCGATTGCCGAGCTTGTCCTTGAGGCGCTGGAGGTGCATACGGTTCTTGACGCCGTCGGGCTGCCAGCGCGGCACGAGGAAGCACGACAGCCCCTTGTCGGCCTGCGCCAGCACCAGGAACACGTCGCACATCGGCGCCGAGCAGAACCACTTGTGGCCGATGAGCGTGTAGTGGTCGCCGGCGCGGGTCGCGCGCGTCGTGTTGGCGCGCACGTCGGAGCCGCCCTGCTTCTCGGTCATGGCCATGCCGCACAGCGCGCCCTCTTTTGCGTCGGCGGGCCGGTTGCGCGGATCGTAGTGCAGCGACGTGAGCCGCGGCTCCCAGACCTTGGCCAGCTCGGGCGTGGAGCGCAGCGCCGGCACCGCCGAGTAGGTCATCGAGATGGGACAGCCGAAGCCCGCCTCCGCCTGCGTCAACAGGTAGAACGCCGCCGCGCGCGCGACGTGCGCACCGGGCTTCGGATCGCGCCAGGGCGACGAATGCAGGCCGTTCTCCACGCCGAGCCGCATGAGCGCGTGCCACGCGGGATGGAACTCGACCTCGTCGATGCGGTGGCCGTAGCGGTCGAACGCGCGCAGCTCCGGCAGGTGCTTGTTGGCCTGCGCGCCCCAGGCGATCGCTTCACCGCCGGCGAGCTTGCCGACCTTGTGCAGCTTCTCGAGCGCCCACTCTGCGCCTTCGCGGCGCACGGCATCGCCGAGCGCACGGTCGCCCGCGAAGAGGTCGTAGTCGAGGAGCGGGGGCGGCTGGTTCAAGACGTCGTGCGTGCGCATGCCCCGACGTTAGCAAAAAAAAACGGGCCCGCGGAGGTTGCCGCGGGCCCGCCTTTGTAACGCTGAATCGCTTACTTGATCGCCTTCAAGAAGTCCTTGCCGTTCGGAACGCCGAGGCCGGTGACATTGTCCCAGCCGGCGGCGGTCTTGATGGTCAGGCCCTGATAGTCGATCACCACCGCGATGCCGCCCGGGAGGGCGACGGCCTGCGGCTGCTCGGACGGCTTGACGTCGCGGAACGCCGTCGCGCGCTTCTTGTAGAAGAGCGGGTTGGCGAAGCCGAACTTCTTGCCCGCGTTCTGCTGCGCCACGGCCACCGTCGCTGCGAAGAGCGGGCAGGCGAGGCTGGTGCCGCCGATGGCGTACTCGGAGTAGGCGTTCGTCGCCGGGTCGGTCTGGCCGATCTTGAAGCCGGTGATCGGATCCGCCAGCATCGAGACGTCCGGCACCGCGCGCGCCGGCGTGCCCGGCACGTTGGCGATCTCGGTCGGAACGACGTTCTTCTGCCACTTCGGCTGCTCGTACACGAACGACGTACCGCCGCCCGCGCCAAAGAAGAACCAGCCCGGAGGAGCCGGGAACCACGTCGCCGGCGTCGTCACGTTGCCGTTCGCGTCCACGACCGCCGCCTCGAGGAACGAGGCCGAGGTCTCCCAGCCGAGCTCCCACGCCAGCTCGCCCGTGCGACCGATCGCCAGCGAGGTGCCGCCGACCGCCGTCACGTTGTCGAGCGACGCCGGGAAGTCCGCCGAGGGCGAGCCGATACGATCGGCCTCGTCGCCCGAGTCACCCGACGAGAAGTAGATGCCGATGCCCTTCAAGCCCGCCTGCGTGGCGATGGCGTGCCACGCGACGTAGTTGCCGCCGAGCTGCTCGACCATGCCGTACGAGTTGGAGATGACCGAAGCCAGCTTCTTCTCGACGATGAGGTTGATCGCGGCGATGAGGTCCTTGTCGTAGGCCGACTGCGCGCCGACGTAGACGATCTTCGCGCCCGGGGCCATCGCATGCGCGGCCTCGACGTCGAGCGTCTGCTCGCCGTACCAGCCGGTGTCCGGCGTCGACGGCGTGCCCGGCGCCATCTGCGCCGAGAACTGCGAGCTCTTGAGCGGGTAGTCGGAGTCGTTGTTGGCGGCGTAGGTCTGGGCGTCGAGGAGCAGCGTCGGCGAGAGGTACGCGTCGACGATGGCGATCGACTGGCCCTTGCCGTCGTTGCCCTTGCGGATGGCGTCGGACAGGCCGTAGGCCGAGCGCAGGTGACCGGGGCGATAGCCGCAGGGGGCGTAGGTCAGCGGCGAGTAGCCCGGGTACGCCGGATCCTCGGTGTCGGCGACCGCGCCGAACCACTCGGAGCAGGTGTTGGCCGGAACGGTGTCGTTCGGGTGCAGCTTCTGCCACACCGCCTGCGGACGGATGCCGCCGACCTTGACGGCCTTCGACTCGAAGCGCACGCCGGTGGAGAGGCCGAAGACGGTGCTGACGCGGCTGCCGAGCGCGGCCGGGAGCACGGCGGCGTTGACGGGGGCGCGCATCGTCTCGCCGGCGACGTCATAGGTCGCGAGCTTGGTGGCAAACGCGTTCTCGACCTGCGCGGCGGTGCCGACGGCAGCGACGTAGGCGCGGTTGGCCGGGACGTGATTGACGGTCAGACCATTCTGCTCGAGGTGCGCGACCACAGCCGCGATGTCCTCGGCGGTCGGCGCGTACCGGGCGGCGAACTCCTCGTCGCTGAGGAACTGGCCGAAACGGGCGCTATCGGGATCGCTGATCTCGGCCAGCTCCGCTTCCGCGTCCTTCTCGTTGCGCATCGCGAGATGCACCTGGATGTCGATGCGCTCCCGGGCACCGACGGAACCGACCAGGTTGCCGGGCGTCGCCCACGAGGGGCGCGCGCCGTTGACCTGCGTGGTCGGTGCCGGGGTCGACGGCGTTCCGACGTTGTTGCAGGCCGAAAGAAGTCCAAATCCGGATACGAAGAGTGCGGGTCCCAGCCAAGTTCTTTTCGTCATGTGTTCGTCCTCGCCGAGGGTGGCGTCCGGCAACCTAGGACGTGACGACAGTTGTTTGCAATGAAATAGACCAATAGTTTTAGTATCTTAAATTAAGTAGTTGGTCAGCCCACCATTTCCTACAGGGGTGGATGACGCAGATCACCTGACGTGTCGGCGCCGCCTCGCGCAAGCACGCGGGACCGGAGCGCGCATGCGAATCGCTTTGCGTCTCCGTCAAAGTTGTTTGCTGGGCGCGGCGCTCTCGATCGCGACACTGGAGGTGCGGGCAGGGAGGGCCATTGGGCAGCGAGCGACAGGAAGAGACGCCGATCTTTCCGCTGATCATCACGCGGGTCACGGCCACGACGTCCGACGTCGAAGAATTCGTCGCGCGCTACTTTCGCAACTTCACCGCCGATATCGTGTTCGTGCCGACCGAGGCGATTCAGCCGCCCGGCCGGCGCGTGCGCTTCGTGTTCGCGCTCGCCGACGGGCGCGATCTCGTGACCGGCGAAGGCGTGGTCTTGCGCATGCGCCGTGATTCGGGCGACGCGGCGCGGCCGGCGGGAATGGACCTTCGCTACCAGGTGCTCGACGAGGGCAGCCAGCGCGTCGTCGATCGGCTGCTCGAGCGCGGCAGCTCGCCGCCGGCGCCGCCGCCGCCCTACGTATCGATGTCATTCGGAGGAGAGACCGGGTCGGTCACGCTGCCTGGGCCGCGCTCGCCTGCGCCGCTGCCGCCTGCGCCGCTGCCGCCTGCGCCGCTGCCGCTTGCGCCGCTGCCGCCGCCGGCCACGTGGCCCACGGACCAGAGGCGGCCGACGCTGCCGGCCAATCCGCTCGCCGAGGTGACGGCGCCGTCGCTGGCGGCGTTCGTGGAGCATGCGCTCGTCGACCAGACGCGCCGCTGGCAGCGCTGGCGGCCGCCGAGCGACCTCACCCGCTTCGCCGCGGGATTCGCGACCGGCGCGGCGCTCCTGGCGCTGGTCGGCCTCATCGGCTTTCTGCGGCGGCCGCACACCGTCGATTCACCGTCGCCGGCGATCGCCGCGGCGGCCGCTGCGTCCGCGCCCGCCGCCGTCGCGCGCGCAGCCACGGGTGGTAATGGCATCGTCGCCAGCGACGATGATTCCGAGGGCGCTGCGCCGCCGGCGGCCGTCGGTCCGCGTCCGACGACCGCCGGCGGCGTGCGCCCGTTTCGCCGATCGGTGACCCTGTCGATCACGACGCTGCCGCCGGGCTCCACGGTCTTCGTCGACGGCGAGGCGCGGGGTCCTTCGCCGCTCGTGCTCGCGGTCGCGCCCGGCGCGCACGACGTCGTCGCCGAGCGCGCGCGCTATGCGACCGCGCACGCCCACGTCGATGGCCCCGGCCACGTGCAGCTCACGCAGGAGCGGCCGCGGGCGACCTTGCGCGTGACGTCGCTGCCGCCCGGCGCCGAGGTGCGCCTCGACGGGCGCCGCGTCGGCACCACGCCCCTCGAGATCCCCTGCGCGGGCTACGAGCTGCACCGGCTGCAGCTCGACAACGGCGAGCGGACCGCGAGGCGGCGCGTCTACGTGCGGCCGCCCATGGCCAGCGTCACCGTCGAGATGACGCCGGTCAGGCGTCCCTCAGTCGATCAGACCCGCCCGATACGCGTAGCGCACGATCTCCGCTAGCGAGTGCGCGCCCAGCTTCTCTTTGATCTTGGCCACGTGATTGCTGACGGTGCCGGCGGTGAGGTCGAGCTCCGCGGCGATCTCGGCGCCGGTGCGCCCCTGGATGACGAGCGTGAACACCTGATGCTCGCGCGCCGTGAGCGCGGCATGCGGCGGGGCGTCCTTGTCGTTGGGGCCGGTCAGGAAGCGCTGCGCGATCGTCTCGGTGAAGTAGGTGCCGCCGGCGGCGACGCGTCGAATCGCCTCCAGTAGCTCGGTCGACGGTCGATCCTTGCACAGGTAGGCCGACGCGCCCGAGCGCAGGAGCGCGACCGCGTACTGATCCTCGGGATACATGGTGAGGACGAGGATGTTGAGCGACGGGCGCTCCTGCTTGATGCGGCGGAGCACCTCGGGGCCGTTCACCTTCGGCAGCGAGAGATCGAGGATGACCACGTCGCACTCGAGCGTGGGCGCGGCGTTGAGCAGCTGTCTGCCGTCGGTGGCTTCGCCCACGACCTTCATGTCGGTGGTCGACGAGATCAGCTCGCGCAGGCCGTGTCGAACGATGGCGTGGTCGTCGGCGATGAAGACGCGGATCACTGGCGGACCTCCTCGGTGGTCGTAGCGAGCGGAATCGTGACCATAAGCGTGGTGCCACCGCCGGGCCGCGGTGAAAGCTGCATGGTACCCGAGCGCGTGGCGACGCGCTCGCGGATGCCGATGAGGCCGAAGCCGCTCGACGCGGGCGGCTCCATCGGCAGCCCGATGCCGTCGTCGCTGACGGCGATGTTGAGCTCGCCGTCGCGCACCGCGAGCGCGATGTCGACGCCCTTGGCCTTGGCGTGGCGCACGACGTTGGTGAGCGCCTCCTGCACGATGCGGAAGGCGACCGTCGACGAATCGGGATCGACCTCGCCGAGCGCGTCGGCCATGAGGTTGCACTTGAGCGGCGCGGCGTGCTCCTCCGTCTGACGCACCAGCCACTCGAGGCCGGCCTGCAGCCCGAGGTCGTCGAGGAGCTGCGGGCGCAGCTCGGTGACCAGGTTGCGCGCGGTGGCGCGGGTGCGCGCGACCAGCGCCTCCATGTCGGCGAGGTTGCCCTTGATGCAGTTGGGATCGCGCGTGAAGCGCTGCTGCGTCAGCGCCAGCGTCAGGTTGAGCGCGGTCAGCTCCTGGCCAAGCTGATCGTGCAGCTCGCGGGCGATGCGCTTGCGCTCCTCCTCGCGCGCGCGCTCGAGGTGATCGGTCAGGCGGCGAAGATCGCGCGTCTGCGCCTGCACGCGGGTCTCGAGCGTGTCGTTGAGGCCGGCCAGCTGCGACGAGGCGTTCTCCAGCTCGAGCGACTGGAAAAACGACTGCCGCAGGATGCGGAACGAGAGGTGGCCGACGGCGATGACGATGGCGGCGAGCGAGGCGATGAAGCTCAGCATCATCGTCGTCAGCGGATGGCTCCAGTACTGCGGATGCGGCGCCAAAAAGCCGAGGCAGAGCGCCACCGTGAGGCTGCAGACGAGCAACGTGCGCCCGGTGACGCGAATGGGCGCCAGCACGCTGAAGAAGAGCGCCGAGTAGGCGAGATGGATCCACGGGCGATCGGGGCCGCCGATCTCGCCGAAGCCCCAGCCGATGGCGAAGAGGAGCAGCGAGCCGCCGATGCCGAGGATCTGCGTCGGATAGCGCGGGCCGAGCCGCGTGCGCATGAGCGCGTAGATGAGGAGCGAAAGCGAGATGACCGAGACGCGCAGCCAGTTGACGACCGACTGCACGTCGGGGACGCCGCGGAAGATGACCAGATCGGTGGGCCACAGGGCGGCGGTGAAGCCGGCCAGGAACAGGGCGGCACCGCGGCCATTGCGGTACGCGACCGCGGCCAGGTGCTCGTCAAACTTTCTTGAGGAGTCGATCAAGCTTGCATCGCGGCGCTGCCGTGCTCCGCAGGATTAGCTACCGACTCGCACACTAGCGAAGCGGAGAAGTAGACGCAATGGAGATGAGGGCGGTCAGGGACGGAGAGGGGCTCGATCCGGCGACGCGGGACCGGCTGGAGTGGCTGGCGGGGCTATGCCTGTTGTCGTGGCGCGAGCAGCAGATCCTGGCGCGCCTCGTCGCCGCCGCCGTCGGGCAGAGCGCGGGCGAGCGCGGCGAGCGCGTCGGCGCGCGTGCGGGCCTGGAGACGGTGGGGCTGGCCGCGGGCGCTCTTGCGCGCGACTCGGCGCTGACCCAGTGGGGGCTTGTGCGCAGCGTCGGTGCGCGCCTCACCTTGAACGCGCGGATCGCGAGGTTCCTGCTCGGCTGACGAACGAGGCGCCGGCGCAGGCGCCCACGCGCGTGATAAACTGCGCGCGTGCAGTGCCTGACCGACGGCGAGTGGGCGGCGTTCACGGCCGGCAAGATGGACGCGGCGACCGCGACGGCGGCGGCGCGTCATCTGTCGGGCTGTGACCCGTGCCGCGTGCGCTTCGGCTGGACGCAGCCGACGGCCGAGACGCGCGGCGGCAAGCCCGCGGCGGCGCGGCCGCTCCTCCACGACGATGGGCTCGACCACGGCACGCAGCTCGGGCGCTACCTCATCCTCGAGCAGCTGGGTGCCGGCGGTATGGGCGTCGTCTACGTGGCGTTCGATCCGCAGCTCGATCGCAAGGTCGCGGTCAAGGTGCTGCGCACCAACCTCGGCGTCGATCAGTCGCGCTTCCGCGCGCGCATGTTGCGCGAGGCCAAGGCGATGGCGCGGCTGTCGCATCCCAACATCGTCGCGGTGCACGACGTCGGCGTCGAGGGTGACCGCGTCTTCCTCGCCATGGAGCTCGTCGAGGGCGGCACGCTCAAGAGCTGGCTGCGCGGCAAGAAGCCGACCTGGCGGCAGGTGCTCGAGCTGTATCGCGGCGCGGGGCGCGGGCTGGCGGCAGCGCACGCGGCGGGGCTGGTGCATCGCGACTTCAAGCCGGAGAACGTCCTCGTCGGTGCCGACGAGCGCGCGCGCGTGACCGACTTCGGCCTGGCGCGAAGCCTGGCGTCGCGCGAGACGCCGTCGGAGGAGACCGAGGCGTCGCTCGACGAGGACGAAGCGCCGCCCGCCGTGTCCGCCGACGCGATGGATTCGCTCGACGCGGCGCTGACGCGCGCCGGGACGGTGATGGGGACGCCCGGCTACATGGCGCCCGAGCAGGTCTACGGCGAGGTCGCCGACGCTCGCAGCGACCAGTTCGGCTTCTGCGCGGCCCTGTACGAGGCGCTCTACGGCCAGCGCGCGTTTCCCGGCAGCTCCGCCGACGAGGTGAATCAGGCGGTCGCCGACGGCAAGGTGCGCGAGCCGGCGCCCGACAGCAAGGTACCGGCGTGGCTCCGCCGGGCGCTCCTGCGCGGGCTGCGCGTCGATCCCGACGAGCGCTGGCCGTCGATGGATGCGCTCATCGAGGTGCTGTCGGACGATCCGGCGCAGCGGCGGCTTCGCTGGATCGCGGCGGGCGCGGCGCTTTTGACCGCCTTCGCCATCGTCGCGGCCACGCGCCACTTCGGCGACGCCAGGGAGCGCATGTGTCAGGGCGCCGAGCGACGTCTCGGCGGCGTGTGGGACCCGGCGCGCAAGGCGGCGGTCGCGCGCGCGTTCGCCAGGAGCGGCAAGGGCTGGGCGGCCCGGGCCGGGCAGGAGACGACGCGCGCGCTCGACGGCTACGCCGCCGGCTGGGTGGCGGAGCACGGCGACGCCTGCGAGGCCACGCGGCTGCGCGGCGAGCAGTCGGAGGCGGTCATGGAGCTGCGCATGGGATGCCTCGACGAGCGGCGCCGCGAGCTGGGCGCGCTCACGGAGCTGTTCGTCGCCGCCGATGACGAGACGGTCGAGCGCGCGGTGCAGGCGGTCGAGGCGCTGCCGCCGGTGTCGATGTGCTCCGACGTCCGCGGGCTGACGCAGGCCGAGCCGCAGCCGTCGGATCCGCGGCTGCGCGCGGTCATCGCCGAGCAGCGCAACCGCTTGGCGACGGCGCGCGCGCGGCTGTCGGCGGGCAAATACAAAGAGGGAGTCGAAGCGTCGGCGCCGGTGCAGCCGGTCGCGGCGCAGCTCGGCTACCGGCCGCTCGTCGCCGAGGAGCGCATGCTCGCCGGCGAGCTCGAGTTCAAGACCGGCGACTATCACGGCGCCGAGCGCGCGTGGAAGGATGCGCTGTACGCCTCCGAAGAGGCGCGGCTCGACGAGCTCAAGAGCCGCGTCGCGGTGCGGCTGGCCAACGTCACCGTCGATCTGCACGGCTTCGCCGAGGCGCACGAGTGGCTGCGCTTTGCCGAGGCGACGGTGCGGCGCGCTGGTGCCAGCGGCGAGGTGCAGGTGGCGCTCTGGATTCAGATCGCGCAGGTCTATTACCGCGAGAGCCGCTACCCGGAGGCGGAGACGGCGGCGCGTAAGGCGATCGCGCTGTCGGCGGACGCGCTGCCGCCGAGCCACATGGGGCGCGCTGCCGCCTATCACATGCTCGGAGACGTCCTCAAGTACGAGGGCAAGTACGACGAGGCGATGCAGCTCCTCGAGAAGGCGCGCGCCATCGCCGAGTCGTCGCTCGGGCCCGAGCATCCTGAGGTGGCGTACATCCTGCGCAAGGAGGTCGACGTCTACAGCATGCGCCACGACGGCGCGCGGGCGCTGGAGCTCGGGCAGCGCGTACTGGCGCTCCTGCAGAGGAGCCTGCCGCCCGAGTCGCTGACGATCGCGCAGACGCACACCAATCTGGCCGAAGCGCTCGGGCTCCTCGGGCGCTACGACGAGGCGCTGGCCGAGGAGGAGCGGGCGCTGCCGACCTACACGCGCGTCTTCGGGCCCGAGAGCGAGAACGTGGGCGTGTCGAACACCAACATCGGCTTCGCGCTCTTGCAGCTCGGGCGCACCGCCGAGGCGCGGCAGCGTTTGACGCGGGCGATCGCGATCTATCAGAAGACGCTGGCGCCCGATGCGCCCGATCTGGCGGAGCCGATCTTGCGGCTCGGCGAGCTCGAGCTGCGCGAGCGGCGGCCGCGCGAGGCGGTGCGGCAGCTCGAGCGCGCGCTGCAGCTGCGCGAGCGGGATCGCGATCCGACCGAGATGCTCGCCGACATCGAGCTGGCGCTGGCGCAGGCGCTGGCGGCGTCACGCGATGGACACGCGCGCGCCGAGGCGCTGGCGAAGCGCGCCCGCGATCAGTGGGCCGCCGCGGGACAGCCGCTGCGCGCGCAGGCCGCCTCGGCGCTGCTGACACAGCTCGCGCGCTGACCCGTTCGTTCGCGCGCTGACCCGTTCGTTCGCGCGCCGACCCGTTCGTCGCGCGCTGACCCGTTCGCCCGCGCGCACGCGCTAGCCGAAAGCCTCATTGGCCCCTCCCGGCAACGACGGAGAAATCGTTGGGAAACAATGAGCGCAATGTTTAACGGCCAATTCATCGTCCCGAAACGTTGAATTAACGCAATGCGCCATATGGTCCTGCCACCAAGGAGGAGCCGATGGGGTTTCGCTCGATGAAACTGGCAACCTGGATCGCGGTGGCAATCCTCGTCACCGGGACGGCCGCCAGCGCGTACGCAGAAGAGCCCCCGAAGGGCTGGTGGCAGCAGATCACGATCAACGCATTCGCGTCGGCCTCCTACACCTGGAACTTCAACAACCCGTCGACCAACCTGAACCAGCTTCGCGCCTTCGACTACGACCACAACTCGATCCGCATCGACGCGGCCGAGCTGGTCGTGCAGAAGGCCGTCGCCGCCAAGGGCGACTTTGGCTTCCGCATCGACATGGCGATGGGGGCCGTCGCCAAGATCGCCGCCGCGCGCGGGCTCTTCCGCGATCCGGCCACCGGGATCGCCGGCGACTTCGATCTGCAGCAGGCGTTCGCGTCGTACATCATCCCGGTCGGCAGGGGGCTGCGCGTCGACGCCGGCAAGTTCGTCACTCCCGTCGGTGCCGAGTTCATCGACGGCTACGACGGCTACAACGACAACTTCAGCCGCTCGCTCCTCTTCACGTGGGCGATTCCGTTCACGCACACCGGCTTCAAGCTGAGCTATCCGTTCAGCGACAAGCTCACCGCGATGGTGATGCTCGTCAACGGCTGGGACAACGTCGTCGACAACAACTCGGCCAAGTCGTTTGGCGTGTCGTTCACCTTCACGCCCATCGGGCCGCTCGCGATCTACCTCAACTACATCGGCGGTCCCGAGCGCGATCACCAGGACTCGGACTTCCGCCACCTCGTCGACCTCGGCGTCGTCTATCACCTCGGCTCGAGGCTGACGCTGACGCTCAACGCCGACTACGGCAACGACACCAATGCCATCGCGCCGGCGGCCGCCGCCCCCGGGATTCCGACGCCGATGGCGCCCGATCCGGTCGCGGTCGCCGGCGCCGCCACGAATGCGCAGTGGGTCGGCGTCGCGCTCTACGTGCGCGTGCAGGCGTCCAAGCGCTTCGCAGCCATCGCGCGCGGCGAGATCTTCTGGGACCTCGACGGATTCCGCACCGGCGTGCAGCAGCGCATCATGGAGCTGACGCTGACACCGGAGCTCAAGATCACCGACGCGCTGGTGTTGCGCGGCGAGCTCCGCATCGATCAGTCGGACCAGGGCGTCTTCACGCGCTCCGACGGCGCGACCACGCGCAAGTACCAGCCGACCATCGCCCTCAACGCGCTCTACGCGTTCTAGTGGCGGCGCTAGTTGCGATCAATTTACGGCTTGGGAACGAGCCGGAAACGTATTGCGCGCTAACCCGATGTAGGAGGCTACCGTGAAAAAGATCGAAGCCATCATCAAGCCGTCCAAGCTCGACGAGGTCAAAGCGGCGCTCAGCGAGATCGGCGTCAACGGCATGACCGTCCTCGAGGTGCGCGGCTTCGGGCGCACCGGCGGCAAGCAGGAGATCTATCGCGGCAGCGCCTACGTCGTCGACTTCGTCCCCAAGCTGAAGCTCGAGATCATCGCCAAGAACGATCAGGTGCATCAGATCCTCGAGACCATCCGCATCGCCGCCAACACCAACCACATCGGCGACGGCAAGATCTGGGTGGGACCGATCGACGAAGTCGTCCGCATTCGCACCGGCGAAAAGGGCGAAGACGCAATCTAACGGCGAGAGCTGAAAGCCCTCTTACGGAGTGAATATGACGCCAAGCGATGTTTTGAAATTTGCCGAGAAGCACGGCGCGAAGTTCGTGGATTTGAAGTTCATCGACCTGCCGGGGATCTGGCAGCACACCACCGTCACCATTCAGCAGCTCAAGGAAGACTCGTTCGCCGACGGGTTCGGCCTCGACGGCTCGTCGATCCGCGGCTGGCAGCCGATCAACGCGTCGGACATGTTGCTCGTCCCCGATCCGACGACGGCGCGCATGGATCCGTTCACGCAGTACCCCACCATCTCGCTCATCTGCGACATTCAGGATCCCATCACGAAGGAGCCGTACTCGCGCGATCCGCGCAACATCGCGCGCAAGGCCGAGCGCTATCTCAAGTCGACCGGCATCGCCGACACGGTCTACTTCGGGCCCGAGGCGGAGTTCTTCGTGTTCGACGACGTGCGCTACGACTCGACGCCCAACCAGAGCTTCTACAGCGTCGACTCCGTCGAGGGTCGCTGGAACTCGGGGCGGCACGAAGAGCCGAACCTCGGCTACAAGCCCGGCTACAAGGGCGGCTACTTCCCGGTGCCGCCGACCGACTCGCTCGCCAATCTGCGCGCCGAGATGGTGACGGCGATGGTCGACGCCGGCATCTACGTCGAGACGCTGCACCACGAGGTCGCGACCGGTGGGCAGTGCGAGATCGACATGCGCTTTTTACCGCTGCTCGAGATGGCCGACACGCTCATGTGGTTCAAGTACATCGTCAAGAACGTGGCGCACAAGCACGGCAAGACCGCCACGTTCATGCCGAAGCCGCTCTACGGCGACAACGGCTCGGGCATGCACTGCCACCAGTCGCTGTGGAAGGGTGAACGGCCGCTCTTCCCCGGCGAAGGCTACGCCGGCCTGTCGGAGATGGCGCTCTTCTACATCGGCGGCATCATCAAGCACGCCAAGTCGATCTGCGCGTTCACCAATCCGTCGACCAACTCGTATCGTCGGCTGACGCCCGGGTTCGAGGCGCCGGTCAACCTGGCCTACTCGTCGCGAAACCGCTCGGCGTCGATTCGCATCCCGATGTTCTCGTCGTCGCCGAAGGCCAAGCGCATCGAGTTCCGCACGCCCGATCCGTCGTGCAATCCGTACCTGGCGTTCGCGGCGATGACGCTGGCCGGCCTCGACGGAATCGAAAAGCGCATCCATCCCGGCGAGCCGCTCGACAAGGATCTCTACGCCATGTCGCCCGAGGAGCTGAAGGAGGTGCCGTCGGTGCCGTCGTCGCTCGACGAGGCGTTGAAGGCGTTGCGCTCCGACTACGACTACCTCTTGAAGGGCGACGTCTTCACCCCGGACGTTCTCGATACCTGGATCGAGTTCAAGCGACATCACGAGATCGACCCGGTGCGCCTGCGCCCGGTGCCGCTCGAGTTCGCCCTCTATTACGACTGCTGACCGTCGTACACTCTCCCGCATGTCGAGACCTGCGATGCGACGCGCGCTCGTGACGGGCGCGTCGAGTGGTATTGGGTTGCACCTGGCGCGACGGCTCGCGGCGCGCGGCCTCGAGGTCTGGCTGGCGGCGCGGCGCAAGGAGCTGCTCGACGTGGAGGTCGCCGCCATCAACGCCGCCGGCGGCAAGGCGCACGCGCTGGTGCTCGACATCTCCGACCCCGACCGCGTCGTCGAGACGCTCGGTAGGCTCGACGACGAAGTGGGCGGGATCGATCTGGTCGTCGCCAACGCCGGGTTGGCGGGGGCGCGCGGCGCCATCCCGCTGCCGAAGTGCGAGTGGGCCGACGTGCGCGACCTCTTGCACGTCAACCTCATCGGCTCGGCGGCGACGATCCATCCGTTCATCTCGCGCATGTTGAAGCGCGGCCACGGCCACCTCGTCGGCGTGTCGAGCGTGAGCGCCGATTGTCCGATCGCGCGCGCCGCGCCCTACGGCGCGGGCAAGGCGGGGCTGACCTTCTATCTCGAGGCGGCGGACATCGAGCTGCGCGCGCTCGGGATCGACGTCACCATCATCCATCCCGGGTTCGTCAAGACCGCGGCCACCGACGAGCTGCAAGGTATGGCGCCGATGCCGTTCATGGTGCCGGTGGAGAAGATGGCGGCGGTGATCGATCGCGCGATCATCAAGCGGCGGCGCCTGGTCAGGCACCCCTGGATCATGGGCTTCGTGGCGCGGCTGACGGCGTGGCTGCCGCGCTTCCTGATGGCGCCGATCATTCGCAAGACGAGCGGCTGAGCGGGCGGTCGTCGCTCAGCCGCGGCCGACGAGGCGCTGCAGCGTGGCCTGGAACTCGGCCTGGCTGACGTCGATGAGCTCGACGACGCGGCCGTAGAGCATGAAGGTCGGGACGTTGCGGTCGCCACGCTCGCGCTGCGTCTCGGCGAGGACGTAGAGGACGATGCGCTCGAGGCGCGTCAGGCCGTCGCGGACGTCGGGGATGCGGTCGTCGTCGTGCATGTCAACCGGGCTCCGTCGCAGCGGGCGCGGCGGGCGCAGCGGGCGCGTCGCGCAGCGCGGCCACGAGATCGCCGCGGTCGCGAAGCGCGGTCTGACAGGGCGGGCCGTCGCTGTCGAGATAGTGCTCGAGGCCGCGCGGGCCGATGGCGAGCAGCGACGACGAGCGCGTGCCGTAGCTCGGCGTGTGCACGCAGATCGCTTGGAGCTTGGCGCTGAGCTCGGCGGGGAGCCAGGCTGGACCGGGCGGGATGCGCGCGGCGGGCGGGACAGCGTGGTCGGCCAGCATCGCCTGGGCGGCGGGGCGCAGCTCGGACCAGCCGAGCGTCGCCAGCGGCTCGGCAAGCTCGACGGCGCGATCGATCTTGGGGAACTCGAGCGAGCCGAGGCGATCGTTCGGCAGGGCGTAGATGCCGGGCGGCAGGACGGCCAGCTCGATGCGG
>JAQBQH010000338.1 GCA_028287105.1 Myxococcales bacterium
TTCTTGCGAGGACGACCTCGCCGTCGAGGAACAGCTACGTTGTCGAGCGTCGCCTCGGCGAGGCTTGCCTCGGCGGGACTGGCAGACGAAAGGTGCACTCCGAGAGGAACACCCTTGCCGTCGACCAGTACCATGAGCTTTGTCCCCTTACCCTTGCGTGTTTTTCCGACGCAAGGCCCCCCTTTTTAGCGGGAGCGAAAGTCCCGTCCATGAACGCCTCGCTCCAGTCGAGCTGCGCTGCTTCATCGAGCTGCGCGAGAAACGCTCGCCACAACGCGAGCCACACGTCCTTGCGCTCCCACTCGCCGAGTCGACGCCAGCATGTCGACGGACTCGGATACTCTTTCGGCAGATCTTTCCATCGAGCGCCGGTGCGGAGAACCCAGAGGATTCCTTCAAAGCACTGGCGATTATCGGCCGGTGGTCGGCCGCCACGCTTGCCCGGCATCCACTTCGGCAAATGCGGTTCGACCCTGGCCCATTGCTCGTCGGTGAGGCGCTCCATATCAACGGTAGATCACGCCTGATGATCGCCCGCAAGAACTCGGAGCGCTAAATGGCCAACCGATCGATTTGATCAGACTTTCAGGCGGGCAGTTTTGAAACTGGCTTCTAGCCCGTACCACTCCACGGCCCGTCTCGATCAAGCACAGACGGTCCGCTAGACCCGCCTCGTCACGGCGCTCCGAGGGGAGCGCCCTTACGCGCCCCCCTACTTCACTCCCCCAAGATGGCGCCGATCGTTCAGCGCCTCCACATTCCAAAACCCCGCCTCCGACCTCCTCAGCCGATGCACCCCGCAATTGTCCGTGCGAAAGAACACCGTCCCCGACTCCTCCAACCCGAGCACCCTCCGCACCAGCAGATTGAGCGTAAATGCATGCGACACCACGACCACCCTCCCGCCGCCGCCGCTCGCATGCGCCGCAATCGCCGCCTCCAGGAAGTCCCCCGCCCGCACCAGACACGCCCGCGGCGTCTCCCCCTCCGGCGGACACGCATCCGGCTCTCGTCGCATCATCGCCGCGAAGTGCTCCGGATGCTGCTCCTCCGCCTCCGCGAACGTCATCCCCGTGAATACGCCGACCGAGCGCTCGCGCAACGCCGGCGTGGTCTGCATTGCCACGCCCGTCGCCGCGACCAGCGGCTGCGCCGTCTGCACCGCGCGCACCAGATCGCTCGCGAAGATCGCCGCCACCGTCCCCTCGGCCGCGATCGCCGCCCCCGTCGCCTCGGCCTGCCGCCTTCCGAGCGCCGTCAGCGGCGTCGGGCCGTGCCCGCCGAAACGTCCGTTCTCGTTGCCTTCGCTCTGCCCATGGCGGACCAGCAGAATTTCAGTCGAACCCATGTGGCGTGATATATACGCGCGCCTAAGAGGTTCACGCCATGCCCAATTACGCCCGACTCCACGAGCTGGTTTCCCACCGCGTCACCTTCGAATACGACACCGGCGCGAAGATCGTCGGCTACATCGCAGCCTGCAAACCGGCGAGCGGACCGGTCCAGGTCGTCGTCATGTCGCGCGTCGACATCCTCGACGACAAGGGGCGGGTGCTCGAGCACCACGACGAGTTCAGCTTCGTCCCCAACGTGCTGACGAACTTCCGCCTGACCGAAGGGCCGTCGTAGCCGCCGACGAGCGTGGCTTAGGTGCGGCGCGCGTCGCCGATGGCGGCGGGCATTGCACGACCGATCATGCTGACCACCTTCGGCGTCTGCACTTCCGACGGCGCCACCTGCGTCAGGCCGGCCGTGCGCTTGAGCACGAAGTCGACCGCGCGCGCGCGCTCCTGCATCGCCACCGACTCGATCGGCAGGTACGGAATGCGTCCCTGCTCCAGCATCAGCTTGATCATGCCGTCGATGCGCAGCACCGATTCCCAGGTCACGCCGGCGCGCACGCCGTCTTCCTTCAGCAGATCCCGGTGAGGCCGCACGAAGAAGACGATCCCCTGCGCCACCCACTCCATATACTTGGCGTACTCCTCTGTGTTGATGAGGTCGGCCAGGATGAGCGTGTGCTCGGCGGCGTAGGCGAGGTTGTCGAACGCGCGATCGGAGACGAAACCCTGCTGCTGCATCCGCTCGACCTGCACCTGACGCTCGAACACGCGGCGCTGATACTCGGCGACGAGGTCGACGTCGGTGCGCAGCGCATCGAGCGAGGTCTCCAGCTCCGCCAGGACGGCGCGGGCAACCTCGGTTATCATCGGCAAGCCATAGCGCCGGCTGACGTAACGGGTCATGGTGGTCTTGCCCGTCGCGTGCGAACCGACGAAATAGATGCGCATACGTGGAGCTAACACCACCCCGGAAGTTGCGTCAATGACCATTTACGTATTGCACTATATGTTGGATTAACCATGCGAGAGCACATGAATCGGGATTCGGCGGGGCGGTGGCGCACGCTCTTTTGCGCAGCGAGCGGGATCCTCGTGCTCACGGGCTTCGGCTGCGCGGGGGTGGGCTTTCCCGACGTCAGCGACGGGCACGACCTCTCGACCGCGTTCGGCCCGCCGGTGATCAGCCGCATTCGCGACGCCGGCGCCGTACGGCTGCCGCAGAGCGGCGCCTGGAAGGGCGAGCCCGACGGCGTCGCCGGCCCGGGCGAGCTGCTCGTCATCGAAGGCGACAACTTCGGCCGCTTGCCGACGGTGAGCATCGGCGGCCGCGCCACCTCCATCGTCGCGCGCACCGACGGCGGCGGCATCGTCGCGCGCGTGCCGACGGGCGTGCCCGCGGGTGACGTGCCGGTCGTCGTCTCGCAGCCGAAGGGGCGCGTGCAGAAGAGCTTCCCCATCCGCCGCTTCGCCGTCGTCGCGCACGGCGGCCAGGTCTACTTCCTCAAGGTCGATCGCAGCGGCGCGCAGCTCGTCGGAAAGTCGCTCCCCGTCACGGGTGCGCGCCTGGTACGCATCTCCGGCGACGGCGCCGCCGCCTACGTGATCGCCAGCCGTCCCGACGGCGACTACCTCCTCGCCATCGATCTTTGCGCGGCGGGCGGGCCCAGGCCGGCGCTCGAGAAGAAGCTGCCGCACCACGGCGCGCTCCTGACGACGGCGATGGATGCCTCGATCGCGGCCGTCGTCGGCGACGGCGAGATCACGCTCGTGCAGACGCGCGATCCACGCGCCCCCGCTCTCTTCGAGCCGATCGATCTGCCGATGGGCGCCAAGGCGCCGCGCGCGATCGAGCTGTCGCCCGACGGGAAGTTGCTCGCGGTCCTCGTCGGCGAAGGCAACCGGCTCGTGGCGCTCGACGTCGAGTCGCCGCCGCATTCGCACGTGGTGACCTCGGTCGACCTCCTGCCCGATCAGAAGCTGCCGCTGGTGCGCGATCTGGCGTTCTCGTCCGACGGCGAGACCTTGTGGGTCGTCTCGGGCGACAACGAGAAGAGCCTGCCGGCGCTGCAGCCGACGCGGCTGACGGCGGTGCGCATCCTCGCCGGCAGCGAGCCGACCGCACCGATCGCCTCCGCGCCCGCCGCAGCGACGGGCGGGACCGGCGTGACCAGCCCGACGGGCGCGAGCGGCGCGATCGCGTCGACGTCATCCGCCCCCGCGCCGTCAAGGCCGGCAGCCGCCGCCGCGTCACCGCCGGGGACGACTCGCAGCGGCGCGCGCCTCCTGTCGCTCTGGCGCACGCAGTCGGTGCCCGGCGCGGCCGCACCGCTCCACATCGCCGTCGCGCGCGGTCAGCCGCTGGCGTCGGGGACGACGATTCGCATGCCGCCCGACAAAGCGGCCGTGTTCGTCACCTCGGTCTCGAACGCGATGTTCAAGCTCGCCGATCTGAAGCTCGAGACCTCGGCCGGCGCCAAGGTTGCCCTCAACCTGTGGCACCCGCCGCAGCCGGGCATGCTGGTGCGCGCCGACATCAACGGCGGCGGCGGCCCGATGTTCACGACGGCGGAGCTGCCGTCGGCGGTCGACCTCACGCCCGACTCGCAGCTCCTGATGACGACGTCGGCGCGCGTCGTGCCGGTGCCGTCGACGGGCGGCGTGGTGGTCGACTTCGGCGTGACCTGGGCGCCCATCTTCGCCTCGACGATCACGCCGACGTTCCTGGCGCTCGACAAACTGGAGCCGGCGGAACTCAAGCCGCCGTTTCACCTCGGCGACATCCGCATCCAGCCCTGAGTCAGCCCTCTTCGATCTTCAGCTGGCCTTCCCAGCGCGCCACCACCACCGTCGCCAGGCAGTTGCCGATCACGTTCACCATCGTGCGCGCCATGTCCATGAGCGTGTCGACACCGAGGATGAGCGTGATGCCTTCGAGCGGCAGGTGATACGCGCCCAACGTCGCTGCCAGCACCACCAGTGACGCGCGCGCCACGCCGGCCACGCCCTTCGACGTCAGCATGAGCGTGAGCATCATCGTCGTCTGCTGGCCGATGGTCAGATGCACGCCCGCCGCCTGCGCCACGAACACCGACGCCAGCGACAGGTAGAGCGTCGACCCGTCGAGGTTGAAGCTGTAGCCGAGCGGCAGGATGAAGGCGACGATGGGGCGCGGCACGCCGAGCTCCTCCATCGTCTCCATCGCGCGCGGCAGCGCCGCTTCGCTCGAGGCCGTCGAGAAGGCGATCAGCGCCGGCTCCTTGACCGCGCGTCCGAAGCGGCGCAGCGGAACGCGCGTCAAGAGCGCGATGGGCAGGAGCACGAGAACGAGAAACGCCACCAGCGCTCCGTAGAGCGTGCCGACCAGCGCGGCCAGGTTCCACAGCACCGAGATGCCGCCCTTGCCCACGGTGTAGGCGATGGCGGCGCCGACGCCGATGGGCGCGTAGTGCATGATGCCGTTGGTGAGCGTGAACATCGCGTCGGTGACGCTCTCGCACAGCTTGATGATCGGCTTGCCCTTCTCGCCGATCGATCCGACCGCGACGGCAAAGGCCATGGCGAAGACGACGATCTGCAGGACGTCGTTCTGCGCCATCGCCTGCACGACCGACTCCGGCACCGCGTGGAGCAGGATCTCCGACCAGGTCTGCGGATGGGCGGTCACCTCGGGCACGCCGGCGGTGGCCGGCAGCTGCACGCCGACGCCGGGCTTGACGAGGTTGACCGCGACGAGGCCGACGACGAGCGCCAGCGACGTCACGACCTCGAAGTAGATGATGGCGCGCAGCCCCATGCGGCCGACCTGCTTGAAGTGGCCGGCGCCGGCGATGCCCGCCACCAGCGACGAGAAGATCAGCGGCGCGACGATCATCTTGATGAGGCGCAGAAAGAGCGCGGCGAACGGCTTGAACAGATCGGCGCGCGCGGGCGCCCACTTCGAGACCACCGCGCCGACGATGGTGCCGACGATGAGCCCGAGGATGATCTGCTGGCTTTGGCTGATGCGGAAACGGCGCGGAGCTGTGGGTTCGGGCGCGTTGTGGGCGTCGGTCATGGAAATCCGGGCGCGAGCGTAGCAGCAACGCGTCCCGGATCGCGCACCGATTGCGCGCGCATGAAGTCTTCGGCGGCGCGCACCAGCGTCGCGCCCTCGTCGCCACCGACGAGGCGGCCGAGCTGCCAGCGCGCGACGGCGCCCCACAGCGCCATCTCGGTGTTCTCGAAGCCGGCGATCGCCGTCGCCAGGCGGGCGCGCGCAGCCGTCGCGTCGCCGCGCGCCATGGCCACGCCGCCGTCGAGCACCGACCCCAGCGCCTCCGACCAGGGCATGCGCTCCTTGTGCAGCTTCTTGGCCATGCGCGCCGCTTCGTCGACGCGGCCGCTGGCCAGCGCCGCGCGGCCGCGCAGGTTCACCGCCTCGATGCGCGTCAGCTGGATCATGAGCAAGAGCGACTTCTTCAGCGGCGGCCAGGTGCGTTCGACGCGCTCCCACGCGCCGATGAAGTCGCCGGCGTAGAGGTCGGTCGTGCCCTCGGCCAGGAAGTTGTCCCAGTGCTGGTGGTGGAACCCCTGGCGCGACCAGGCGCGCATCGCCGTGGCGGCGGCGGCACGCGCGCCCTGGATGTCGTCGGCGGCGAGGTGGATGAAGTTGAGCTCGCCGATGCGCAGGTTGGTGGCGGCGTACAGATCGCCCCGCTCTTCCGCCTCGTGAATGGCGCGCGGCACGCGGTGCGACAGCTCGCGCATCTCGCCGAGATAGGACAGCGCCCACAGGCTGAACGCCTGGGCGCTGTCCGCCTCCCAGGCGGCGCCGATGCAGCGATCGCGAAACATGCGCTCGGCGTCGGCGCAGTCGCGCGCGGCGGCGTGCCAGCGCCCCTCGAGAAACGCCGTGATGCCCGCGGTCGCAGCGACGAGAGCCTGCAGCGTCGTCGACTCCGACTTCGCCGCGATCTCGCCCGCCGCCGCGAGCAGCCGCGCCGTGCGCTTGACGGTGCGGCCGCCGCCTGCCGACGAGTGCGCCGCTTCCATCGCCAGCGCGCGCGCGATGCGGTCGGGCTCGCCGGCACGCAGCGCCAGAAGGAGGCTGCGCGTCTGATAGTCGGCACCGCGAATCGTGTCCACCAGCCCCATGCCGACCGCGATCGACAGCGACGTGTCGAGCCGCGCCAAGAGAAGCGTCGGCACTTCGCTCGCAGGTCGCGGCTGAAAGCCGAGCCCGCGCAGCCTGAGCCGCGCGCGATTCCACAAGAGCGAGGCCAGCGCTCCCGTCGGTGACTCGGGCATGCTCATGCCGACCGCCGACAACACGTTGCGCACGGCCGCCAGCCCGAGATCGACGTGGCCGCCGCGCAGGAACTGCTCCGCCGCGCGCCGTCGCAGCTCCAGCGTCAGCGCCTCGGCGTGGCTGTCGCCGCCCGCCACCAGCTCGTCGTGCAGGTCGGCCGCCTGCTCGAGCGCGCGCGCCGCCTCGGCACCCCGCCCGGCGTTGGCGAGCGCATCGCCGACCTTGACGGCGAGCTGCCGGCGCGACGCCGACCCCGCCGGCGCCAGCGCCAGCGCGTCGCGATACAACGTGACCGCGCGGTCGAAGGCGAGACCGCGCGCCGCCTCTTCTGCCGCGACGCTGGTGTAGCGCGCCGCCTTTTCGCGATCGCCCGCCTCGGCGAAGTGCAGCGCCAGCGCCTGCGCATCGGCCTGCTTGGAGGCCTCGAGCGCCATCGCCAGCCGGCCGTGACGCATCTTGCGCGCCGCCGCGTCGAGATGGCGCAGCACCGCCTCGCGCACGCGATCGTGGTAGGGCTCGATCGTGTCCGACGGGTGCACGCCGCTGGTGCGCACCAGGTTCTGCGCGCGCAGCTGCGTCGTCAGCCGCGAATATTCGCTGAAGTCGTTGGCGGCGGCGACGGCGGCGGTCCCCTGCTGCAGCGGCGCACCGGCGACGGCGGTCAGCTCGAGGACGCGGCGCGCGTCGGCGTCGAGGAGCTCGATGCGGGCGTGCAGCGCGTCGTCGAGCTGCAGCGGCGGATTGGCGAGCGTGGCGCCGTGCGACAGCTTGTGGCGCACCAGCTCGTCGATGAAGAGCGGGTGGCCGTGCGCCTCGGCCGCGATGACCGCGGCCGACAGCGGACCCTCGCCGGCGGCGCGACCGAGGAGGTCGGCGGCCAGCTCGCGCGCCTCCATGGGCCCGAGCGGCTGCAGCGGCAGGAGACGCACGCCGTGCCCGAGCCGCCGCGCGATCTCGACCGCCGTGTTCTCGTCCGCCGAGCGGATCGTCGCGACCAGGAGGAGCGGCGGCGCATCGGGCGGGCGCAACAGCTCCGACAAGAGCGCCAGCGAATCGCCGTCGGCCCACTGCAGATCGTCGATGGCGATGACCAAGGGCCACTTCTCGGCGATGGCTCTGAGCAGCTGGCGGAGCGCCGCGAAGGCGCGCGTACGCAGCTCGGGCGGATCCTCGGGCGAGTGGCGCAGCGCCGGCACGCGCTCGATCGCCTCGACGCGCAAGAGGACGGGGAACAGCTCGGCTACGAGCGCGATCTCGCGCGGCAGCAGCGAGGCCACCTCGTCGGGCCACAGCGACGAGAGCCAGCGGGTCAAGGCATCGATGGCGCCGTCGACCGCTTTGTAGTGCACGCTCTCGCGCTCGTAGCAGCGGCCGGCCAGCACCACCGCGTCGGGCATACCGAGATCTTCGACGAAGCGGCGCACCACCGCGCTCTTGCCGACGCCCGACTCGCCATGGACCAGCAGCGCCGTCGTGCGCGTGCGCGATTGGATCAGCGCCTCCTTCAGCCGCGACAGCTCGTCCGCGCGCCCGACGAATCGCGGCGTGCGCGGCACCGCCAGCGACGGCGACGCGACGCCGAGGCGGCGCAGCACCTCGGGTCCGTCCGGCCGTGCCGCCGGCGCGCGACGCAGAAGCTGCTTGCACAGCACCTCGAGATCCTCGGGGACCGCGGGACAAAGCGCGCGCGGCGACGGCGGCTCCGCCTCGCGCTTCCTGCTGATGAGCTCCTCGCGCCGCCCTTCGAACGGCAGCCGGCCGGTCAGCGCCTGATACAAGACCGTGCCGAGCGCATACCAATCGGCGGCCGGGCCCACCGGCTCGCCCGCCGCCTGCTCCGGCGCCATGTAGGCCGCGGTGCCGACGACCACGCCGTCGGTGCGGCTGGCCGTCTCGGCGACGACGCCGAAGTCGAGCACCACGACGCGCCCGGCGTCGGTGACCAGCACGTTCGACGGCTTGACGTCGCGATGGACGAGACCGCGCGCGTGCAGCGCCTCGAGCCCCTGCGCCAGCTGCGCGAAGGCGCCGCGCAGCCGCGGCTCGTCGAAGCTGTTGACCGTCGTCGCCGGCGCGCTCGGGACCCGCGACGGGATGGCCGGCACCGTCGACGCCTCGCCCGCCGACACCAGCGACGGCGCCGACGCCTCGGTCGCGCCCACCTCCGCCTCGCTCGCGGCCAGCTCGTCGTAGGGGCGCACCCAGCGGAGGAGGCTCGTGCCCTGGACCAGCTCCATGGTGAAGAACCACTGCCCGCCCTCCTCGATGAGCTCGCCGAGGGCCACCAGGTTCGGGTGCGACAGATCCTGGAGCGCGCGGAACTCGTTCTTGAAGCGCAACAGCGCATCGGGCGAGAGCGTGCGCAGGGTCTTGAGCGCGACGGGCGTCAGCCGCTCCTTGTCCTGCGCCTCCCAGACCACGCCCATTCCGCCGGCGCCGATGCGCCGCTTGAGCTGGAAGCGCGAGGTGCCCTCGAATTCGCGCTCGTCTACCAGCCTCGGAGGCAAGCTCGGGGGCAAGCTCGGAGGCAACCTCGGGGGCGTCGGCGGCACGCGAAGATTGTCGCCCTGGCGCCGTCGATTGTACAGTGCACGCCATGCGCGCTCTGTTGGTCTCCGTCGTCACCCTCGCCGCCGCCACGGCGTCGGCAAAACCGATCGTCCTGCGCGCGGCCCGCCTCTACGACGGCCGGTCGGACAGCATCGTGTCGCCTGGGCTCGTCGTCGTCGACGGCAAGAAGATCACCGCGGTCGGCGGCAAGACGCAGCCGCCCGCCGGCGCCGAGGTGATCGATCTCGGCGACGTGACGCTCCTGCCCGGCCTCATGGACGCGCACACCCATCTCTCGGGCGAGATGACCGAGGATTGGAAGCAGGACGAGCTGGACGGCTTTCGCAAGGAGCTGGCCGAGAAGGCGGTCGAGTCGACCGTCTTTGCGCGGCGCACGCTCCTGGCCGGCTTCACGACGGTGCGCGACCTCGGCAGCGAGCACTTCATCGACATCGGGCTGCGCAACGCGATCGCCGCGGGGAAGGTGACCGGCCCGCGCATCCTCGGCGCCGGCAATGCGCTCGGCTCGCGCGGCGGCCACTGCGATTGGAACGCCGGCTACGCGCAAGGGCTGTTCCGCGAGAGCGACATCACCGACGGCGTCGCCGACGGCCCCGACCAGTTCCGCGCGGCGGTGCGCTACACCATCAAGCATGGCGCCGACGTCATCAAGGTGTGCGCGTCGGGCGGCGTCTTGTCGCTCGCCGACAAAATCGACTCGCCGCAGCTGACGCAGGCGGAGCTCGACGCGCTCGTCGACGAGGCGCACGCGCTCGGACGCAAGGCGGCGGCGCACGCACACGGCGCCGAGGCCGCCAAGCGCGCGCTCAGGGCCGGCATCGACAGCATCGAGCATGGCACCTTCCTCGACGACGAAGCGCTCGAGCTCATGAAGCGCAAGAACGCCTGGCTCGTGTTCACGCCCACCCTGTGCCTCGCCGATCGCATGCACAAGAACGGCGCGCCGCCGCAGGTCGTCGCCAAGGCGGATGCGGCCAAGCTGCGCGAAGATCAGATGTTCAAGAACGCGCTCAAGAAGGGCGTCAACCTGGCGTTCGGCTCCGACGCGGCGGTCTGCCCGCACGGGTCGCAGGTCGCGCAGTTCGCCAAGATGGTGTCGCTCGGCATGAAGCCGCTGGCGGCGGTGCGCGCGGCCACGTCGGGCGACGCCAAGCTGTTCGGGATCGACGACAAGCTGGGCGCGCTCGAGGCGGGCAAGCTAGCCGACGTCATCGCCGTCGCCGGCGATCCGGCGCGCGACATCCACGCCATGGAGAAGGTCACCTTCGTCATGAAGGAAGGCGTGATCTACAAGAACGAGAAGAGCGCGACTACGCGCTGAGCTCGTCGAGCGGCACGTCGAACGACGGCGGCGGCTCGAGATCGTCGAGCGGCACGTCGACCGAGAACGAATCGGCGAACGCGTCGGGATCGACGTGGAGCGACGTCATCAGCCGCGCGCGCTGGTGCGGCCCGCGCCGGGCAATCCGCCGCGCCGCTTCGATGCGCAGCGCTTCGCCGTCGCTGGCCTGCATGACGGCGTAGAGATCGCGCACGTCGACGCGGTCGAGCAGCTTGTCGGCGACCGGGTTCGCCGGATCGCGCACCGACTTCTCGAGCAGGAAGTAGACGCCCGAGGTGTCGCGGCGCAGACGCTCGGCGTGATGGCACAGGCGTGCGAGCGGGACCGCCACCTGAGCGACCTCGGCCAGCGACCCGGCATCGAACGCCGGCGACGCACGACCGGCGGCGCCGAGCAGCCGCGGGCTCGCGATCACCTGGCACGCCGCCAGCGCCGCCAGCTTCAGCGACGCGGGCGCGGGCGTCTCGAGAACCCGCTCGAGGGCGCGCTCGAACTGCGCCCGCTCGCGCGGCTCCCACATCGAGGCCCACAAATCGAGTGTGCGTTCCAGCTGGGCGACGTCCACGATCACCGCCTCTCGCGCGGGTTGTAAGCTCGCGCTGCGCCGTCGCCAGAGGAGGATATACTGCGCGCCATGTCCCGCCGCCGCTCCCCCCTCGCCTGGATTGCCGTCGCGCTCTTGATGGCGGTGATTGTGTTCGTCGTCACCGTCCGCTCGCTGCGTCATAAGAGCACCCCGCCCGAGGCGATCGGACCACGCGTACAGCGCGTGCGCAACCTTTTCACCGAAATCTACGGCGCCCGTACGGCCAGCGGCATCATCGTGTTCGACGCTGGCGTCGATCCCGCGGGCGACGCGCTCGATCGATTGCTCGGCGGGCTGTCCGCCACGCGCTCCGACGTCAAAGAGGTGTTCCTGACGCACGGCCACTTCGACCACGTCGCCTTCGCGCCGCTGTGCGCGCACGCCAAGATTCGCGTCGGCGCCGGAGACGTGGAGTTCCTGGCGCAGCGGGCGCCCGTCTACGGCACCTTCGGCGTCAAGACGCTCAACGCGCTCTTTCCGGTGCCACCGGTGATCGCCACCGATCCGTTACAGGGGCGAACCGAGATCGGCGCCGGTGACGACAAGGTGCTCGCCATCCCGGTGCCCGGCCATACGCCCGGCTCGTACGTCTTCGTGTTCGCCGGCATCATGTTCGCAGGCGACAGCATCAACATCGACGGCGACAAGCTCACCTACGCGATGCCCAGCTTCACCGTCGACAAAGAGGAAAACCGCCGCTCGGTGGCCGCGCTCGGCGAGGCGCTCAAAGGCGTCGAGGTGCAGACCATCTGCACCGGCCATCAGGGCTGCACCGCAACAGGACGGGCGCCCGCGATGCTGGCGGCGCTGATCGAACGGGCGAAGTCGGGGAAGTAGCGTGCCGCGGCGGGACCAGTCCTAACGGAGCTGGCTAGTCGTCGCTGGTGTCGTGGTGATCTTCGTCGAGCTGCGCCTGCGCCTCTTCGATCGCCTGCCTGGCGTCGCGCATCGCCTCTTCGAGATCCGCCTGCGCGGCGGCGATGTCCGCCTGCGCCTCGGCCAGGCTGGCCGCCACGTCCTCGTCGACATCATGGTCGACGTCGTAATCACCATCGTTGTCGGCGACGCCGTCCGCGGGATCGCCAGGCGCCTGTATCGCGTTGAGCGCCGTCAGGTGCCCCGCGCCATCCCACTTTTCGAGGGTGACGATGCCCGTGCGCGGGGTCTTCCGGTAGGGAACCGCGTCCGGCGTGCACGAAAGGATCGTCTCCGCGTAGCTGTAGGCGTAGACGCGCGCGCTGATCGGCGTCAGCTTCTCGGTGCCGAGCCAGCTGCAGCCATCATGCTCGTCCCCGCGGCGGGTATACGTGACCGACTTCTTGTCGCTCGCGTCGTGGCCGGCGAAGACTTCACCCTCTGCCCAGGCGCTCACGTAAAAGGCGCCCGCCTCCTCCGGCGCGTGCAGCACCAGGCGATACATTCCGGGGCCCTGTCCCGCGACTGCGTGCGGAATGAACAGCGCGCCGAGCGCCAATGCGGCGCTCCCTACCAGAACTCCAGCCAGAACGGACTTGGGACCGAGAGCAGTGACTGCTTGCCGCATCATCGCCGAACCTCCGCGTCTACCATCTTACGCCGGAACCGCCCCGGCGCTTCCCCTATTCCCCCGATCGTGACGCGACCCGCGCGCGAGTTTCGAGAATAATCGCGCGTCGTCGCGTCGAACGGCGGCTGAGGTCCGTTGACCGCGCCGCCGCCCCCAGTCCGCGGCGACTCTCGACCCGACGCGCGTCGTGCCGCACGCAGGCGAACGCGTGGAAACCTATGAAACGCTGCAGGTGGGCGCACGTACTACATGCGGCACGACGCTTGCTGTACGGGCCGCCATGCACGACGTCGCAGACTTTACGCTCCGCATCACGGTGATGGCGCCGGAGCGCGCGCCGGAGCGGGCTATCGATGATTACGCGCAGACGCAGCCGTTCGCGCGGCCCAACGGGCTACCCGGCGTGACGGGGCGGCCGGCGTCGCGCCCGCAAGCGCCGCAGCAGCCGCCGCGACCGATGCCTCAGCGACTGCTCGCGGTAGCGCCGGTGACGCCGAAGGCCGCGCCGAGCGCACCGACGCTGCAGCCGGACGCACCCACGGTGATGGCGCCGTCGATTCCTTCGCCGACCCTGGAGTCCGCGCTCTTGCGAGTCAAAGCGCGCGGCACGATCGAGCTCCCACCGCCGCCCGCGCCGCGCGCATCGCCGCTCAGCGACGACGAGGAGCGGCGCGTCGTGCGCCGCGCCCACGCGCACAGGAAGATCGCCTGGGCGCGCAATCTCCTGCGCCGATTCCACTTCGAAGACCGCACCTGAAGCGCGAATCGCGCTTGGCCCGCGCTCATGCCGCAGAGCGGCATACCTCATAATAATCCCATGACGTCGCTCACCAGGTTTTGGTACATTCCGCGCCATGCGGTATCTGACGCTGAGCCTGTTGGTTTTTGCGATTGGTTGTAACAACCCCGATTCGCGCCACGGCGGGACCGGCGGCGCGGGAGGTGGCGGTGGCGGCGGCAGCGCCGGCGCTGGTGGTGGTGGTGGTGGCGGCACCGGCGGGACCGGCGGCTCCGGTGGCGGTGGCGGCGGCGGCACCGACGGCTGCTCCGAAGCGGCGAAGCTGATCTACACCATCGATACCGACGGCACCTTCTCCAGCTTCAAGCCGAACCAGATGGACATCAATCAATCGGTATTCACCGATATCGGCAAGCTCAACTGCAACGCCGGCAACGGCTATCAGCCGTTCTCGATGTCGGTCGATCGCACCGCGGTCGCCTGGGTCGAGTTCGCGCAGCAGGGCGGCAGCGGACCGAACAAGCTGTTCAAGGTCTCGACCACCGACGCCTCCTGCACGCCCACGACCTTCGTGGGCAACCAGGCCGGGTTCAACCAGTTCGGCATGGGCTTCGTGTCGGACGCGGTCATGAGCCAGCAGGAGACGCTGTTCGTCGCCGGCGCGGTCATGGTCGGCGGCGGCAACTCGTCGCTCGGCACGCTCAATCTCAGCACCATGGTCATCACCAAGGTCGGCATGCCGCTCAACGGCGACCCCGAGCTGACCGGCAACGGCCTCGGCGAGCTGTGGGGCTTCTTCCCCGACGCGAGCAACCCGCGCGTCGCGAAGATCGACAAGACCACTGCGACCGAGTCGAACGCCGTCATGTTGGGCTCGGCGGCCGGTCAGGGCGCAGCCTGGGCATTCGGATTCTACGGCGGCGACTTCTGGGTCTTCCTCGCCAAGCAGAACGGCCTCGCCGGCTCCAAGCAGACCATCGTCTATCACGTGACCACGACGATGCTGAAGGACCAGCTCGACACGGTGACGCGACACATCGTCGGTGCCGGCGTGTCGACCTGCGCGCCGACCACGCCGATCGGCTGATCGGCTGATCGCTTCGCCGCGCCGCTACTTCTCGCTCAGCACGAACTGATTTCCCTCCGAGTCTTTGAAGATCGCCATCACCCCCCACGGCTGTTTGCGCGGCGGGCCCTGGAACTCGACGCCGCGGGCGGACAGCTCGGCGTAGGTCTTGTCGAGATCGTCGCAGCTCAGCGTCATGTTCATGAAGCCGCCGACGCGCGACTCGTGCCCTTCGGGAGTGAACAGCACCACCCTGGTCTGCGCGCCGGCTATTTTGAGCTCGATCCAGCGCTGCGTCTCGTTGAACGGCTGATCGGTGAAGACGGTCAGCCCGAGCTTTTCGGTATAGAAGGCGAGCGCGCGCTTCTGGTCGGTGACGGGGATGCTGACGAAGTCGACGTTCTTGATCATCGGTGAGAGCCTCCGGTGCCCACAGCGATAGCGCCGCCGGGGCGGGCGGTAAAGCGCCAAATTCGGCGGCCGACACGAATCGCATTTCGAGCGACTATATTTTTCGATACTATAGTCATCGATGCGCACGATCAGCGTCGACCGCTACGTCATCGAGACGCTCATGCGCGATCTCATCTCGCACGACAAGAAGCCGTCGGCGTTCGTCGTCTATCTGTGGCTGTGGCAGCGGACCCACGGCGAGTCGCGGCCGAGCGTGCATCAGAGCCATCAGCAGCTGGCCGACGGGACGGGGCTCTCGAAGAGCGCGGTGCAGTCGGCGGTCAAGGTGCTGACGCGGCGCCACCTGGTGTCGGCGACCCAGGCGTCCCGCACGGCCACGCCCGAGTACGTCGTGCACCGGCCCTGGGCCGACCGCTGAGCCGCCCGCGGGTCAGCGACGCGCGAGGCGATCGACGAAGGCGATGAGCGCGGGCGCATCGAGCGGCTTCGGCAGATGGGTCGTGAAGCCCGACGCCAGCGCGCGCTCGCGATCCTGCGCGCTCGTGAACGCCGACAGCGCGATGGCCGGCGGCGGCGACGGCAGCGCCGCGACCTTGCGCATGAGCGAGTAGCCGTCCTCGCCCGGCATGCCGATATCGCTCACCAGGATGTCGAAGCGCTCCTTATCGAGCAGCGCGAGCGCCTCGGCCGCCGACGCCGCGGCGCGCACCTCGGCGCCGGCGTCGCAGAGCACCATGCTCACCAACTCGCGCGCATCCGGCTCGTCATCGACGAAGAGGATGCGCAGCCCGTCCAGCCGCGGCGTCGGCAGCGCCACCGCCGCGAACTGCCCCGTGGCGGGACCGGTGCGCTCGCGACCGGGTACCGCGCGCGGCACGCCGTCGTCCGAGCGCGACGGCAGCCGCACCGTGAAGCTGGCGCCGTGGCCCGTGCCCTCGGAGTAGGCGGCGATGGTTCCGCCGTGCATCTCGACGATGCGCTGCGCGATGGCGAGCCCGAGGCCGAGGCCGCCGTGCTGGCGCGTGCCGGCATGCTCCGCCTGACGAAAGCGATCGAACACGAACGGCAAGAACGAAGGCTCGATGCCGACGCCGCGGTCGACGACGCGCAAGAGCTGATCGTCGCGCTCGCGCGACAGGGTCATCGTCACCTGCGCCCCGTTGCTCGAGAACTTGACCGCGTTCGAGAGGAGGTTCCACGCCACCTGCTGCAGGCGAGCGGCGTCGCCGATGACGTCATGGTTGCCGCCCTCGATCACCACCTCGAGCGTCACGTTCTTGGCGTTTGCCGATGGTGCCACCGTCTCGGCGGCGCGCCGTGCGATCGACGCCATATCGGCGGGCGCGTGCGCGATCTTGAGCTTACCGGCGACGATGCGCGAGACGTCGAGCAGATCCTCGACGAGCCGCGCCTGCATCCGCGAGTTGCGCGCGATGGTCTCGAGACCGTGCTGCACGCGATCGGCCGGCAACGTCCCGGCGGCCAGCAGCTCGGCCCAACCGAGGATCGCATTGAGCGGCGTTCGCAGCTCGTGCGACACGATGGCGAGAAACTCGTCCTTCATGCGGCTGGCCGCTTCGGCCGACTCGCGCGCCACGTGCTCGCGCTCCGCCGCCACGGCTTGCGCGCGCAGCGCCTCGGCCTGCACCTCGAGCATCTGGCCGCGCTGCCACATCGTCACCAGCGCGCTGATGCGCCCGCGCAGGATGTCGGCGTTGAACGGCTTGGTGATGAAGTCGAACGCGCCCAGCTCGAAGCCGCGCGCGCTGACGCTGATGTCACCGAACGCGGTCACGAAGATCACCGGCGTGTAGCGCGTGCGCTCGCGCTGGCGGAGCAGCTGCACGGTCGTGAAGCCGTCCATGTCCGGCATCTGCACGTCCATGAGCACGACGGCGAAGTCGTGCTGCAGCGTCGCCTTGAGCGCCTCCTCGCCGGAGCGCGCCTCGACGATCTGCTGGCCGAGCGGCTCCAATACCGCGGCCACCGCCAGGCGATTTGCGGCAATGTCGTCGACGACGAGAATGCGCGCCGCCGGCGTGGGCCATTCGGCGCTCTGGGCGACGCCCATGATCCTATTAATGTCTGCGCGCAGTAAGAACAGTCAAGGGGTCACCCTACTATTCTGGCGCGAAATCGAGGCTCTTACGGACCGTCTGGTTGGGCTCGATGTCGATGGCGAGGCTGCGCTTGATCTTGAACTCGGGGTTGGCGAGGACGATCTCGTGGGCGCCGGCCTTGAGCTTGAGGTTGAGCGGCGTCGTGCCGCGGGGCTGACCGTCGACGCTGACGTTGCACCACGGGCTCGAGGCGATGACCAGCGTGCCTTCGCCGTCACGTTTTGCCGGCGGCAGAGCCGTGCCCGACGCCGACGACGCGGACGACGCCGGTGAGGTGCCCGGCGCTGCCGGCGCGGCTTGCGGGTGCAGGGGGCGCACGGCCGGCGTCGAGCGACGCACCGAGGCGTGCGCCGAGCGGCGCAGATCGATCTCCATCCCCGCCTCCTCGCCGGCGTCGAGCATGAAGCGCTGCGCGACGCCCGCGCGGCCGGACGCGCGCACCATGAGCGTGTGGGGCTGGCCGGCCGCCACCGCCAGGCGCGCCGGGCTCTTTTGCGGCAGGGTCTTGCCGTCGAGGACGAGGATCGCGCCCGACGGCGTCGTCGACACCTCGAGCGTGGCCGTCGCGGCCATCGCCGTCGCGGCCATCGAAGGTACGGGCGCCGCCGCGGGTTCGGCTGCCGCTGCGGGTGCCCCCGGGGTTGCGACCGACGGTGGCTCCTCGCGGCGCAGCTCGGGGTTGGGCAGCTCCTGCGCCGGCGCCGCCGCCGAGGGCTGAACCTTCGCCGCTGACGCCGCGGTCGCCGCCGTCGCCGGCTCGCGCGCGCGCCAGGCCACCAGCGCCGCCGCCGTCGCGACGAAGCCCAGCGTCACCATCCACAGCCGCGCCGGACGGCGCCGCGGCTGGATGTCGTCGTTCGGCAGCGACGAGAGCTGCGCCTCGGACTGCGGCTCCGGATATTGCTGCCGCTCCGGATTCGGCTGCGCCTCCTCCGACGACAGATCGGCCTCGCGCTCGGCCATCACCGTCGCGAAGTGGCGCTCGAGCTTGCCGAGGTCGCCGTCGGCGCTCGCCGACTGCCAGGCGCCGACCTGGTCGGCGAAGAGCGCACGCATGTAGTCGGCGAGCGAGAGCGGCGACAGGCGCAGCCGCATGTCGTGCGCCAGCTCCTCGAGCGCCTCCTCCAGCTCGCGCGCCGTCTGAAAGCGCCGCCGCGGATCCCGCTCGAGCGCCTTCATCACGATCGCCTGCAGCCGCGCGTCGTACGCGGGATCGATGTCGCACGGCTTGACGATCGGCCCCTCGGCGATCTGCTTCAGGATCTGAAAGTCGGTGTCGCCGCGGAAGAGCCGGCGGCACAACGTCATCTCGTGCAGCATGATGCCGAGCGAAAAGATGTCGCTGCGCCGGTCGAGCGCCTCGCCGCGGCACTGCTCGGGCGACATATAGGGCACCTTGCCCTTGAAGCTGCCCGAGCGAGTCTCGTTGATGCGGTTCGACGCCTTGGCGATGCCGAAGTCGAGCAGCTTGACCGCACCGTCGTAGGTGACGATCACGTTCTGCGGCGTGACGTCCCGATGCACGATGTCGAGCGACCGGCCGTCGCGGTCGCGCTGCTCGTGCGCGTACTGCAATCCGGCGGCGACGCCGCGCGCGATGTTGAGCGCGTGATCAATCGGCAGCCGCCCGTCACTCTTGCCGATGCGCCGCACGATCGATCGCACGTCCTCGCCCGGCAGATACTCCATGACCATGAAGTAGCTCTTGCCGTGAACGCCGACCTCGTGGGTCTGGACGATGTTGGCGTGCACCAGCGTCGTGGCGATGCGCGCTTCGTCGAGAAACATCTGGATGAAGTCGTTGCGCTGCGACAGATGCGGCAGGATGCGCTTGATGACGACGAGCTTGTCGAAGCCGAGCACGCCGACCATGCGCGCCAGAAAGATCTCGGCCATGCCGCCCGCGGCCAGTCGCTGCAGGATTTCGTACTTGCCGAGCGTCTGCCCGACCACGGCGTCGCTCCCCGGAGCGGATGCGTCGCTGGAAGACAGAAGAGCGGCCTCGATCATATCAGCATGATTCGTTTTCCGTCGGAGAAGATCAATCGGGGACGTTTTGTGTGCGGCCCCATCCGAAATCTAATTCCAACGCTGATCGAGTTGGCGCCCGATCAATTCCAGGGCTGATCGCCGGCGGTAGGACAGAAGCAGGTGGCTGCCGACGTGTTCTCACGCGCGCGTCCGGTAGCGGGATTGCTCGTGGCCGTGTCGGCATATGCCCAACATGTGCACGCGGTCGCCGACATGGAGCAGATGACCTTGGTGGTGCCGTTGGGGCAGTTGTTGCCGAACGGATTTACCGTCGGTGCGTAGGCCTTGGCGGCGTCACGCGCCAGCTGCTCCGAGTAGGCGCTGATGCAGTCGTAGAAGCTGTGGCCGAAGCCGTCGGTGTGCGCGGTCTGGCAGGTGCCGGCGGGGCAGCAGCCGGGCGTGGCGCCGCCGAGATTGGCGCCGGCGCACTCGCAGCCGGTGCTGGCCTTGGCGTCGCAGTCGAAGTAGCCCGCGTTGCAGCTCTTGACCGTGCAGGCTCCGGCGGGGCAATCGGGCGTGGCGTGGGCCAGGTTGCAGGCGGGCGCGTTGCAGGCGCCGCAGCGGGCCACGTCGTTGACGTTGGTCTCGCAGCCGTCGTCGGTGCCGCTGATCGGATGATTGCAGTCGGCCCAGCCGGAGGAGCACTGCGGCGCGCACAGCTTGTTGTTGCAGCCGGCCGTGGTGACGTGCGCGCTCGAGCAGGCGCGCCCGCACGAGCCGCAGTTGAAGATGTCGCTCGCGACGTCGATGCACAACATGGAGCAGCACTGATCGCCGCTCTTGCAGTTGGGCGCCGCCGGGATGCAGCCGTCGACGCAGGTGCCCGACGGCGAGCACTGCTTGCCGAGCGGACAGTCGCCCGCGACGAGACACTGCACGCAGCGATGCTCGGCGGTCTTGCACATCGGCGTCACCGGCGTGGCGGCGCAGTCGCCCGGCGCCTTGCAGCCGGCGGCGCAGTTACCGTCGGTGGCGCAATACTGGCCGGCGGGGCAGCTGTCGGGCGCGCTCGAGCAGAGCTGGCGCGCGAGGTCGACGTCGCCGCTCGTGCCTGCCATGTCGACGTCGGCGACGGGCTCGGCGAGATCCGGTGCGTCGGCGAGCGCGAGGTTGAAGCAGGCGGGCTGGTTGGCTTTGACGTCGGTCTCGATGCACGCCGAGCCGAGAAGCTGCGTGCCGGTCGCGTCGCCGAAGGCGGACAAGAGGAGCACGTGGCGACCGGCCGGAACATCGAGCTTGATCGGCTGGCCGGCCGACGCGACCTTCGACAGCGTCGGTGGCGCGGCGCCGTCGGCGACGGTGGCGCCGGCGCAGCGCGCGTTGGCGTCGTAGACGTCGAGGCGCACGAGCGTCGCGCGGCCGAGCACATCACTCATCGCGCCCATGCTCATGCACGGCTGCTCACCGCCTCCGCATCCGCTCGTCGCGCCACCTATTGAAAGCGCGACGAGGGACATCAGGAGCGCTGCACTTCGTATACGCGCACACTGCATGTTCACGCGATTGTAGACGTCGTTCTCGACGGGTACAATGAGTCGGAAATTTCGTCTGCATGCTCACGCTCGACGGTGGGTAGCGATAAGACGCGAAGGAGCGGCTGTCATGAAGGCGCTGGTTCTGGTGCTCGCGCTCGTCCTCCTCTCCATCCCCGCGGGGCCCGCGCGCGCGGAGATCGAGAGCGCGCTCGTCAAGAAGGGGATCGCCGCCTACACGGAGCTCGACTACGGCAAGGCGATCACGTTGCTGGAGCAGGCGCGCAACGAGTCGCTCACGCGCGAAGAGAAGATCATCACCTACCGCACGCTCGGCATGGCGTACGTGGCGATGGGACAGCTGGGGCCGGCCAAGATCGACTTCCAGCGGCTCTTGCGCGTAGAGCCGACTGCGACGCTCGATCGTTCGGTGGCGCCCAAGGTGCGGGCCGTGTTCGAGGAGGCGAAGTCGGAAGCGGCGACGTCGGTGCACGGCGTGGCGCCGGCGCTGGCGACGGTCAATCCGACGGTGAGCCCAACGGCGCCGCGCGAAGGGCGGCCGGTCGTGGTGCGCGCCAGTTATCCGGGCGGGGTGGCCAAGAAGATGGTGGTCTACTTCCGCAAGGCGGGCGACGCGTCGTATTCGCGCGCCACCGTCGAGGGCGCGCCCGACGGCAGCTTCGAAGCGACGGTGCCGGGCCTGGCGGTGCAGCCGCCGGAGCTCGACTATCACGTGGTGCTGCTCGACGACGGCGGCGCCTCGATCGCGGCGGCCGGCAGCTTGGGCGCGCCGATCTCGGTGGCGGTGACGCGGCAGCCCAAGCCCGTCTACGCCAAGGGCTGGTTCTGGGGCGTCATCGGCGGCGTCGCGGCCGCGGGTGCGATCGCGACCGGCCTGGCGCTCGGGCTGCCGCGTTCGTCGTCGGCGCCGGTCACCGTCAATCCTCAGTAGCAGCGCGCCCGCTCTCGACGACGACAAGTAACGTTGACCTCCGAAAATCGGAGCGTCTTTCCGAAAGCCGATGAGCCAGCGGCGCATCGCGTACGGCCGTATTGCGAGGGCGCCTACACTCGTTTCCGCAAACCCACGTTAGCGCTGTACGCGTCCTTGCACCGCGGCTGTGACGAAACTTGGTCCGGCGGCTGCACTACGCCCACCTCGCAACCCCATGTCGCGGGTTGGAGGCAACATGCGCCGCACTCATTCGATCTTCGCTACGATGCTCATCGCCACCGTCGCTGCCGGCTCTTCGGCTGCGCTCGCCGGCTGTTCCAGCAGCGGTGAAGCAGGACAGATTCAGCTCGCCATCAAGGGAGCCGATCAGATCGCGCTCTTCAGCCTGACGCCCAGCAACATGACGCCGAAGGCGAACGACGTGGTCTCGGCCGTCGTCACGATCAACGAGATCGACGCGCGCGTCGGCGGCACCTGGACGCCGGTGATGACGACGCCGCATCAGCTCGATCTCTTGAAGCTCGACGGCAAGACGCTCGATACGCTCGGCATCGCCAAGCTGCCGATGGGTCACATCGACGAGCTGCGCCTCGTCATCGACGAGATCGGCGACTACGTCGTCTTGAAGAGCGGCCAGAAGAAGCCGCTCGAGGTGCCGGACAACGGCGTCGTCAAGGTGAGCGGACAGCTCGATCTCGACGCCTGCGTCGCGGGCATCGTCATCCTCGACTTCGATCCCAAGATCAAGATCGAGGACGAGGGGTCGCGTCGCGAATACGAGCTGACGGCCACGGCGCGCCTCAAGACCGAGGAGCTCAAGGGCGGCTGCGGCGACATGGCTGGCGGGCACGCCGACATGGGCAAGGGCCCGGACCTCGGCAAGGGTCCCGACATGGCGAACCATCCGGACATGGCCGGCTCGTGCGGCGGCGTCGTCTGTCCGATGGGTCAGGTCTGCCAGGGCGGCCAGTGCGTGGCCGATCCGTGCAACGGCGTGGTCTGCCCGATGGGCCAGGTCTGCAAGGTCGTCGGCGGCAACCCGGTCTGCACGGCCGACCCCTGCGCCGGCGTGGTCTGCCCGAGCGGCACGTCGTGCAATCCGGCGAACGGCCAGTGCGCGCCGAATTCGACGCCCGCCGACATGGGCGGCTGCAAGAAGTAGCTCGCCCGCACGACCGCGAGCCGCCGAGCCCGAGCCGCCGGCCGCGGGCCGCGGGATGGATCCCCCACCTGCGGTGTCCGCGCCCTCCGTAGTCCTACTGAGCCACCCAATAAAACCAGTCAGTTGAACGCTTCACTGCGACGGCACGCTCGTCGCAGTGAAGCGGGCCATGAAGTCGCTGCTCTTATCGATCACGCTCTTGGCCTCGGGCTGTCTCGGAACGCTGATCCCCGGACCGCAGCCGCATGACGACACGGCGGATATGGCGGGAGCGACCGGCACCGGCGGCAACGGCAGCGGTAGTGGCACCGGCAGCGGCAATGGCAGTGGCACCGGCGGGGGCATGTCGACCGATATGGCGACGCTCGCGTCGGGCGATCTGGCCGGCGTGATGCCGACCGGAACCGCCCTCTTCGGCGCCACCTGCATCACCGACGGACCGGCGGGCGAGTGCGCCAGCGGCATGTGCAAGCAGTTCGTCGGCGGCACCATCCACCGCTGCACCAAGGCCTGCACCGTCGCGACGCAGACGGCCGACTGTGCCGCGCCGTCGGACGGCACCTGCACCAACAACGGCTACTGCAAGTTCATCCAGTAGCGTCGGCGCCCGGCTCGCGCACGCGATAGCCGACGCCGCGCACGGTCTCGATGATGTCGCCGGCGCGGCCGAGCTTGTCGCGCAGCCGCTTGACGTGCGTGTCGACGGTGCGGGTCTCGAGATCGGGCGAGGTGTTCCACACGTCGGCGAGCAGGTCGTCGCGCGTGCGCACGCGGCCGCGGCCCTGGATGAGATAGACGAGCAGGCGGAACTCCTGCAGCGTCAGCGGCAGCTCGGCGTCGTCGACGAAGCAGAGGTGCGCGTCGAGATCGAGGGCGATGCCGCCGGCGACGAGACGCTGGCGCGGCGCGTCGGTCACCTCTTTGCGGCGGCGCGCCACCGACGCGACGCGCAGGATGAGCTCGCGCAGGTTGAACGGCTTGGCCAGATAGTCGTCGGCGCCCAGCTCGAGGCCCTGCACGCGATCGGGCTCGGAGCCGCGCGCGGTCAGCATCAAGATCGGCACCTCTTTCGTCGCCGGGTCGGCGCGCAACAGCCGGCAGACGTCCATGCCGCTGACGTCGGGCAGGTTGAGATCGAGGATGATGACGCGCGGGTGAAGGGAGCGGGCGCGCGCGAGCGCTTCGGCGCCGTTGGCGGCGTGCGCGGTGGTGAAGCCCGCCTGGCGCAGGTTGAAGTCGACCAGCGTGCGCAGGTCGCGTTCATCATCGACAATCAGCACCGGTCCGAGGTCGCTCGTCATACGCTCAGCATAGTCAGCGACGAGAAACAGCGCGTGAACAGCTGGCAACATCACGCGCGCGGAAGTGCCAATCGTGTGCCGCGCAGGACGCGCAGCGGATTGCCGCGCCAGTTGACGCGACGGCGTACCAGGCCCGAGGCCCAGGCGCAGGCGAGCAGCGCGTCCTTGGCCGGCGACGCGAGGACCATCAGCAAGGGAACGCGGCCGCCACGCAGGAGCTTCAGCGCCGCGCCGTCGTAGGCGAGCTTGAGGGCGCAGGCGACGCCGAGGCCGCCGAGCGTGAGCGCCGAGGGATGGAAGGCGGCGCCGGCGGCGGCCATCATCGTCGGGTGCATGATGGCCTGGGCGGCGTACATGCCGGGGCCGATCGCCTGGCGGTGGATGATGCTCCAACGGCTGTAGCGATTGTAGAACTCGCGGTTGGTGCGGCGCTGCGAGACGTTGAGGACGGCGGCGCGCGCGACCACGACACGCTTCTTGAGCTTATTGCCGATCATGCGGCCGAGGATGTAGTCCTCGGCGAGGACGTCGGCGAGCGCCTCGAAGCCGCCGAGCGCGGCGAGATCCGATTTGCGCAGCGCCATCGACTTGCCGACGACGATGTCCTGACCGACGACGCGCTTGGCGCCGATCATGCCGGCGCCGACCGACGCGGCGAGGTGCATGTTGTCCATGAGCGAGCCGAAGCGCGCCTCGTCGACGCCGACCACCGGGTGGGTGACCAGGCCCACGCGCGGATCCTCGAGGTGCGCGGCGATCTCGTCGAGGTACTCGGGCGGGACGCGCACGTTGGAGTCGGAGACGACGACCACGTCGTAGCGGGCCGCGCGCACGAGGGTGCAGAGCTGATTGACCTTGGGGTTGAGGCCGGCGCTGCCGCGCTGGAGGACCACGCGCACGCGGCGCGGATGGCGGCGCGCGACGGCGACGGCGAGCGGGTAGGCGGGATCGTGGCAGTCGCGCACGCCGAGGAGCAGCTCGTAGGGCTCGTAGTCGAGGGCGACGAAGCAGGCGAGGTTGGCGGCGAGATCGTCGTCCATGCCGCACAGCGGCTTCAAGATCGAGATGCCGCGCGGCGAGCGGGCGACGCGGCAGCGCGCGCGCCGGTGCACCAGGAGCGCCGCCAGCTGCAGCGTGTAGAGGAAGAGGCCGAAGGCGGCGGCGGCGAAGAGCAGCGTCGACAAGTGGATCATCGATCCTCCGTTCCGGTCAGCTGGCGTGCGGTGGCGACGCGGGCGACGTGGTCGCGCGCGACGAGCCAGCCGGGCGCGCCGAGGAGGCGGCCGGCGGCATGAGCGAAGACACGGAACCGGCCCAGCGACGGCGTACAGCCGGCGTTGTAGAGGCCGAGCGGGCGGGCGTCGCCGACGAAGAGGCGGGTCGCGCGCGGGACGTGTCGGTGGCCGTGGAGCACGAGGTCGCAGCGGCCGCGCAGGCGGGACAGGAGGGCCGCGCCGAGGCGCAGCTCGGTGGCGTAGGGCAGGCCGACGCGGGTAGCGAGGAGCTCGGGGAAGGTCTCTTCGGGCAGCGGCAGGAGGTGGTGGTGCATGGTCACGACGACCAGGTGCGCGGGGGGCGCTTCGGCGACGGCGCAGTCGATGTCGTCGAAGATGGCGTCGCAGAGATCGCCGTGGCCGGCCAGGAGGAAGCGGTTGTGCGCGCCGGTGGAGTCGACGCGCACGACGAAGAGGCCGGGTGTGGTGACGGTCTGGACGCGCGCGCCCCGACGCAGCCGCGCGCCGACGTCGTCGCCGAGGCGGTCGTGGTTGCCGGGCACGACGGTGAGGCGGCCGCGGGCGGCCAGCGGCGCGAACAGCCGCTCGAAGCGCGCATGCTCGTCGGTGCGCCCGCGATGGGTGACGTCGCCGGAGACGATCACGTGATCGACGCCGTCGAGGCTGTCGACGGCGCGAGCCACTTCGGCGTCGGAGGCGGGCGAGCGGCCGAGGTGCAGGTCGGAGAGATGGGCCAGGGTTCGCAGCGTCATCGTGCGGCGAAGGTAGCGGACGCGTGCAACGGTGGCGTTCGGGTGGCGTCACGCCCGCGCAAAAGGTAGGTTAGTTCTCGAATGGCGACTCATCCCACTGCGCCGCCGAGCGCGAAACCGCACGGCAACGACAAACCGATCAGCGGCTGGGGAGGTGCGCGAAAAGGCGCCGGCCGGCCGCGCAAGGATGGGACCAAGCCGCTGAAGCCGGGCGTGCCGCATCTTCCGCGCCCGTCGCTGACCGGGCAGCTACCGGTTCACGTGACCTGGCGGCTCCGGCCCGAGGTGTGGAGCGAGCGCACGGCCGAGCTGTTCGACGTGTTGAAGGAAATCATGTACGCGGCCGAGCGGCCGGGTTTTCACGTGATGCACTGCGGGTTCAAGCGCGATTACATTCATTTGATCGTCGAGGCCGAGGACCGGCCGTCGCTGTCGCGCGGGTTGCAGGGCGTGGGCGTGCGGCTGGCGCGGGCGATCAACTTCCTCCTCGGTCGCTCGGGAGGGATCGTGACCGATCGCTTTCACTCGACCATCTTGCGCACGCCCAAGCTGTTGCGCGAGGCGCGCGCGCTGTTCTGAGCGCCGCGGCTCAGTCGCAGCGCATGCGGTAGCCGATCGAGCGCACCGTCTCGACGCGCTCGCCGGCGCTGCCGAGCTTGGCGCGCAGCCGCTTGACGTGAGTCTCGATGGTGCGCGTCGAGGAGTCGACCGGGTAGCTCCAGACGTGCTTGAGCAGCTCCTCGCGGGTGCGCACCCTCCCCTGCCCTTCCATGAGGTAGACCAGCAGGCGGAATTCCAGCAGCGCCAGCCCCAGCTCGCGCCCGTCGACGCGCGTCAGGCAGGCGTCGAGGTCGACCTCGATGCCGCCGGAGACAAGGCGGCGCTGGTTCCCCTCTTCGGTGCGCCCGAGCGGCGCCGAGAGGCGGCGGCGCACGACGTTGAGCCGCAGCACCAGCTCGCGCACGCTGAACGGCTTGGCGACGTAGTCGTCGGCGCCCAGCTCGAGGCCGGCGATGCGATCGGCCTCGCCGCCGCGCGCGGTCAGCATCACGATCGGGATCTCGCGCGTCTCCGGATCGGCCTTGAGCCGGCGCGCGACCTCGATGCCCGACACGTCGGGCAGGTTGAGGTCGAGGAGGATCATGTCCGGCTCGTGGCGCGCCGCCTGCTGCAGCGCCTCCTCCCCCGTCGCTGCATGCAAGGTGCGGTAGCCGGCCTGCTTCAAGTTGAAGTCGAGCAGATGCCGAAGATCCTTTTCGTCGTCGACGATGAGCACGGTCGGGGCCGCGCCGGCGTTGCCGAACGTCATGTGCATCTCCGCCTGCATGCTGTTCATCCTCGTGGCCGCGGCCAGTGATGGCGGACGTCGCGTCCGCGAACGAAGTAGATGACCATCTCGGCGATGTTGGTGGCGTGGTCGCCGATGCGCTCGAGATAGCGCGACACCGACGAGAGCGCGAGCGCGCGCGCCACCGTGTGCGCGTCGTTGACGTCGCCGCCCGAGATGACGTCGGCGATGACGTGCATGTTGAGCGCGTCGATGTCGACGTCGCCGTCGATCACCTTTTCGGCGCGCTCGGCGTCGCCATGCACGAAGGCGTCGAGCGCCAGCTGCACGGCGCCCAGCACCCGCTCGGCCAACAGCTCGATGCGATCCTGCATCGGCGAGAGCGGAAAGCGCATGAGGTCGCGCACGCGCTTGGCGATGTTGACCGCCAGGTCGCCGATGCGCTCGAGGTCGGTGACCACCTTGAGCGCCAGCATCACGAAGCGCAGATCGCTCGCCACCGGCTGTCGTCGCGCCAGGATCAAGAACGCCAGCTCGTCGATCCCGATCTCGTCCTGATCGATCGTCGCGTCGGCGTCGATGACCGCCTGCGCGATGGTGTCGTCGCGCTTGACCAGCGCCTGCACCGCGCGCGCGATCTGCTCCTCGGCGCGGCCGCCCATTGCCAACAGCCGGTCGCGCAACGTGCGCAGCTCGCGGTCGAACTCCCGGCTGGTATGTCCCTTGTCCACCACGCCCTCCTACCCGAACTTTCCAGTGACGTAATCTTCCGTCTCGCGCCGCTCGGGTCGCGTGAACAGCTGCTGCGTCGTGCCATGCTCGATGAGCACACCCATGTAGAAGAAGGCGGTCTTGTCGCTGATGCGGATCGCCTGCTGCATGTTGTGGGTCACGATCACGATCGTGTATTGCTGCTTGAGCTCGTCGATGAGCTCCTCGATCTTGGCGGTGGCGATGGGGTCGAGCGCCGAGGCCGGCTCGTCCATCAGCAGCACCTCCGGCTCGACGGCGAGCGCGCGCGCGATGCACAAGCGCTGCTGCTGCCCGCCCGAGAGCGCGATGGCGCTGGCGTCGAGGCGGTCCTTGACCTCGTCCCACAGCGCCGTCTGCGTCAGCGTGCGCTCGACGATCGCTTCGTAGTCGGCGCGCACGCGATTGAGGCGCAGCCCCGCCACCACGTTGTCGCGGATCGACATCGTGGGAAACACGTTGGGCCGCTGGAAGACCATACCGACGCGCCGGCGCAGATAGACCGGGTCGACGGCATAGACGTCTTCTCCGTCGAGGAGCACGCGCCCCTCGGACCGCGCGCCCGGCGTCAGCTCGTGCATGCGGTTGAGGCAGCGCACGAACGTCGACTTGCCGCAGCCCGACGGACCGATGATGGCGAGCACGCTGCGCGCGTCGACGCCGAGCGAGATGTCCTTGACCGCATGGACGTTGCCGAACCATGCGTCGAGCTTCTGCACCTCGAGCTTGGGGCGCGCGGTGTCGGCGACCGGCGTGGACAGTGCGACGTTCATGCCTGGCTCCGACGGCCGGCCGCCAGTCGTGCGATGAGGCTCAGGCCGCCGATGAGGATGAGAAGACAGAGCGCTGCGCCCCACGCCTTATCGTGCCAGTCCTCGTAGGGGCTGATGGCGTAGTTGTAGATCTGCACCGTCAGCGACGCGGTTGGCTGCAGCGGATGAAGATTCCAGTACTGGTTGTTCAGCGCCGTGAAGAGGAGCGGCGCGGTCTCGCCGGCGGCGCGCGCGATGGCGAGCAGCGCCGCGTTGATGAGCCCACCGAGCGCGGTACGCAGCACCACCGACAGGCTGGTGCGCCAGGCGGGCACGCCGAGCGCCAAGGAGGCCTCGCGCAACGAGCGCGGCACCAGCCGAATCATCTCCTCGGTCGCCCGCGCCAGCGTCGGGATCATGAGGATGGCGAGCGCGACGGCGCCGGCCATGGCCGAGAAGTGGCGCATCGGCAGCACGATGAGGCCGTAGGCGACGACGCCGACGACGATCGATGGCACGCCCGCCAGAACCTCGGCGGTGAAGCGCACGACGTGGCCGAGCTTGCCGTCGCCGCGCTCGGCCAAGAAGATGCCGGCGCCGACGCCGAGCGGCAGGCCGATGCAGGACGCCAGCCCGACCATGAACAGCGTGCCGACGATGGCGTTGCCGACACCGCCGCCCAGCTCGCCGACGGGCGCGGGCAGCTTGGTGAAGAACGACAGCGAGAGCGAGTGGATGCCCTTCGACACCACCAGCCACAGCACGCTGAAGAGCGGCACCAGCGCCAGCGCCACCGCCGCCGCGCACAGGCCGGTCATGACGCCGTTGGTGACGGCGCGCGCGCGGTGGCTGCCCACGCGACGGGGAATGGCGTACTGGCCCGCTGCGACGTTGGTCATCGCCATGTTCATGCCGCCACCAGCCGGCGCGCCGACAAGCGCACCAGGAGGCGCGCCGAGGCCGAGAGCATGAGGGTCACGCCAAAAAGGACGAGCGCCAGGCCCGCCAGCGCACCGGTGTGCACGGCGCCCGACGCTTCGGCGAACTCGTTGGCGATCACCGACGGCAAGGAGTAGCCGGCGGCGAAGAGGGAGCCGTGGATCTCGGGCTGGTTGCCGATGAGCATCGTGACCGCCATGGTCTCGCCGAGCGCCCGCGCCAGACCGAGGATGACCGCGCCCATGATGCCGCGCCGCGCGTAGGGCAATACGACCGCGCCGATCGCCTCCCAGCGCGTCGCGCCGAGTGCCAGCGCGCCTTCGCGCAGCGCCGCCGGCATGGTGCGCAGGACCTCGATGGTCACCGACGCAATCGTCGGCAGGATCATGATGGCGAGGACGATCCCGGCCGGCAAAAAGCCGATGCCCATCGGCGCGCCCTGGAAGAGCGGCAGAAAGCCGAGCCGATGTTGCAGCGCCGGCTCGACGACATCGCGCAAGATCGGCACCAGCACCATGAGCCCCCAGAGGCCGAACACGACGCTGGGAATCGCCGCCAGGATCTCGACGAAGAAGGAGACGAAGCGGCGAACACGCGACGGCGACATCTCGGTCAGAAACAGCGCCAGCCCGATGGCCACCGGCATGGCGACGACGATGGCGATGGCCGAGGTCACGAGCGTGCCGTAGATGAAGGGCAGCGCGCCGAACGAATCCTCGACGGGATTCCAGTCGCTGCCGGTGAGAAAGCGGAAGAAGCCGAGCTTGGCAAACGCGGGAGCCGACAGCCGCGCGCACGCCACCACGATGATGCCGACCACCAAGAGCACCGCGCCGCCGAGCAGCGTGATGCCGGCTGCGAACGCGCGATCTCCGAGGTGGGCGTGGCGCGGCGTATCAGCTCCCGAGGCCATCTCAGTTGCTCGCGATCACGCTCTTGCCAGCGACGGTGACGGTCCTGAGCGCCGCCTCGACCTTGGCCACCACCGGCTTCGGCAGCGGCGCATAGTCGAGCGGGCCGGCGAGCTTCTGGCCGTCGTGGACCGCCCACCAGAGGAACTGGCCGATGGCCTTGCCCTTGGCGGCGTCGGGCTGCTCCTTGTAGATGAGCACGTAGGTGAACGACGAGATCGGATAGGCGTTCTTGCCCTTGGCGTCGGTGATGGAGACGCGGAAGTCGGGCGGCATGGCGACGCCGGCGGCGGCTTCCGAGGTGGTCTCGATCGACGGCAGGATGAAGCTGCCGTCGGCGTTCTTGAGCGCGGCCATCGAGAGCTTGTTCTGCCGCGCGTAGGCCAGCTCGACGTAGCCGATGGCGCCGGGCGTCGACTTGACCGTGCCGGTGACCCCTTCGTTGCCCTTGCCGCCGAGACCGACCGGCCACTTGACGCTCTTGCCGACGCCGACGCCGCTCTTCCAGGCCGGCGAGACCTTGCCGAGGTAGTCGGTGAAGACCGCCGTCGTGCCCGAGCCGTCCGAGCGATGGGCGACGGTGATGGCGACGTCGGGCAGCTTGGGCTGGCCGGCGATCGCCTGCAGCTTGGGGTCGTTCCAGCGCGTGATCTTGCCGAGGAAGATGTCGGACAGCGCTTCCGGCGTCAGCTTCACGCCCTCGGGAGCGCCGTTGTAGACCACGGCGACGGCGCCGAGCACCGTCGGGATGTGCATGACGCCGGGGGCCTTCTTGAGCTCCTCGTCGTTCATCGGTGAATCGGAGGCGCCGAAGTCGATCGTCTTCTCGGTGATCTGCTTGACGCCCCCGCCCGAGCCGATCGACTGATAGTTGAACTTCAGCTCGGGGTGCAGCTTGTTGTATTCCGAGAACCACTTGGAATAGAGCGGGAAGGGAAAGGTCGCCCCCGCGCCGTTGATCAGTAGGGAATCGGCGCGCGCGAGGCCTCCCGTGAGGGAGAGCGCTGCCAGAAACCATCCGAGTCGCTTCATTTGCGTTCTCCTTTGGCTACGAGAATCCTAGGGGACGACATGTGTCGTCTCCGTGACGTGTTCGCGAACAGTTCGGGAAGCTCGAGTCGCTGAGCGGCGGTGCTAGAGGTTGACGGCGAGGCGGAACATGAGCTCGTGCTCCGCCCGCTGGAAGAAGAAGTTCTTCTTCACCAGCGCGGCGTCGCCGTCGATGTAGTTCATGTGATAGTTGGCGCTGATGCGGACGTGCTTGGTGGCCCAGCCGTCGAGCCCGAGGCTGAAGGTGTGCAGCTGGTAGCTGCCGACCGCGGCATCGGCGGCGGTGGTGCCGGTGGCGGCGTCGACGATACCGGGCAGGCCCGTGATGTCGAAGCCGACATGCTCGTAGCGGGCGAGCGCGCGGATGCCCCAGGTCGGCTCCTTGGCCGCCGCGAACTTCTTGATGCGCGGCGCGTTCTCGAGGCCGGGGGTCTCGATGAAGCTCGAGTCGCCGCGGATCCAGGCCCAGCCCTCGAGGTACCAGCCGTAGCCGTCGAGCTTGCCGCCCTCCTTGGGCGCCGAGCGCGAAAAGGCGCTGCCCGACCACTTGCCGGTCATGGCGTTGGGCACGTTGACCGAGTCGTAATAGCTGTTGAGCTCCTCGGAGACGTGGACGAGCTCCCACTGCACGCCGAATTTCCAGATCGGGATGCGCGCCTCGAGCGCCCACTTGACGGTGGTGCCGCCGGGGACGAGATGCGCGCGCACGCTGTTACCGGCGGCGTCGGTGGCGACGTTGTAGTTCGACGAGAAGAAGCCGAAGCCGGCCGGCGTCGCCATGCCCGCCAGATCGTTCTGCGTGCCCGACGATGCGCCGCCGACAAAGCCGCCGAGGTTGGTCTCGTGCTGCCACCAGAATGAGCCACCCACCTCGATGTCGGCGAGCCACTTGTGCTTCTCGGCGAGCGACATCCACGCGAGCGGCGCCACGAAGGCGCGGCCGATGACGGCGCCGAAGTCGTCCTGGTTGCGGTAGTTCTGGTTGTCGCCGTTGAAGATGCCGATGGAGTAATAGGCCACCTTCTTCGGCAGCCAGCCGAAGATCATGGCGCCCTGATCTTTGTTCTGCGGAACGGCGAAGTAGCGCACCGTCGCGCCGCGCTCCATGAAGTCGATGTACTTGTCGGAGGTGCGGTTCTCGAGGGTGAAGGGCACGTCGAACTGGCCCGCCTGCAGCTTCAGGAACGAGAGGTAGTCGACGATGACGTAGGCGTCGGCGAGGTTGCCGCTGGCGCCGGCGGCCGGCGTCGAGGTGAACTCGGCGGCGATGTGGAAGTCGAAGTGGCCGACGAAGGTGCCCTGCGTCTCGATGCGCGCGCGGCGCACGAAGATGGTGTTCTTGGGCCGGGCGTCGGCGCTGGAATTGGGAACGACGCCGGCGGGCACGTCACCGCGGTTGAGAAAATTGTACCAGTCGACCTGCAGGCGGCCCTTCGGGAAGATGACGAACCAATCGCCGGGATCGCGCAGGAAGAAGCTGCCGTTGGCGTAGCCGGCGAGCGGCAGATTTGGCGGCGGCGCTTGCGCGGCCTGCGGCGCGAGGTTGGGCGTCTTCGGGGCCGGTGTCGCCTCCGCGGCGGCGGCGGTCTCGCGGGCGGCGGCGGGCGGGTTGGCGTCGGTGGGCGTGGTCGCCGACGCGGCGGG
>JAQBQH010000385.1 GCA_028287105.1 Myxococcales bacterium
GACGCGCCGCGCACCGACGCCCCGCGCACCGATGTCCCACGCGCCGATGTCCCACGCGCCGATCGGCCACGCGACGAGCGGCCTCGTGGCGAGCGACCTCGCGAAGATCGCCCCCGTGGCGAGCGGCCACGCGAAGATCGCCCCCGTGGCGAGCGACCGCGCGAAGAGCGACCCCGTGGCGAGCGACCTCGCGAAGAGCGGCCTCGCGGTGAGCGCCCGCGCGAAGATCGCCCGCGCGAGGATCGCGCGGCGCGGCCCTTCGGCAGCACGCGCGCCGACTCTCCGCCCCACTCCACCGTCGACAAACCGGCGGTCGCGTCCGACCCGGCCGCGCCGGCTCCGCTCGCGCGCCCGTCCGCGGACATCGACGCCGGCTGGGGCGCGCTCGACGACACGCCCTCGCCCGCTGCCGCCGCGGCCGCCGTCGCCGCGGCGCCCGAGCGTCAGCCGACCCCGCCCGTTCCGCGTGAGCCGCGCGACCCCGACGGCGAGGACGTCTTCTCCGCGACCGATCAGGCCGTCCCGCCCGGCGCCATCGCCAACGTCGCCGGCGTCAAGTTCCGCGATGCCGGCACCATCTACGAGTTCGACGCCGCGGAGGCCTCCTACGCGCGCGGCGATCGCGTGGTCGTCGAGAGCGACCGCGGCCCGCTCGTCGGCACCGTCGCCGTCGCCTCGCGACGCCTCCCCGTCCTCGACGCCCTGCGCCGCATCGTCCGCCGCGCCACTGCGGTCGACGAGGGCGCCAAAGACAAGAACGCCGCCAAGGAGCGCGACGCCTACCTCTTCTGCAAGCAGAAGATCCGCGACCGCACGATGCCGATGAAGCTGGTCCGCGTCGAGTACCCGCTCGCCGGCGGCAAGGTGCTCTTCTATTTCGCCTCCGAGGAGCGCATCGACTTCCGCGATCTGGTCAAGGATCTCGCGGCGCGGCTGCACGCGCGCATCGAGATGCGGCAGATCGGCGCGCGCGACGAAGCCAAGATGGTGGGCGGCATCGGCTCCTGCGGCCGCGAGCTCTGCTGCTCGACGTGGCTGCCGGCGTTCGTGCCGGTCTCCATCAAGATGGCCAAGGACCAGGGGCTCGTCCTCAATCCGTCGAAGGTCTCGGGGCAGTGCGGTCGCCTGAAGTGCTGTCTCGTTTATGAGCACGACCTCTACAAAGAGATGCGCAAGGGGCTGCCGAAGGTGGGCAAGCGGGTCTCGACGCCGGCCGGCAACGGCAAGGTCGTGGAGCTCGACGTCTTGCGCCAGAAGGTGCGCGTCTGGTTCGACGAAGGCGGCTCCGAGAGCTTCCCGCCCGACGTCATCACCGTCCTTTTGCCGCCGCCGCAGCTGGGCAAGGGCGGCAAGCTCCCGATGGTTCCGCCCGACGAAGAAACCTGATAGGCCATAGAGAACGCCCGTGAGCTTCTACATCACAACGCCCATCTATTATGTCTCCGACGTCCCGCACATCGGGCACGCCTACACGACCATCGTGTGCGACACGCTCGCGCGCTATCACCGCCTGCGCGGACACAAGACCGGCTTTTTGAGCGGCACCGACGAGCATGGGCTGAAGATCGCCCGCATGGCCGAAGAGCGCGGCATGCAACCGAAGGCCTACGCCGACAAGATCGCCGAGGCTTACCGCTCGTCGTGGAAGGCGCTCGAGATCTCCAACGACGACTTCATCCGCACCACCGACGCCGATCACGAGGCGCTGGTGCAGGAGCTGTGGAAGACGCTCGAGAAGAACGGCGACATCTACCTCGGTCACTACGAGGGCTGGTACTGCGTGCCGTGCGAGCAGTTCTATACCGAGAAAGAGCTCGTCGACGGCAACTGCCAGGTGCACAAGAAGCCGGTCGAGAAGGTGCGCGAGGAGTCCTACTACTTCCGCCTCTCGAAGTATCAGGACGCGCTGCTCCAGCACATCGACGCCAACCCGCGCTTCATCCTGCCCGAGTCGCGCAAGAACGAGGTGCGCGCCTTCATCGCGCAGGGGCTCGACGATCTCTCGGTGTCGCGCACCAGCTTCACCTGGGGCGTGCCGGTCCCGGGCCGCGACAACCACGTCATCTACGTGTGGATCGACGCGCTGTCGAACTACTGGACGGCGACGCGGCGCAAGACGCAACTCGAAGGCTTGTGGGACGAAGGGGTCGAGGTCGTCCACATGATCGGTAAGGAGATCTCGCGCTTCCACGCCGTCTTCTGGCCGGCGATTCTGATGGCGGCCGGCATTCGCCTGCCGACGACGGTCTTCTGCCACGGCTGGTGGACCGTCGACGGCGAGAAGATGTCGAAGACGGCGGGCAACGTGATCGATCCGCTCAAGCTGGCGAGCGACATCAGCGTCGATGCGCTGCGCTACTTCGTCCTGCGCGAGGTGCCGCTCGGCGCCGACGGCGACTTCAATCACGAAGCGTTCCTGCAGCGCTACAACTCCGAGCTGGCCAACGATCTCGGCAACCTCGTCAACCGCACGCTCGGTATGGTGACGAAGTATGCGTTGACGCCCGCGTCGGCGTCGACGTCGCCGTTCAACCTGGCGGCGGCGTTCGACGCCTACGCGCGTGCGCTCGACGACTTCCAGCCGTCCAAGGCGCTCGAGGCGCTGTGGGCGCTCGTGCGCGAGGGCAACACCTATATCGATCAGAAGGCGCCCTGGAAGCCGGAGTCACCCCGCGTCGAGATCCTCGGCAACGTCCTGGAGCTGTGCCGCGTCTTGTCGCACCTGCTCGAGCCGTTCATGCCCGAGCGGGCGCTGGCGATGCGCGATCAGCTCGGCGTCGACGAGCCGACGGCCTGGCCGGCATGGCAGCCGCGCTCGTTTTCGCCGCGCGTCGGGACGCCGCTCTTTCCGCGCGTCGAAGAGGATCGCAAGAAGGAGCTGCTCGAGCGCTGGCGTCCCCACAAGAAGGCGGCGGCGGCAGTCGAGGAAAAGGCGGACGGCCTCATCAGCTTCGAGGAGTTCGGCAAGCTCGATCTGCGCGTCGCCGAGGTGGTGGCGGCCGAGGCGGTGCCGAAGGCCAAGAAGCTGCTCAAGCTCACCGTCGATCTCGGCGGCGAGCGGCGTCAGGTCGTGGCCGGCATCGCGGGGGCGTACGAGCCGTCGGCGCTCATCGGGCGTAAAGTGATCTTCGTGGCGAACTTGAAGCCGGCGACCATTCGCGGCGTCGAGTCGCAGGGCATGATCCTCGCTGCCGGCGAGGCCGAGATCCTCGGGCTGTCGGCGCTGGACCGCGACGTCCCCGCCGGGACCAAGGTGCGTTGATGAGCCAGAGCGTCACGAACGGCGATCAGAAGCAAATCAAGCGGCGCGATGCCCGCATCGAGGTGGCGTGGAACGTCGCCTGCGAGAAGACGGTGGAGATCGAGCAGGATCTGCAGGGGCCGCTCAAAGAGGTCTATGAGCGGGTTCACGCCGATCCCATCGACCGCGGCAAGCGCTTCGCCGCGACGCTGCGCGATCTGTCGGTCAACGGCGCGTTCCTCGAGGCCGCGCCGCTGCCGCTCTTGTCGCGCGTGGTGCTCTTGATCGACATTCCGTCGTTTCGGCAGGTCGAGGCGGTGGGCTGGGTGTTATGGCGGCGGACGGCGGCGTGCACCATCACGCGACCGACGGGCGCACCGGTGACGCTGGGGGCCGGCTTCGGCGTCGTGTTCGAATGGATCTCGCTCGAGGCGCGCCTCGAGATCGCGCGCCGCGTGGCGCTCCTGGCGTAGCGTCATGAGCACGTCGACGGCCAAAGGGGAATCGCGGCACGCGCTCGTCGTGGGGACGCGCTGGCTCCTGCCGCTCGCGATTGGTATGGCGCTCCTCGGTGCGGCGCTGGCGCACTCGATGGGGGCGCGCATCGTCGCCGGCCTCTTCGCCGTCCTCGGGTTCGCGGCGTGGCGCGTGCAGGAGCGGATGCGGCCCACGCTCGTCTTCGACGAGGCTGGCTATGCCATCGAGCAGAGCGGCGCCGAGAAGCTGCGCGTCGCCTGGAGCGAGGTGATCGCGGTGCGCGTCGATCGCAAGCGCCTGGCGCTCTACATCGACTGCGGCGACAAAGCGCGCAACCTCTTCGTCCCGCCGGCGCGCGGCTACGGGTTCAGCTTCGCCGACCCCAAAACGATTTGCGGCCGTGTGGTCGACGCCGTGCCCGCCGAGCGCATCACCGACGTGGAATCGCTCGACGAACCCGCGCCGTGATGCACCTCGACGCGGCGCTGCGCGATCTGGAGCACAAAGATGCGCGGGTGCGGGCCCAGGCGGCCGACGCGCTCGGGCGGGTCGACGATGCGGCACGCCCGCAGGCGCTGCCGCCCCTCTTGCACGCGTGCGATGACGAACATCCGTCGGTGCGCTACGCCGCGCTCCTGTCGCTCGGGGAGCTGGCCGCGCCCGAAGGGATCGACGCGTTGGTGACCCATCTGACCGACGCGGAGCCGCTCTGTCGCGAGGCGGCGGCGATCGCGCTCGGCCATCTCGGCCTGTCGGGCGGCGAGCGCGCCTGGTCGGCGCTCGGGGGCGCGCTCGGGGCCGGCGAGCCCGAGGTGCGCTTTCAGGCGATCGCGTCCTTGGCCGAGGTCGATGCCGCGCGCGCCGCGCCGCTCGTCGCGCGGCTCGTCGACGACGGCGACGCCAAGGTCCGCGCCCAGGCGGCGGCGGCGCTCGGCGACTCGGGCGACCGCGGCCAGGCCGATCGCGTGGCGCGCCTGCTCGACGACACCGACGACGTGCGCCACGAAGCCGCGCTGGCGCTGGCGCGGCTCGGCGATCGCCGTGCGGTCTCGGTGCTGGTCGCGGCGCTCGGCCGCGGCG
>JAQBQH010000400.1 GCA_028287105.1 Myxococcales bacterium
GGCTGCACCGGCGCGCGCGGCGCCATCGGCGGCGGCGGCGGTGTCGGGACCGCGATGTTCTGAGACGAGATCCCGCGCGGCAGCTCGGGCATGCTCGGATCGGTCTTCGGATCGGCGTCGAACTCGCCCGTGAGCGGCCGCAGGCCCGGGTCGGTCGCCTCTTCCTTGGCCTCCTTGACGACCGGCGTGCCGAAGAAGCGCGTGATCTTGTCGTCGAACGAGCCCTGCTTCAGATCGCGCAGCATCGCCTTGTGCTGCGCCTGCATCAGCTTCTGCACGACGCCGCTGTCGCTCGACGGATCGTAGTCGATCCGCTTGGTCGCGAGGATGGTGCCGTCGTGAAACAAGTGCGTGAAGATGTGCGGGTTATTGACGCCGGAATCTTCCGTCTGCACGTGCCACAGACGACCCGCGTAGCGGACGTTGTGGTTGTAGCCGAGGACGGGACTGCGCGGTTTCATACTCCACCCTGAGTATAGCAGACGCCCCAATACTTGATCATTTCTCGCTGGGAAGTTATGTGTTGCGGTTATGGGCAAGGAGGCTGAGCGGCCGTTTCTCGAGAAGGTCAGTGAATATCTACTGTCCCTCCCGTTCGATTTGAAGATCCTGCAGGAGGCCGTGAGCGATCCGGAGCTCGAGCGGGATGCGCGGGAGATCGCCGCCGGCACCATCATCCACACCATCGCGCCGCAAGAGGGCGAGGGTCCCATTCGCTACGTCGACGACGTGCTGCTGGTGCGCGCGGCGTTGAAGCGAATCCTCGCCGAGGGCGGCGAGCACGCCAAGGACTTCGCGACGCGCTTCGACGCCGAGGTCTACGGCAAGCTCCACGACGACCTCGCCGTGTTCGAGAGCGTCCTCGGCGATCTGTGGCCCTGGCTCACCGGCAAGCTCGAGAGCTTTCGCAAGCCGCTCTACAAGGGCAAGACGCCGTCGCAGTACGTCGACGACGACGAAGCCGCGTCGTCCCTGTATGAGGAAGGTCTCGAGTTCCAGACCAACTACAACGTCACCGAGGACAAGGTCCGCAACTCGGTGCGCCGCATCGACACCATTTTAGAGCAGCTCAATAAGCGTCGTGCCGAAGATGCAAAAAAGAAGACTTAGTAACAAATAGGTAGGTGCTCGCATGAAAAAGCTTGGCTTGATCGTTTTGGTTCTCGTCGCTGGCTGTGGCAATTCGGGCGTCACGCAGCAGTCCGGCGCGGCCGCCTGTCTCACCGCTTCCGCGTGCGGCATCGGCGGCGGCATCAGCGCCTGCACGCAGGCCGTCTCGCTCATCAACGAGCCTGCCGGCGCGGCCGCGGCGCATCTGTCACCCGACCAGGTCAACTGCATCGCCGGCGCCGGCTCGGACTGCACCGCAGCCAAGAGGTGTCTCGCCGGCGGCCAGACGCCGGCGGTCTGCACCGGCAACTCGCAGTCGTGCCAGGGCAACACGTTTCAGCAGTGCACCGACTTCGCCGGCTCCGGCGGCAACAAGGGCATCCAGACCTACGACTGCACGACGTCGGGTCAGATGTGCGTCGCCAACAACGGCACCGTCGACTGCGGCTACGGCACCTGCGCCGGCGGAACCTCCGCCACCTGCGTCGCCGCCGACGGCAGCCCCAACGGCAACCAGGTGCAGCGCTGCTCGAACGGGATCGTCCAGCGCGAAGATTGCGCGCGCATCGATGCGTCGTGCAACCCGTCGGGCATCGGCGGCGCGCACTGCCGCGGCAACGGCCCGGCCTGCGCGAACCCGTCGTTCAACAACAACACCTTGCGCTGCGACGGCTCGGTGCTCGTCTCGTGCAGCGACGGCCAGGAGTCGCGCTACGACTGCAATCGCATCAACCTCAACTGCTACAACAATCCCAACGGCACCGGCTACGGCTGCTTCGCCGGCAACGAGTGCGATCCGAACAACTACACCGCCACCTGCGTCGGGCTGACGCTGAAGTTCTGCAACAAGGGCAAGGTCCAGACCGCCGATTGCGGCAGCGCCGGCTTCGCCTCGTGCAGCCCGAACGGCGGCGGCTCCTGCAGCAAGTAGCCGCTACCGCGACGAGCCGCTCGTTCTAGACGACGAGCCCCTGATCCTAGAGATCGACGCGCGTGATCTCGCCGAGGTGGCGGCCGAGAAATCGGTGGCCCACCTCGTCGATGCGCGCGTCGTCGGTGACGAAGCAGCGCAGCGCGCCGACGGCCTCGCCGTCACGCAAGAGGCCGAGGCGCTCGAGCTCCGCGTGGGCGACGTCGGCCATCGCCTCCGCCGAGTCGACGAGCGTCACGTCGTGTCCGAACACCTCCCGCGCGACCCGCGACAAGAGCGGGCGCAAGAGCGGATAGTGCGTGCAGCCCAGAACGAGAACGTCGACGTCGGGCGCTTCGGCCTGTAGCTCTCCGAGATACCGCCGCGCAATCGCACCGGCCACCTCATCGTCGAGCCAGCCCTCTTCGGCCAGCGGAACGAGCAGCGGACAGGCGCGCGCCGTGACGTGCAGCGCCGGGTCGAGCGCCGCGATGGCCCTCGGATAGCTGCCCGAGCGGACGGTCCCGAGCGTGCCGATGACGCCAATCCTCCCGGTGCGCGTCGCGGCGACCGCGGCCCTGGCGCCTGGTTCAATCGCCCCCAGGACCGGGAGTGGAAGCTCCGCGCGTAACGCCTCTAGGGCGAACGCCGAGGCCGTATTGCAGGCGACGACGACCATCTTGACCCCGCGGTCCACCAGGAAGCGGGCCGCCATGCGCGAGTAGCGCGCCACCGTCTCGGCACTCTTGGAGCCGTAAGGAACGCGTGCCGTATCGCCGAGATAGACCAGCTCCTCGCGTGGCAGCCGCTCCGTCAGGGCGCGCACGACGGTCAACCCTCCTACGCCGCTGTCGAACACCCCGATGCCGGCTGCCTGGCGCATTTTCGCTCCTACTGGTCGGTCCGGACGCCGTCAACTCCACTGGCCATGTGTGTCTATGTGCCTCAGTCGGCGTGACAAACTCGTCACACTGTTCTACAGCAGCTGTACCAATCGTGCGAGCCTGTAATTCCAGGCGCTTGCGGAGAGATGTGTCAGGGGGGAGACGGGGGGTGAGCTAGCGAATGGTGGCGGGGATGGCGGGGCGGGACGCCACGGGAACCGGTTCGGAACAGGCGCAATCCTGGTGGATGAAGCTCCACAAAAGCTCCAGGAACGTGTCCGGTTTGACCTTTAGTTCCCGATAGTAACGCATGATTCCGGGGAACGCGCATTCGCACTCCTCGAAGTCGCACTCGGTGATCAGCCCGCGCATCATGACAGGGGGTAGAGCAACCCGGATGCCATCAGCAACTGTGCAAAATTTTATTGACTCGTGTCCGGAATGGCCTCTTTATTCGCCTTGTAGGACACGCCATTTTCGCCATAGGAGCGTGCACTTGGGGAGTCGCGGCTAATCGAGTTTTGTGGACGTGACCGCGTCCACGCCCGCCGAAAAGCGCTCGACTGGTGGTTCACGAACCGCCAGTCACTCGGCCTGCGCATGTGCGATTTCCTGCTGCGCTGTCGCTGGAGCGACGACTGGCGCACCATCACCTTCATTCACCCCTAGATTCAGGTAGTAGTAGAACCAAATCCGATTTCACGGCAGATTCATCCCCGCATGCAGACCGTCGCCGAGCGTACCGATCCGTCGTGGGTGTTCCAGATCGCGCAGAAGTGCGCGGCCGAGGAGCAGATGCCCGCCGACGACGTGACCGCCGCGGCGCGCGCGCACGCCGAGGCGACACGCGCGCTCTCGCCCGACGTCGTCCGCCAGGAGCTCGAGCTGATGCTGGTCGAGCGTGGCGTGCACGTGGCGCTGCAGTGGCTGCACGACTGTGGCCTCCTCGCCGTATGGCTGCCGGAGCTCGAGGCCACCGTCGATTTTTCGCAGGAGGCGGGACGCCGCCACAAGGACGTCTGGGAGCACACCAAGCAGGTGGTGCGGCAGTCGGTGCCGCGACCGGCCGTGCGCTGGGCGGCGCTCCTGCACGACATCGGCAAGGTGCCGACCCGCACCTTCACGCCCGACGGCGGCGTGCACTTCCATCGGCACTCGGAGGTGGGCGCGCGCATGTTCGAGGACACGGCGCGGCGCTTCCGCTTCGACAAGCCAATGAAGCAGAAGCTGAAGTTTCTGATCCTGCATCATCTGCGGCCCAATCAGTACGACGCCTCGTGGACCGACTCGGCGGTGCGCCGCTTCGATCGCGAGCTTTCGGCGCATCTGACCGACCTCCTCGATCTCTCGCGCGCGGACATCACCTCGGCGCGGCCGGGCAAGCGGCAGAACGCGCTCAAGAACATCTCCGAGCTGTCGGCGCGCATCCAGGCGCTGCGCGACGAGGACGCCAAGCAGCCGCCGCTGCCGACGGGGATCGGCAACGTGATGATGGAGCACTTCAAGCTGCCGCCGTCGCGTCAGATCGGCGATCTCAAGCGCGCCCTCGAAGTGGCCGTGGAATCGGGCGAGCTGGAGCCGCGCCGCGAGGCCGACTACTACCTCGCGCACGTCGCCAAGCTGCTCGGCCGCGAATGATCTCGCTCGCGTGACGGCCGCCGCGATGATGGCGCTCTTGCGCCCCGAGACGCACTGGCTCCTCTTGGTGCTGCGCTCCGTCGCGGTCTACGTCTTCCTCATGTTCGCGCTCAGGCTCGCCGGGCGGCGAGAGCTCGGCCAGATGACCACCTTCGACATGGTGGTGGTGCTGGTGCTCGCCAACGCCGTGCAGAACTCGATCAACGCGGGCGACAACTCGCTCACGAGCGGGCTCATCAGCGCGACGACGCTATTGGTCGTCAACTTCGCGGTCGGCGAGGCCACGTATCGGTGGCGCTGGTTCGAGCGGCTGGTGCAGGGGCGGCCCTGTCCGCTCGTTCGCAACGGCAAGATCATCTTGCGCAACATGAAGCGCGAGCGCGTCACGCTCGAAGAGCTGCGCTCGGCGTTGCGGAAGCAGGGGATCGACGGTGTGTCGCAGTGCGCGCAGGCGGTGCTGGAATCCGATGGCACGCTGACGGCCGTCCGCCAGGGCATCGAGCAGCACAAGCTCGAGGATTTGATCGAGCGTTAGCGGTTAGCGACGGCGGCCGAGCAGGCGCAGCATGAACAAGAACAGGTTGATGAAGTCGAGGTAGAGCACCAGCGCGCCGTGGATCGCTTCCTTGTGATCCTCGTCGGTGCCGGCGTTCCCGATGACGTTCATCTCTTTGATCTTCTGCGTGTCGTACGCGGTCAGCCCGACGAACACGAGCACACCGACGAAGGTGACGCCCCAGTAGAGCGCCGGGCTGTGCAGGAACATGTTGACCACCGACGCCATGATCAGGCCGAAGAGCGCCATGATCATGAAGTTGCCGACGCTGGTGAGGTCGCGCTTGGTGATGTAGCCGTAGGCGCTCATGGCGCCGAAGGTGCCGGCGGTGACGAAGAAGGTGCTGGCGATCGACCCCTGCGTGTAACGAAAAAAGATCACCGAGAGCGTCACGCCGTTCAGGATGGCGTAGGCGAAGAAGAGCGCGCCGGCGCTGATGGCCGACATGCGGCGCGCCAGCGGCACGAACGTCCAGACCATCACCAGCTCAGCGATGAGCAGACCATAGAAGACGGTGCCTCCGCCGCCGAAGATGAAGCGGAGCGCACTGTCCGAGCTCACGACGACGAGCGAGGTCACTGCCGTGGCGACGAGGCCGGCGCCCATGATGGCGAAGACCTTGCGCATGAAGCCGGCCTGCTCCGCGGCGATCTGCGCCTCGGTGAAGGTGCCGGCGTGACGCGACGAGGAGGAAGGAGCGTTCTCGGGCAACATTGGGACCTCCGTACGAGGAGAGAGTTTACTCCGTAATACGGATGGTGCCCACCTGCTCGACCTCGACGTCGGAGAGGAGCTCCTGGTAGGCCAGGACCGGGAGGCGCGGGTGGTCGCCCTCGACGAGGCGACGGACGTGACGGCGCAGCTCGGCCGAGGTGAGGATGATGGTGGAGCGGTTGAGACCGAGCTCGCGGGTGACGCTGGCGAGGATGGCGTCGGCGAGGTCGGGCTCCAGCGCCATGACGATGGTGTCGCCCGAGGCGCGCAGGGCGCCGCGCACGGCCTCCTCGGCGTCGGCGTCGAGCATGAGGGCGTCGACGCGGCGCGCGCCGCCGCTCGAGGGCGCGAAGCGGTGGGTGATGAGCCGTTTGAGCTGACCGCGGATGCGCTCGGTGAGCACCATCGGGTCGCGGGTCTCGGCCACCGAGCGTGCGAGCGCCTCGAGCACCGACGGCAGATCGCGGACGCTGACGCCCTCGGCGACGAGGCGCCGCAGGATGTCGGCGACGAGCGTGACGTCGGCGCGCGCCGGCACGAGCGCCCGCACCAGCGCCGGATGCTCGCGCGCGACCGCGTCGAGGAGGCGCTGCGTCTCGTCGAGGCCGACCAGTTCGGGCGCGGCGTTGCGCAGCGCGGAGTCGAGCCGCGCGGCGATGGCGGCGGGGCCGTCGAGCATGCCGAGCCCCGACGCCGGCAGCTTGGCCACCGCCGACGACGGCACCCACGCGGCCGGCGCGCCCGTCGCGGGATGGTCGACCGCCTGGCCGTCGACGCCGGCGGGGAGCTTGTTGGGCGCCACGTCGACGAGCACGCGGCCGTCGGGGATGATGCCGTCGGCCATGGGGATGCCGCGCAGCCGGATCTCGTAGCCGCGCAGCGGCAGCCTGGCGTCGATGGTCAGGGTCAGCGGCGGCACGAGCAGGCCCAGCTCGTCGGCGAGCGCGCGCGTCACCTGGTGCAGGCGCGCCTCGACCGTCGGCGCGGCGGCGTGCAGCGCGGGGTCGAGCGCCACCTCGAGCGGCGGCGCCGGATGCGGTGCGTCGGCGATCGCAGCGACGGGGCGCGCGCGCTGGCGGCGCTGCGCCATCCACGCGAGGCCACCGGTGCCGGCGGCGACGAGCATGAACGGCCACAGCGGCAGGCCGGGCACCAGCGCCAGCAGCACCAGGAGGCCGGCGGTGGCGGCGAGCGCGCCCGGGCGCAAGAGCTGGCGCGCCAGATCGGGGCCGAGCGTGGCGCCCTCTTCATCGCTGGCGACGCGCGTGACGACGAGGCCGGCGGCGGTGGAGATGAGCAGCGCCGGCAGCTGCGAGACGAGGCCGTCGCCGATGGTAAGGAGCGAGTAGACGCGCGCCGCCTCGCCGAGCGACATGCCGTGCTGCACCACGCCCACGATGAGCCCGGCGGTGAGCGAGATGGCCAGGATCAGAATGCCGGCGATGGCGTCGCCCTTGACGAAGCGCATGGCGCCGTCGAGCGCGCCGTAGAGCGCGGCCTCCTTGGACAGCTCATTGCGGCGGCTGCGCGCTTCGTTGGCGTCGATCGCCGCGGCCCGCAAATCGGCGTCGATGGCGAGCTGCTTGCCGGGCATGGCGTCGAGCGCGAAGCGGGCGGCCACCTCGGCGACGCGCTCGGCGCCGCGCGAGATGACCACGTACTGCACGATCGTCAGAATCAAAAACACCGCGAAACCAACCACATAATCGCCGCGCACGACGAACGCGCCAAAGGCGTGGATGACGCGCCCGGCGTTGGCCTGCAGCAAAATCAGCCGAACCGACGAAACATTCAGCGCCAATCGGTAGAGCGTGGTGAGAACCAGGAGCGTTGGAAACGTAGAAAGCTCGAGCGTACGTGCGGACCACACCGCCACGAGGAGGAGCGCCACCGACACGGCGAGGTTGGAAGTGAGCAGAACGTCGAGCAGCGGCGTCGGTAGCGGGACGATCATCATCGCCACTACCGCGACGACGAACGCCGCCAGCGCGATCGCGCCGCTTCGCATCATTTTCACATCATTACCCGACGGTAGCGGGTGTCAATAAAGTGGAACTGGGCGAGAAGCCGGATTAAAATGAAAGTCGAAGGCGAGGGGTCCATGGCACGCGAGACGGAACCGATGGAGAACCTCAAGAAGTACCGGAAATCCGGGCTCGAACACTTCATCAAGTTCGTGCGTGAGCTTCCCGTCATTCCGCCGAAAAAGATCTTCACCAAGCTCGAGGAGGCCGGGTATCGCGGTCAGGACGAAGCGCGCCGCGCGGTCTCGCTCATGGCCTATCGCCACGTCAAGCGCATCAAGCGCATCTACCTCGATGGGGCCAAGCGCGAGCATGTGCTGCCCAAGTCGAACTTCCTCCTCATCGGCCCGACCGGCTGCGGCAAGACCCACCTCGTCGAGCTTTTGTTCCAGAACATCCTCCGGCTGCCGACGGTCATCGTCGACATCACGACCTACTCGGAGACCGGCTACGTCGGGCAGGATCCGAACACGATCATCACGCGGCTCTTGCACGCGGCCGACGACAATCCGCTGCTCGCGTCGATCGGGATCATCTGTCTCGACGAGTTCGACAAGATCGCGAGCGGCCAGAACAACGCCATCTTCGCCGGGGCGGGGACGACCAAGGACGTCACCGGCATGGGCGTGCAGCGCGAGCTGCTCAAGATGTTCGAGGCCGGCGAAGTGGTGGTGCCGCTCGAGCTGACGCACTCGACCTACGGCGATCACATCGTCATGTCGACGGGCGACATCGCGTTCATCGCAGCCGGCGCGTTTTCGGGGTTCCAGCAGGTGGCCCGCCGGCGCGGCGCCGTCGACCGCATCGGCTTCGGGCGCGAGAAGGGCAAGATCAAGCTGCGCGGCGGCGCCGGCGCGCAGGATCAGATCGCCGTCTCGTTCACGACCGACGAGGTCGAGAACATCGCCAACTTCCAGGCCTATGGATTTTTGCCCGAGCTGATGGCGCGCTTCACCCGCATCGTGCCGTTCCGCGCGCTCGACGAGGGGACGCTCAAGGCGATCCTACGCACCAACGTCATCGAGCGGCTCACGCGCGAATTCGAGGACGAGGGGTTCAAGCTGGTGGTGACCGAGCCGGCGCTCGACCACGTCGTGCGCGAGAGCTTGAAGCGCGAGACGGGCGCCCGCGGATTGGCGGCGATCTTGACGCGCCATCTCGAGGACGCCGCGTTCGAAGCGTTCGCCGATCACCCGGGCGGCGACGTACGGCTCGACGTCGAAGGCGGCGAGCTCAACGTCAAGGTCGGCTGACGCCGGCACGCCGTCCCCGGGGCACGAAGCCCCGAGGACGGACGCACCAGACGCCGAGCGCTACAATACGCGCCGACCTCTGAAGCCGAAGATCGCGCTCACCGCGAGGGCGACGAGGAAGACCACGAAGAGGATCTTCGCGATACCCGCCGACGTAGCAGCGACGCCGCCGAAGCCGAAGATGCCGGCGATGATGGCGAGAACCAGAAAGCAAAGCGCCCAGTACAACATGTGTTACCTCCGTTGATGGTTCGCGGAGGTACTTCGCAAATCGCGTTCCAAGTGACGGTCGTCAGCGGTCGAGTCGCCACACGACGTGGTCCAGGCCGCCGTGCGTGACGTGTCGCGTAGGCAGAAGGCCGAGCTTGCGCGCCACCGCCTGCGACGCCTCGTTCTCCGGGCGGATTAACGAAATTACGTGCTTGTGGCCGCGCGCGAAGGCCCAGTCGCGCGTCGCCGCGCCCGCCTCGGCGGCGTACCCGCGGCGCCAGAATGGACGATGGACGAGGTAGCCGATCTCCGGCTCGACGACGCCATCGAGTGTTTGCGCGAGCAGCCCGATTTGCCCAATTGGCTCTCCGCGTTCCTTGTCGATGGCGAGCCACAGGGCATGGCCGTCCCGCGCGTAGCGCGCCAGCATGCGCTCGATCCAGCCGCGCGCCTCGTCGCGCGAGTAGACCTTCGGGTACCAGCGCATGACCTCGGCGTCGCCGAGGAGCGCGGCGATGAAATCGAGATCGTCGAGCCGCAGCTCGCGGAGCTTGAGCCGCTCGGTCTCGATCACCGTCGGGCGATAGAGCTCGCACGCGAGGACGGGCTGGCGCGGATACTTGTCGGGCAAGAGCGGGCAGCGAATGAAGACGCTGGCGGCGGTGCGCACGTACTTCGGCGGCGCCGCGCACCGGTGGCAGAGGCTCTCGGGAAACGGCAGCGGCGCCGGCATGCGCGGGGAGTCTAGCGCAATGCGCTGTTGACTCCCGCCGGAAGTTGGCTAAAGTGTCGCGTTCGTTTGCAATACCAGGAGATTTCCGATGGCCGAAGCCGAAGCGACCGAGACCCCGACGACCGAAGCGACCGAGCAGAAGTGCTCCGTCGAGAGCTGCAAGCGCCCCTATCGCGCCAAGGGCTACTGCGTGACCCACTACAAGCTGTGGCGTCGCGGTGAGCTCGAGGGCCACAAGGCCCGCTACAAGATCTGCAACAAGGAAGCGTGCAAGAAGGTTGCTGGCCGTTACGGCCTGTGCGACGAGCACCGCGGAGTCGCGCCGAAGGCCGACGCCCCCGCCGCGACCTGATCGTTTTCCCGTCGGGCAGCGCCTCGTAGCTGCTAGCGTACAAACATCGTGGACAAGATCGTCATTCAAGGCGGCCGCCGCCTCAAGGGTGAGGTACGCGTTTCCGGCGCCAAGAACGCCGCCCTCCCCATTCTCGCGAGCGCCATCCTCTCCGGCGGCACCAGCGTGTTTCGCAACGTCCCCAAGCTCATGGACGTGCGCACGATGGCCAAGCTCATGCGCATCCTCGGCGCCGAGATCGACGACGCCGACAAGTCGGGCTACGCGCTGAGCCTCAACACCGACGGCATTCACAAGTTCCACGCGCCCTACGAGCTGGTCAAGAC
>JAQBQH010000409.1 GCA_028287105.1 Myxococcales bacterium
GCCATCGTGCCGCCCGACCTCGCGCGACTGGTCGACGAGGGCTTCGAGACCATGGACGGTTGTGTCGTCTTCCGTCGCCTAGCAAAACGCATGTCGACCACGAAGTCCTCCGATTTTCCCGACCGCACGGGGCGTGAGTGTTTCGTGAACCACCTTCACGTCGAGGACTACACGACGGCGAAGGACGCGCTCGAGCTTGCAGCAACCGGATTCGCATTCGCAAAGCGACTCGAGGAAGCGCTTCGGAGTCGTGGGGAGCACTTCATCATCATCGTTTCCAGCGACGCGGAAAGCTGCTCTGTGCGGTTTCACAAGGCTCGCGACGGCGAGTCGTGGCTCGCCGATGATCTCGATGGGTACGGCGATGAAGCGTTGCTCGTGCTCGAGGTGTGATCCACGAGCCGTGCACAAGTGAGTGCTTCGAAAAACGATCGCGTGCGCACGCTGCTATCTGTCGAGGCGGACTTCTCGGACCTGATGATTCCTGCGGGCACGACGGGGACCGTCGTCGAGTGCTACGAGAGACCGGAAGGGTACGCCGTCGATCTCGCCATCCGGATGACTCCATGGTTGGCGGCTTCTTCTATCACAACGTCGTTCTGCGGCCTGGCCAGTTCGAGCGGGTGCGCGGGGAATAGCGTCTCGTTGACGCCCTCAAAGAACAGCTCCTGTGGGTCCACGCCTACCGCACCATCGAAGAACTGCGCCTGGCCATGCTCGAGTGGCTGAAGGTCTACAACGAGAACTGGCTCACCCAGCGCCACGGACACCGGTGACCCGCTCAGGTCCGGCCCGTTCGCGCCAAACGCACAAAGACAAGCGTCACCTTATTCCGCATGCGAAGTTGGTAGCGCCTTGTAGATGGCGAACGGAGGTTGCGTCCCCTCCCCAGCCGTTTCAGGTAATTCCCAGCGGACCTAAGCCTACCTGTCCGATTTGGATGGAGGCCAAACGGATCCGAGAACGTCAGCAGATGACCGTCAACGAAGCCGAACAGATTCGGAATGCCGCCCAATGCGAATGGCTTGAGGGTGCACTGAGCCGGCACCTCAACGTGTTCCGCTGCAAGAGCGGGCTCGCGAACAATTTCCAGCGTGCGCACCCTCGAGATCGTCTGTTCGATCCGATTGTATGCGCGACTTCGGTCGACCGTTCCTTTCAGTGTGCCGTTCCGTCGTCGTACCACGCCACGGTCCGCGCTCTGACGACGCCGCCGAAGCAGCCGTTGACGCCAACCGTCATCTCAAGCGTCGAGGACGAAGGAGCACACGCGAGCGGGCTGCGCGGACGACGACCTGCCGTAGCGTTCATCAGACCGCGAATGTGCGAACGGAGCCGGTCGAACATCGGCGATGGAGCCACTCTGGCGCTGCAGATGGTAGCTCGAGAACGCGCTCGACATGGACGAGGCTGTGGCCGGAGGGAGCCTTTCTCCGTCGGAGATCTCACGGATGAGCCAATTGGCGCCGCACAGTCTATCTCGCTCGGTTACCACAAGAGCTCGCGGCTAGCCGCGAGAGCTCTCGACGCCATTCGACGAAAACACGCCGATCGGGAAACGAAACTCGGCGGTGTCAGTAGCTACGGAGCCGCCGTGGGCAGGCGGGCTAAGATGCGACGACGCGTGGTGGTGTCGTCGATCATCTCGGCGAGGGAGCGAAACATGGGTTCGTCGACGACGAGAGGGGCGATGCGTTCGCCTACGTCGCCGACGTCGATGGGGCTGCCCTGGAGGTTGATGAGTAGCGGTCCCGCTGTTGTTGGGTCGGCCTTGACGATCTCCTCGGCGTGAACTGCGACCCAATTGGGATCCAGTCGCGTCAATGCGGCGATGAGCGCGCCGCCCTGGCCGGTGGGGCGCAAGGCCTCTGCGTACGCGAGAGCGAGGGCATCAGCATCGCCTTTGAGGGCGAGCGCGCCTAGCGTCCGGAAGAGCTGCCATTCGAGTGGGACCGAATCTTGGAACGGGTTCGGTATGCCGCGAAATAGGGGGCGGTGTTGTTTCGCGGCGGCGAGAACGAGGTCGTGTCCCGCGGCGTCGGGGTGCTTTTCGAAGAACATCAGCGCCTGGGCGCGCAGCTTGGCGGCTGGATCGGTCAGGCACCCGGCGACGGCGCGCGACAGCGACGCTGCGAGTGCGGGGGTTGGTCGTAGCCGCTCGTAGGCGCGCTCGAGCCAGTCGAGGGGCGCCTGGTCGGACTGGAGCGCGATGCCAGCCTCGCCGCGCAGTGCGCGACGCGCGAGGTCTGCAAAATCGGTCGACGCGTCGACCGAGACGTCGGTGTCGATCTGGATCTGGCTCATGCCTTACCCTTCCCCGCCGCTTTCGAGGCCGGAGGTACGCTGCTCGGAACGATGAGGCGCCGGCTCTTGAAGGCGCCCAACGGGATCGGTCGCATGATCGCTTCCTTGGCGCCGCCCTTCGTTAGCCCCCAGGTGGCGCCGCCGGTGGCGGGCTTGAAGAGCGCTTCGGCGCCGCCCCCGCCGACCTGATGAGCACCGTCGATGGCAGTCGGCTTGTAGATGTGAAGGCCGTTCGCCTTTTGCATGCGCGCGAACTCCTCGGGTGAAACCTCGATCCTGACAGCGCCCTTGTCGTAGCTGCTGTCCTCGACGTGGATCTCCTTTTTTACCTGGCCCATTTCAACACCACCCGGGAGAGCGCCGCCCGCGGACCACCATGTGATTGGACACTTTCCGCTCAGTGGCTTCGTGTCGTCCATGTGTTGATAGGGATCGAACTGTTTATTCGCGGCTCGACGCACAAACTCGTCGGCGTCGGTGACCGCCGCCTTGTACGCGGCCTTCAGGTAGTACCCGTAGACACCGGGGAGATCCATATAGCGGTTGATTCCGCCCTCGACCTGGACGGCCTTATCGGTGATCTCGGGCCCCTGACAAAGGTAGCGGAGGGGCTTGGCCGTGATGGCCTGTTGCAGTGCACTCAAGGGATCACCACCCGCCTTGAGCAGCGCCTGTGCGTCGGCGAACAGCTCGTTCTTTACTCGTGCGGTCGAGGCGTCACCGTCGATCTGGGCGAAGATTTGCGCGGCTGCTCCGCCCTTCCTCCTCGCTTCGGCGCGAATGTCCGCGACCGTCTGTTTCGTCGGGTCAGTACCAGGTGGCGGTGACGATTTGCCTGCTGTAGAGGGCGCCGGAGGACGCGGGCCACTAGCGCGCATCAATGCGCCGGGCTGAAGCTTCGCACCAATCGCGGGGGCCTTCTCTTGCGGTGCTGCTTGCGGTTGCTGGCCCTCAGCGCCGCCTCCGGGGTCTCCGTGAAGCGCATCGGCAACGTGATCGCCGACTGCGTCTGCTTCCTTTTCGGCGGGCTCGTGAGGTTGCGATACGCCCTCTTCTTCCTCTCCGCCTTCGCCATCCGCCTTTCGCTGAACCCCGGAGCGTTGCCCCTGCACGACGTGCGTCAGCTCATGCGCGAGCAGTCGGTCGCCCTCCTTCGTTCCGGGATCGTACTCGCCGTCGCCGAAGTGAACGTCTCCTCCGACCGTGAATGCGCGCGCGCCGAAGCCCGACGCAGCCCTTTGCGACTCGCCGCCGGTGTGGAGGCGCACCGCACCGAGGTCGGCGCCGACGTGGCCCTCCATCCGCGCGCGCACGTCGGACTGCAGTGCCGATCCGCTTCCGTGTGGAACATCTGCCTGCGGGCCTGACTGACCGCCGGCGGCCTTCTTTCGCTGAATGTGCCGATACCGGCGCGCGAGGAGGAACATGCGGTCGCGCTCGACCTGGTCCGCCTCGGCCTCATCCGGACTCTCGACACGGCTACCACGTTGATCGCGCCTGCTGCCGTCGTGACCAGCCATCACGATCATTATCGGCGATTCGGACGAAAAGTTGCGGCCGAGGCAGGCGAAAAAGAACGGGCCCCAGTTGCCTGGGGCCTTCTATTCTCGTGGTAGCGGAAGGCTGAGCTCAGCGTATCCAAAGACCTGGATTACCGTCGAGGCCGTTTTCTGATGTTGTCGCCGGCGACCGAGCGGTGTTTGCTTACCCTGTCGTCGAGACCGAGAGTGCGACACAGCTCCTCAGCCGGTCATGCGAGTACGACGCGAGTACGTCGCCCAGGACGACCTTGCGTGAAGCAACGGCCGCGTCGACGAGCTGATCTCTGACGCGACGGTCCGCCGACAGGGAGCTGATGTTCGTCGGCCAGCGCGGAGTTTAGGTCGAGTGAGAACGGCGAGGATGGCGCGCGTCGAGGGCATCGCCCATCAATCGTGCCATAGCTTGGCGCGTTATAGGCCGCCACATCAACTCCGACAACGTGACCTTGTAGACCTTGGCCAGCTTTTCAAAGTCGTTGCCTGCGGGCGCAGGGCTCGCCAGGCTCGATCTTGTCCGGTCACAGGAAGCCAACTTTAGCGTTAGACCTCAAACATCGAAGCGTGGACGCCCGAGTCCACCGCCGATGGAGGCCGATCGGTGGGGGCGTCCCTGGTGCTTTTCGCTGCCGAATAAGATAAGGAGTAGTCCTAGGTCACGCCGCGAAGCGTGTGACCGAAGTCAAATAGCCGATGTTGCACCGGTGTCATAGGTTCGGAATGTTCATGGCCGGCGCGATTGTCGTTGGGGGCTGCGGCTTCCACGCGGTGAACAGCGACGACGGCGGCGGCAGTAACGGCGACATGGCTGCGGGAGGTGGAGGTGGTGCCGGCGGCGGTGGTACCGGCGGCGGCGCTGGCGGCGGAGGGGACGGCGGTGCTCCCGACAACTGCACCACGCCCACGCTGCTCGTGCTGTTGCGCAACGCGAATCAGTCGTCGATCGGGGGTCAGGTCTTCCAGCTCTCACTCGCGTCTTCGCCACCCCAGCGCTGTGGAATCACGATCAAGAACACCATCGTGGACCTGCCCTTTGCCGTGGCATGGATTCCGCCGTCTTCCGTCGCGGTCGGCGCCGACAGTTCGACGTACCTGATCGACGCCGCCACGGACCAGTACCGCTGGAACAAGACGACCTCCCGTGTGGCCGATGTCTTTCCGATCATGAGCCCCCAGGGACTCGCGGTCGGCGTCGCCACGTTCGGCACTGGCTTGTCCGAGATCAGTGAGGTCCAGGTGTTCGATCAACCCATGGGCAAATCGCTCGGCGATTGGACGATGAACTCGAATCCGTTCTTGCTCGGCCTTGGCGTCGTCGGCATGACGCAGTCGCCGCTCGACCCAACGCACGTATTCGCCAGTAAGCCGATCGACTACCAGGCGGCGGACGTCCGCGTTCCATTCGACAACCAACCGATCTCGAAGGCCGTCTACTACATGCAGGCACCTCCTTCGGGCGGCTTTACGTCGCTCGCCAGCGTACGCGCAGCGGGGAACGTAGTTCGCACGGCGTGGGTGGATTCGTCGACGAACAGCAATCCCGACAGCGCGTACTACGTCAACGACACTGGCTCGGGTCCCGCTCTGGCCGGCCCGTTGAGGTGCGCCGCTTCAGTGTGCGGCGCCCCGCTCCGTCTCACCGACGTCGTGCCAGACCCGACCGACGCGACGCACGTAATAGGGATCTGTCAGGCGGCGTCGACATCGACCGTCGCGCACGTGGTTCGTTTCGCGGCGACGGGCCCGTGCGACGTCTTGTTCGACGGCACGACGCTGCCCTCGCTTTTGTTCCCGGTACGCGTCGCGCTGCGGATGAACTGATGAAACAAGGGGGCACCGTGCGCAGTGTGATCATCTCACTCATCCTGCTCATCGCCGCGTCGGCGTCAGCCGAGACGTACGACAAGGGCGCAGCGCGCGCCGCTTTCGAGCGCGGCACGCGACACTACAACCTGGCCGAGTACGGAAAGGCGCTCGACGAGTTCCGCGAGGCGTATCGCATCTATCCCGAGCCTTCGTTCCTTTACAACATCGCGCAGTGTTACCGGCAGGTCGGCGACAAGCCGAACGCGATCAGATTCTATAGGACGTACCTTCGCGAGACGCCGAACGCCCCGAATCGTGACGAAGTGAACCGATTGATCGCGACACTGGAACGCGCTGTTGCCGAGGAGCAGATGGCGAAGGCAAGTCAGCCGACGCCTAGCCCGTTGCCGGCGACCGCCGCCGTGACGCAGCCTGCTCGCGCAGACCTTGTTGCGACGGCGCCCACGACTCAGGAACGCAAGCCGCTCGTCAAGCGCGGTTGGTTCTGGGGCGCAGTCGTCGGTGGCGTGGCGGCAATCGGCCTCGCAGTTGGCCTCGGGATCGGGCTCGGCACGCAACGCGACCCGTCGCCGACCTACGGCACGATCTTGAAGAACTAATGCGAACGCTCATCATGGCTGTTCTCGCGCTGTTTGTCGCCTCGGCCTGCAACGTGCGCCGATGCAAGAAGGGCACGGTTCTCCTCACTGTCAAGCTCGACGCGTCGGCGTCGAGTGTCGACACGTTCGACGTGGCGTTGTCGATCGCTGGCGGCTCACCGCAGCATGCGTCCATCAACAAGAAGACGGGCACGAGCGAGGGCACGGTCGAGATCGACTTCGCGCAGGGCTACATGGCCGGCTCACAGCTCTCCGTCGCGGTGACCGGTAACAGCAACGGCATCCCCATCGCGTTCGGCACCACGACGCAGGCGCTGGGCGCGAGCTGCGAGTCGGTCACAGTCGTCGTCGGCGCGAGCGGTGCAGTCAAGCAGGTCGGCGATCCGGCAGTGCCGGGCGACAACTGCGTGAGCGGTCACATCGTCGACGGCTATTGCTGCGATCGCGAGTGCCAGGGTCAGTGCGAAGCCTGCGACGTCGTGCCCGGCGGGTGTCAGCCGGTTTTAGGAACGCCGCATGCGACGCGACCGGCGTGTGAAGGCACGGGCGTCTCGCCACCATGTGGGCCCAAGGCATGCGACGGCGTGACTGCTGGTTCGTGTACGTGGCCGACAAGTGCATGCGGTGCAGCGACGTGCTCGAACGGCATGGCGAGCAGCGCGGGCACGTGCAGTAATGGAACGTGCCAGACGCCTGTGCTGCGAACGTGCCCGGGCGGCATCTGCGGCGCGACGGACTGCGCAACGGTCACTCAGGTTGCGGCGGGCTCGAACCACACGTGCGCGCTCCTGAGCGACGCGACTGTGCGCTGCTGGGGGGCGAATGACCACGGGCAGCTCGGGCTCGGCGAAAACAGCACGATGGAGTCGCACGTTCCTGCCCCCGTCGTCGGTCTCGCGGACGTGGCGCATGTCGTCGCAGGCTACCAACACACGTGTGCGTTGCTGAAGAACGGCACGATCCAGTGCTGGGGCAGCAACCTGTACGGGGCACTTGGAAGAGGAACCTACGACCCACTTCCCGACACGGCGCCGCCACACGGCGCGCCTCAACCGGTGTTGTCGAGTGTCGGTGGCACCGCGTTTACTGGTGTGAAGGAGATCGCGTCGGGAGCCGGCGCGTCGCACACCTGCGTAAGTCTCACCAACGGCGAGGGCTGGTGCTGGGGCACAAACGGCAAGGGCCAGATCGGCAACGGCGCGAGCGTGTCGGGCTACAGCGGGCAACTCGTGCCGGCGGGCGTGTGCGCTTCGGGCATGGGCTGCGCGAACGGCGCACAGTTTCACGGACTCTCCGTCGGCGGCCAATCAACATGTTCGCAGGGGCCGACTGGAAACAACTACTGCTGGGGGTCCAACGCCTCGGGGCAGCTTGCGCTCCAGCCTCAAGATTTCAACGCGCACCCCAATCCAGTGGCGACGAACCCCGGCGGCAGTGCATCGAACCCGATCGTCGGCGAAGCATTCGGCTGCGTCGTGAATGTTGACGGCACGGGTCGCGTCCAATGCTGGGGCTCGAACTCGAACGGCGCGCTCGGCAACGGAACGACGAGCGGCACGTTCACCAGCCCGGTCCACGTCTGCGTGAATGCGAATTGCGAAACTTCGATTACGGACCAGCTCGCGAACGCCGCGCAAGTCGCGGTCGGCGGCTTCGCCTGCGTCCTACGGCTGGGCGCAGCGAAGTGTTGGGGACCGAACAACGTCGGCCAGCTCGGCGACGGCACCATGGTCGCGAACAACCCGTTGGCTACAAGCACGGCGATTACCGCGAACGTCGCGGCCGTGACCGTCGGAGACAACCATGCGTGCGCGCTCCTCACTGACGGCACGGTCCAGTGCTGGGGGCAGGACACAAACGGGCAGCTCGGCGACAACGACCCGGGCAACCTCAACAAGCGCACGCCCGTCGCGCCGCATTGGTAGCTACATGCGCTTCGTCGCCGTAGTTGTCGTATTCGCCGCGATGCTGGTGTCGTCGCGCTCGCACGCGACGGCCGTCACGGTGTGCGCGGCGCCGACGGGCGTCGTCGTCTCCGCCGACTCCAAGCTGACCATCGCCGGGCTAGCGAAGACGGAGGCCGTCAACAAGATCGTTCCCGTCGGCGACCGGGCGGTCGTGGCCGTCACCGGCGTCGCGATCTGGAGCGAATTGAGGTACGACTTCTGGAGCTTCGTTCCCAAGGCAACTGCGCGGCTCGGTCGGAATCCCAACCCTGCCAACGTCGCGGAGGCACTGCGCAGGCGCGCAACGCAGCTGTTCGACGGCCACGGCAAGGCGTTCGCCAAGGCGGGTATGGCCACGTACTTCATCGTCGCCGGCCAGGACGAGGATGGCGTTGCGGTCTGGCAGGTGCATGTCGAGGCGACGGGCGCGCACGTGCGCGCGACGAAGGAACGCCGCTTCGGCCGGAATGACCGCGATGCGCAGATGCTCGGCTGGGGCTTTCCGGCAGCGCTCGCGTTCGACGACAAGGGCGGCCCATTGTGGACGGCCATTCGGCAGCGCACGCCGTCGTGGTTAGCTCAGCTCGCGAAGTCAGGCGCGCTGACCGTGTATCAGCGTGCTTCGTTGTGCGGCATTCCCATCGCTGTGGCGGCTGAGAAGGACTCGTTTATCGGGGGCACCATCAACCAAGCGCTCGTGACGGGCGAGTCTGGAGTGCTTGTCGCCACATGGTCACAACCGCCGAGCGCGCCCCCTCGATCGCGGTAGCACGATTGCAGGCAACTTCTGCTGCGAATCGCCGATAATGATGAGGTGGGAATCGGCGAAAGGGACGTCGGTCGCGGCCGGGGCGTAAAGCACGGCGACGAACACGACCAACAGCATGAGCAGGCGGAACAAGCGCAGCTCGACCACATGCGCTTGCTGGCGATGCGCAAGCGTCAGGTGCAACGCAAGGCAGCGCGAAGTGCCGCATCCAGCGCCAAGATCCCCGAGAGCGGCGGCGCCGCACTCGCGAGTGACTTGCGGGGGCGAATGGAACCGCAACTAGGAGCTGACCTGTCGCACGTCAAGGTGCACACCGGCGGCGAGGCGGCGACAGCAGCCGAGAAGCTGGGAGCGCGCGCGTTCACCACGGGCGGCGACGTTCACTTCGGCGCAGGTGAGTTCGCCCCTGGCACCAAGGAGGGCGACCGGCTCATCGCGCACGAGCTGACGCACGCCGTGCAAGCGCAGAAGTCGGGCGTGCAGCGCAAGGCTGTCGAGGCCGAGCACGGCGTTGAGGAGCATGAGCACGACGTGTCGGAGCCCGGCGAGTCCGCCGAGCAGGAAGCTGACGCCGTCGCGGACGTCGCCGCCGACAACCTCCACGGCGGCGGCAAGAAGATCAACCGCGACCCGGCCGGCAAGGAGGCCGCGCCGCAGGTCGGCGCGAAGCTGTCCGGCCGCACGATCTTCCGATCGAAGAAGGACAAGAAAGACGAGGCGCCGAAGTCGCGCCTTGGTGCGCCCGGCCAACACCAACCCGCGCCCAAGACCCTTCCGGCATTCCCCAAGGCCGAGCGCGCGTCACCTAAAACGTCAGTACAGGGCGGTGGCGGGATGCGTAAGCGCTGGAAGGACGGCGAAGGCAATATCTACGAATGGGATAGCCAGCACGCTGCCGTCGAAAAGTACAATTCGCGCGGCGTTCACCTCGGCGAGTTTGATCCCAACACGGGGGCGCAGACCAAGCCTGCCGACAAAACGCGAAAGGTTGAGCCATGAGCGCGAACCACCGATTGGCGTGGACGATCGACGTCTTCGATGATGCGACTGAACGGCTGATCGAAGAGCACGAGCTGAACAGTGTCACCGTCGAACGGCTGCGCGAGATCTTCCACCAACCACCCGACGCGCCGATGGTCGACAGCTTTCGGCTCGACGAGGCCCAAGCAAAGGAACTTGAACCGTACCTGGGCACACCGTTACGGCTTGCGGCTGGTCGCTCGTACTTCCTAGAGTGCCATTCGAGCGAGTAAACAGCGCACAACAAGTACCGACTTGTTAAATCGCGTCGCCCTCGCCACCGTGGGCTACAACACCGACCTCGCCACGCAGCTCCCAGAGGAGACGGCTCGGCGCGAGGCTGCACACGCAGCGCTGGCTGTCGCCAGTATCGACCGCGGCAAGGTAGTCCTGCACCCGGAAGTACGTTGACTAATCTGCTCAACGGCCTCGACGGCGACACCGTCAAGGGACTGCTGGTGCTGCTGAAGCACCTCGCGCCGCTAGTGATGACGCCAGACGCGAACGGCGAAAAGAAGACCTAACGGGTGATCGGCGCCCTTCAACCTGTACTTCTTGCTAGAAAAAGCAAACCCGCACTCGGACTACGAGGGCGGGTTGCTTGGAATGGTAGCGGGCCGGATTTGAACCGACGACCTTCGGGCTATGAGTTCGCATTTACATAACAGGCAGACGGGCATAATCACTACGTTTTTATGGATTCACTGAAACATTAAACTAGTATTTGTGTCCTCGCAAGTATACGTGATTCCACACCCGTCCATATCAGTTACGTCAAGAATCCGTCAACGTTCGAAACCATCGGGTTCATGATTTTGACGAACCCGACGGTCGAGATTCGCCAATGGTTTCTCGAAATGACCATCTTCGCGCTCCATCTATGGACAAGAAACCCGATGGTTCTCTAGTTTCAGCATCCTTTGACGGATTCTTGACGGCGATCGCACGCTACGTCTGCACTAAGCTCGCAATTTGACACTTCTTCCGCAGCGTCAAAGATTGACGTTAAATCGAGCAGGGAGGCTACCTTCGCCCGCTCGTCTCAGCGACAGAAGCCACAGTGGGGGTCGGCAGTGTTCAGACGACTCGGCCGAGGAGTTCTTCCACCGTCATCGAGCGGCATTCGTTGGGGTGAAGCTCCGTCAGCTTCCATTTGCTAGTTGCCACGTCGTCGATGAGCATCTGGGGTTTGGGAAGGAATGCAGTAAAGCAGTTCGCGATCCCAAGTTCTTCGGCAGAGCGCTGAGCATAGGCCGAACCGCCGCTACTCCAGCAAAACAGCGTCGCGCCGTGTTCCTTGAGCTTCGGAATGAGCGCCACCATCTCTGTCATCGGAATGCGCTTGCTACCGAAACTGCGGATAAGCGTGTCGTCGATATCGACGTAGATGACCTTCGAGGGCACGGTACTCATCCCGCTATTCTACCCGCACTCGCGCCGCGCGATCGCAGTCATCCGTCCGCCACACTGCACTTACAGCCGCGATCGCCGCGGTAGATGGTCTTGCGCAGTTCGACTGGTATCAAGGTAGCCATTCGTTAT
>JAQBQH010000411.1 GCA_028287105.1 Myxococcales bacterium
GAGCCGCCGAAGGCGTTGAGGCTCGGCAGCAGCGCCGTTGCTGCGCGGATCGCGTCGTCGCCTACTAGCTCCGTCTCGGGGCGACCCGAATCAAGTCGCCATTCCGACGGTATCTTGTCACCGTGGATCCCGCGGATGCGGAGCAGCACGCCGTCGCCGTTCGCATGGAGTTGCGTCTGCGGCAACTCGCCCAGGCGCACCCGCAGCCTCGAACCGTCCGATGTCGGCACATGAATCAATCTCCGCGCCGCATGAATGCGGGGGGCGTTGAGGACCAGGTTGTATAGCAGCTGGGTGGTAAGCCACCCCCCGACGATGCCGATCATCGGGCCGACAACCAGCACGCTCCCAGCGGCTGCAGCCACGCCGCCGACTATCGCGATCTGCCTGCGGCGGCGGCGGCCAAACTGGTCACCATAGCGCCACGCCGCCATCTCCGGACGCTGCGGTTCGCCAATGCGCACGAGCTCCAACCCTTCCGTCAGCCGCGCGAGCCCGACGTGCTCGGTGGACACGCGGAGCTTCGATGCGCGGAACTCTCGCTCGCATGCCTCGATCGCTTCCCAGCGTTCCTCGAGGGGGGTGAGGTTCCAGCGCTCGCAAATGCGGCAGACGACCCAGAGCCGGCCCTTCGCCCCATCGAACGCGAGGCGGCGACCCACGGGGAAGTGTTCGATCGCTGCGTTCTTGCCGAGATCGCCGTGGCAGAAGAGGCAGGTCGAATACATCAGTCCGCGTGGATTTGACAGGCGTGGGCGTCAATTCAATATAGCTCCATTTGTCGCCCAACCGGCCCCGCCGGACGATTTAGGCGTGCAGAACAACACGCTAATATGTCAAACCATTTCTTGATAACTCTACCAGCCACTGCATCGTACCTCTCATCGCGGTGTCTGGCCTGAGCTCGACCAGATGGGCCTCACGATCGCGCGCGGCATCCTCACCCGCGCGGGCGGCCGTGCGACGCTCTGGCGGATGGCGCCCGCCGATTATGCGAGCGCCCGTGCAGCGACCGAAGCCGGGAACGCTCCGGGCCCACTCGACGCGACCAAGCTCGCCGGTCTCGTGGGTGCCTTCCCAGACCTAACCGCCGGCTTGATCGCGCGCGGGCCCGCGTTCCAGGAGGCGCTCCTCGAGCCGCTCGTGGCCGACCTGCTCGCGGACAGCGCGGCGCGAGACTGCGCATGACCGTTTTTTGCCCTATACCTGCCTAAGTTGGAATCGGTGGTGATTGCTGCATACCTCCCTTAGCCGCGACCGACGAGCGCCTTATACGCAACACCGTCGGGTGGCTGAGCCAACCCGACGGTGTCGGAAGTGTGGCGTTGACGCAAGCCACGCCGGTTTCCCCTATACAGACGGGAAGTCGAGCACCCTCCGAACGGAGGAGGAGGTGAGGCCGCCCGCCAGCGTATCGACGCTCGCCAGCGCGTCGAAGACCGCATCCCTCGCGGGGTCGAGCGTGGAATCGTCGCGCTCCATCAGCAACCCGTATGCGGTTGCGAGCCGTTCACCGATGACGGCGAGTGCAGGGCGTTCGTCGGCGGTCCAATAATCATGGCAGGAAGGATAGGTCCGCGCGTCACGCGGGTGTCACTACGCCGTGAAAAGCGAGGGCGTGAGTGATGCCGCTCTCTTGCCTCTCGTTAATCTGCGTCGTTGTGGCGGTGCTGGTAGATCCCATAAACTCCGACATTTTCAAGCCAGATGATCTGCTGGCAGAAGTTCGTATGGTGCTTCGCGCCAAACACGTCCTCGTAGACGATCTTCCCCCATATGTAAACAGCACGATTGTGTCCCTTCTTGATTGCGACAACTTCATCGTCAGGAACGAAATTTGGCACTCGCCCAAACAGATCAAACCGCGCTCCCGGACCAAGGACCAAGCCCCCGTCTATTTGGTCCGGCAGAGGGAAAGTGAAATGGTCCGGCAGGGGAACTGGCAAAATCTCGGCAGCAACCCGAAATCCGACCTTATGGGCGGGCGTATTGCCGGAATTCAAGAGGACCGGTCGCACGTCGAAGTAGAAGCCCCTTTCTCTTTCTTGATACGTCCCGTTCCCAACACCGACAGAGAGGTAGGCCCGCATCTGCATCTGAGCATGAGTTTTCATTTCCTCGATGGCGGCAACGCTACTCGCTGCGACCTTCGCACTCTCATGCACCGAGTTGGCAATTCGTCCCATTTCCGTGATCGAATCCCGCATATCACTGGATTGCTTTCCGGTCGCGGTGTCAGCCTTGCCGACCATCTCGGTCGTCGCCGTCCACAGCTTGTACGTGAACGCGGCGAGGACGCCGGTACCAAGGGCCAGCAGCCCAGTAATGACCGCGAGGGCGAGCGTGGACTTACTCAGCAACCCCTCGTTATCCGCGTGCTCTTTCTTTTCGCGGGATTCTGCGTCGGCTTCGTCGCGTGTTTTCTCGGGGGGCAGCACCTTTACGATGGCCGGAGCCTGCGGGGTGCCGCGTACATCGCGGGCGGCTGCGTTATCGGATTTGGTGTGCTGGGAATCTTTCTGTGGCACTAAGACCATTGCTCCCGCCAACGCGAGCACTAGTAGCGACGCCATTATCTCTCCAGTTGTTTGAGGCACTTGACGCAATGGTTGCGTCAAGTTATAATAATACATGGCTACCAAACAGCGGAAAGTCGGCGGAGCAAAGACGGCACTGGAGCAGAAGCTGCCACTGGCGTGCGCGTCGGAGCCCCATGCGGTTGCGTTCATGGAAGAACAGCGCGGTTGGACGTCTGAGGCTGACGCCACCTGCCAGAAGTGCGGTGTGTTCGGGGAGTCCTACCAGATGAAGGACGCGAAGACGGGCGAGCGGAATACGCGCTATCTGTGGCGTTGCCGCGCTTGTAAGGCGCAATTCACCGTCAAGGTTGGCACCATCATGGAGGATTCGCCAATCCCGGTCCGCTTCTGGTGCTTGGCGTTCTACCGTGCCGCCGCGTCCAAGAAGGGCATTAGCGCGATGCAGATGCAGCGCGAGACGGGCCTGTCGTACAAATCGTCGTTGTCTATGATGCACCGCATTAGATAGGCGATGAAGCCAGCGAACGACAACGAGCCGAAGTTGGGCGCGAATGGCGGCATTGTCGAGTTTGATGAGACATACGTGGGCGGAAAGCCGCGCAACGCGAAGCGCATCGTCCTTCAGAGCGGGGCGTACAAGGGCGGCCCGGCTGCCGATTTCGGCACGCGCAAGACGCCGGTCGTCGGTGGTGTCGAGCGCGACGGTCGCGTGAAGGCGCGCGTGGTCATGAACGTCACCGCGCCGGAATTGTCGAAGCACGTGCACGCGATGGTTGACCCGTCCGCGCACTTGATGACGGACCAGCTACCAACGTACAAGACGATTGGCCAGAGCTTCGCGAGCCATGAGCGCATCCGGCACAATGCTGGCGTCTACGTCCGCTACACGACGGATGGCGTCATGGTCACGACGAACCGCATTGAAGGCTTTGGGCTGGCCTCAAGCGGCAGATCGGCGGGACGCATCATGCGGTCACGCGGAAGCACCTGCACCGCTACGTGTGCGAGGCGGAGTTCAAGTACAACAACCGCGACCTGACGGACGGCGAGCGCACGGTCAAGCTGATTCAGGCATCCGAGAAGCGTCGGTTGACCTACGCGGAGCAGATCGCCCGCCCGCGTGACGAGAAGGGGCGCTACACGTGGCGCTGAGCCAGCCACGGACGCCACAAGCGCCCCCGCGTGATTGCGGGGGGCTTGGGCGTTGCGCTATACTTCACGCACTAAGGGGGGAACATGTACCGCATGTTCGTCACCTCCTTGGGGTTGGTAGCGCGAGCGCGGGTGCCTCTGCCAAGAAGTCGTCCCGTCGTTCGCTGGTGAAAGTGTTGGTGGACGGAACCGGAATCGAACCGGCCAGTCAGGATGCCAAATCGCGTCTGGCCCACCAGGGACTCCGCCCAAATCAGTTTCACGACGGCCCCGACGTTTCCGCGTCGCGGGCCGTTCGTGCTTCCAACTCTCGTTCTAGTGCCGCCGAGCGAGCCCAGACCTTACGAACTGACAAGCGTACTCGCGTAGCGTTCCAGCTCCGTGCGCCGGATGAACATCATCTTCTCGGCGGTCGCGGCGACCTTGAGTCGTCCGCGCATGATCGCGTACATGATCGTGTGACGGGCGTGCGGGCGGAGCCCGCGCTCTTTCAGCAAGCGGGACGCGGCATTCAGGGACAGCATGTCGGTGTGTCTGGTTGCGAGCATCTGGCTACCTCCTGTATGGGAAACACAAAAAGACGCGGACGACTCAGTTGGGCCTTTCGGCCAGTGCCACAAGGGCCACTGAGATCATCCGCGTTGAAGCGGCGCTATGAATTGTCCTACCCTGCATTGCCCTACTCCACGTCATCACGACGTTGCCGTAGTTGGTGTAGTCCGTCCGGAGCGCGCTCGCACCCATGGCTGTTACTCAGAGAGAGTAACCCAAGGAGGCAGAGTACAGAGTGGGACGCCGAGGCGTGCGACTCTGAAGCGTGCGAGGGTTGGAACCGTCCTACGTCTGAATTTCTAACCAGTGCGACAACCGAAGTCAACCGTCGTTAGCAACGGCGGTCACACTTAGAGAGGCATCGAGCGATGGCAGCGAAGAAGAAAGCAGCAGCGAAGAGGCCAGCCGGACGCCCCGAGGAGCCGTTGATTCTCGACGGCAGTTGGAAGGACGCCATCAAGCGCGCCATGTCCAAAGGGAAACCGCCCGCCGAGCCTAAGCCAAAAAAGAAGCGACGCCCGTTGGAATAGGACGCCGCCCCTGTCCGGCACAAATGGACAAATGAGTCCGCCGCCCCCGAGCCGGATCGGCTCGGTTCTGGACATATCCCACCAGAGGTTGAATCGTGCCCCGAGTGCCCGAGAGGATGCCTTGCGCCAAGTACACAGTTCCGGACGGTGTGGGTAACTGCTTGTCGTATCAGGCGTTCGACCCGCGACAACTCCAATGGGGCGAGTGCGACAACTTCATTGGGGCAAAAACGACAACTTCAATGATGCCCGAGGATTCAACCGCTTACTGCACCGCGTTGATCATGTCGAAGATCGGCAGGTACATGGCGACCACCATGCCGCCGACCACCACACCGAGGAACACGATCATCACCGGCTCCATCAACGAAAGCAGGTTCGACACCGCCGCATCCACTTCTTCATCATAGAAGTCGGCGATCTTCGACAACATCTCGTCCAGACCACCTGTCTGCTCGCCGACCGCGATCATCGAGATGACCATCGGTGGAAATACATTCGACTTCTGGAGCGGCGCCGAGATCGTCTCACCACCGGCGATCGACGTGCGCGATTCCATGATCGCATCCGAGATCACGCGGTTGCCCGCCGTCTTCGCCGTGATCTCGAGCCCGTCGAGAATCGACACGCCCGACCCGATCAGGGTGCCGAGCGTTCTCGTGAAGCGCGACACGG
>JAQBQH010000030.1 GCA_028287105.1 Myxococcales bacterium
GGGGTCGCGGAGGTAGCAAGGCGGGCTGCCGGCGTCGGAATCCGTCGCAGTCGCCGCTGCGCGGCGTGCTCCTCCAGCGGACCCGCTGATGTCGCGCTGCGCGCGACGCGGGTCCTTTACGCCGCCGGCAGCCCGCCTTGCTACCTCCGCTCTGCGCGTCGGGCACGTGGCAAATGAGCGAGGGAGCGCCCTCGGTACCAGGCGCAAGAGCGGAGGCAGTGAGGCGACCTCCCGGCGGCGTAGAGGGGCCGCGTCGCGCGCAGCGCGACCTGGGCGGCCCCGATGGAGGAGCACGCCGCGAAGCGGCGACTGCGACGGATTCCGACGCCGGGAGGTCGCCTCACTGCGTCCGCGACCCCAGCCGACCGGCGACGCGGCTAGACGCCGTTGTCGACGGGGCCGAGGGCGATCTCGGCGAAGACGCCGAAGTGGTCGCTCGGAAAGGTGTCATCGCCGCCTGGTAGATCCAGGACGACGCGCGCGTGTTGAATGGCGCCGGGGCCGTCGTCCTTCATGGGACCGACGAAGATGTAGTCGACCCGCCGGTTGCGCTCGACCGAGCGGACCACGTTGGGGTTGCGCGCGCTCCAGGTGAAGCCGTCGGAGTGCGGGTGGCGCCGCTGAAAGCAGTCGCGCCAGTAGGTGCCGCGCCCCTCGAGTGACGCGCGCCCGGTGAGGAACTGGTGCACCAGGGAGTCGGGGGTGCAGTTGAAGTCGCCGGTCATGATGGTCGGCATCTCGCCGGTGCCGGCGCGCGCGAACTCGTCGAGCACCAGCACCTGCTGCTCGCGGATGTGCGGCGCGTCGAGCTCCCAGCTGAGGTGCGTCGTCACGACCGAGACGCGCCCGCACGGCGTCGTGATCTCGCAACGGAGGGCGCCGCGCGGATCGCGCTCGCGGCCCGGCAGGGAGAGCCGCGAGTCGCTGACGATGGGCAGCCGCGACACGATGGCGTTGCCGATGGGGCCGCCGGCGGACTCGGGGTCCACGCAGCCGAAGCGGTACTCGGCGCGCAGCGCGCTGGCGATGAGCTGCGCCTGCTGCATGGCGCCCGGCTTCTCGATGACCTCCTGCAGCGTGACCACGTGCGGCTGCAGCGCCACCAGCTGCGGGACCAGCACCTCCATGCGTCTCTCGACGCCGCGCTGGCCATTCCAGAGATTCAACGTGACGACCCGGATCGATTTCACATCAAAGAATATAGGTCAGCGCGCGCGTCGGACGAGCTTGTAGAGCTCGCCGCCGACGAAGGGCACGATCGACATGCCGAAAACCCAAACGAGATCGTAGCCGTCGAGCGGCGCGGTCTTGAACACCGGTCGCAGCGGCGGCACGTAGACCGTGACCGCCTGCAAGATGATGCCGGTGACGACCGCGCCCCACAGCGCGCGATTCGAGAAGACGCCGATCTGGAACAGCGAGCGCGTCTCGGAGCGGCAGTTGAAGGCGTGCATGAGCGGCCCGACGCTGAGGATGGCGAAGACGATGGCGCGCGCGTGCGCCAGCTCATGCGGCGAAGAGGCGTGGCGCGGCTCGGGCATGAAGTGGTGGAAGGCGATCAACGCGGTGGCCGCCATCACCAGGCCGACGCCCAGGATCTGCAGATACTCCGAGCCGGACAGGATGGCGCCGCCCGGTTGGCGCGGCGGCTGCGTCATCTGCTCGGGGTCGCGCGTGTCGACGCCGAGCGCCAGCGCCGGCAGGCCGTTGGTGATGAGGTTGATCCACAAGATCTGGATCGGTGCGAGCGGCTGCTCCCAGCCGAGCAGCGAGGTGGTGAGCACGAAGATTACGGCGCCGGCATTCGACGACAAGAGGAAGAAGATGAACTTGCGGATGTTGGCATAGATCGCGCGCCCTTCCTCGACGGCGGCGACGATGGTGGCGTAGTTGTCGTCGGCCAGGACGAGCGCGGCCGCCTCCTTGGTGACGTCGGTGCCGCCCTTGCCCATGGCGACGCCGATCGACGCCGCCTTGACCGCAGGCGCGTCGTTGACCCCGTCGCCGGTCATGGCGCAGATGAGGCCGCGCGCCTTGAGCGCGTCGACGATGCGCAGCTTGTGCTCGGCGGTGGCGCGCGCGACCACGCGCACGCGGTCGATGCGCGCCTCGAGGTTCTGCTGATCGAGGCGATCCAATTCGGCGCCGGTGACGATCTCGTCGCCCTCGCGCCACAGGTCGATCTCCTCGGCGATGGCGCGGGCGGTCGCCGGATGGTCGCCGGTGATCATGACGGTGCGGATGCCGGCCTTGCGCGCCTCGTCGATGGCGGCGGCGACCTCGGGACGCGGCGGGTCGATGATGCCGACGAGGCCGATGAAGGTGAGGTTCGTCTCCCACTCCGGCGACGGGGCGACCGGGCCGAGCGGGACCTTGAGCCCCTCGCGCATGGCCAGGCCGATGACGCGCATCGAGCGGCCGGCCCACTTGGCGGCCTCGCCGGCGATGGCGTCACGATCTTCGGCGCTGAGCGGCTCCGAGAGCCCGTCGCGCAGGATGTTGGTGGCGCGCTCGAGCAGCACCTCGGGCGCGCCGCGGACGTAGGCGCGGATGCTCTGGTCGCCGCCTGCCAGCACCGACGCCATCCGTCGCGCCGACGTGAACGGCTGCTCGCCGAGGATCTTGTGGTGCGCGCAGATGACGCCGGCGCGACGGCTCATGATCTGCAGCGCGCCGTCGGTGGGATCGCCCTGGATCTCGACGCGCTCGCCCTCGAGCTTGGTGATGTGCGCGCCGCGCGCGTGCGCCGCCGCGTCGAGCGCGGTCGAGAGATCGATGTTGCTGGCGGCCACCTCGCCGCCGGCGACGCGAATGGCGCCGTCGGTGCGACGCGGATCGCCGTCGATCTCGTAGCGCACGCCGGCGACCCACAGCTTGCGCGCGGTCATCGCGTTCTGCGTCAGGGTGCCGGTCTTGTCGGTGCAGATCACCTGCGCGCAGCCGAGCGTCTCGACGGCGGGGAGGCGCCGCACCAGCGCGTTGCGCCGCGCCATGCGGGTGGTCCCGAGCGCCAGGACGATGGTCGTCACCGCCGGCAGACCCTCGGGGATGGCGGCGACGGCCAGCGCCACCGCGACGAGGAAGAGCTCGCGCGTCGGCGAATGCGAGAGGAAGAAGCCGGCGGCGAAGACGAGCGCCGAGACCGCGATGCAGCCGAGAACCACGCGCTGGCCGAAGCGCTCCAGATCTTTTTCGAGCGGAGTCTCTTCCGGCTCGACGCGCGCGAGCATGCCGGCGATGGCGCCGAGCTCCGTGTAGATGCCGGTGTTGGCGACGACGCCGCGGGCGCGACCGCGCGCCACGCGCGTGCCCATGAAGGCCATGGTGCGGCGGTCGGCGAGCGGCGTATCGCGGTCGAGCGGCGCGCGCGGGTCCTTGACCACGGGCATGCTCTCGCCGGTGAGCGGCGACTCGTCCATCTCGAGGTCGTGCGCCTCGAAGATGCGCAGATCGGCGACGACGCGGTCGCCGTCCTCGAGCAGCACCACGTCGCCGGCGACCACCTCTTCCGACGTGATGTCGATCGGCTTACCGCCGCGGACGACGCGCGCGTTGGGCGCCGTCATCTGGCGCAGCGCGTGGAGCGCCCGCTCCGCTTTGCGCTCCTGCAAAAGGCCCATGGCCGCGTTGACCAGGACGATGGCGAGGATGGCGATCGAGTCGCCAAAGCGCTCCATGAACGACGCGGCCGGGGTGGGCGCGAAGAGCCCGAGGCCGGCGGCGATGGCGGCGGCGCCGATGAGGGCCAGGACGGTGAAGTCGGAGACCTGTGCCACAACCTTGCGGTACCAGGGCTCTGGCGGCTCCTCGGGCAGGCGGTTGCGCCCTATTCGAACGAGCCGATCGGCCGCTTCCACCGGCTGCAACCCGTTGGTGAGGTCGGATTGCCAATAGGTGGCAACTTCGTCAGCAGTGGCGTGATGCCAGGCCAGACGCGGGGGGTTACCTGATGGGCCGGGAACCGGCGCCCTCTCTGCCGCCACCGGGAAGTTCTAACACGCCTTGTGCAGGGGGGCACATTGGTTGCACCCTCCCCGGGGCATGGCGACGAACGCAGCACGCCCGCGAAGCGTGGCGAAGGAATTCATCCACGAGTTCATCGATTCGTTCAGCCGCAACCAGCCGCTCGACCTGGCGGCGCAGCTCGCCTATTTCGCGCTCTTGTCGCTGTTCCCGTTCGCGATGTTCCTCTTGACCGTCGTCGGCTATGTGCCGCTGCACGGGCTCGATGAGCACATCATGCGCGCCATCTACAGCGTCATGCCGCCGGACGCGGCCAAGCTCTGCGAGCAGACGCTGCACGAGATCATCGGCAAGCAGCGCGGCGGGCTGCTCCTCTTGACGCTGGTCTTCGCCATCTGGTCGGCGTCGGGCGGCGCCAGCGGCCTCATCACCGCGCTCAATCGCGCCTACGACGTCGCGGAGACGCGGCCGGCGTGGCGGGTCAAGCTGCGCGCGATCGGCCTGACGGTCGCCGGCGTCGTGGCCATCATCATCGCCACCGCCGCGATGCTCATCGGCCCCTCGATCGTGCATGCGATCTGGGCGTTCTTCGGTCTGGGCGGCGCGTTCGACGAGATCTGGTCGGTTGCGCGCTGGCCGGTGGCGGTGCTGGCGATGATGACGATGGTCGCCTGCATCTATTATTTCGCGCCCAACGTGAAGCAGAAGTGGCGCTTCATCACGCCGGGCTCGGTGGTGGCGGTGGTCGCGTGGCTCGGCGCCTCGATCGGCTTTCGCATCTACGTCTCGCACTTCGGCTCCTACGCGAAGACCTATGGCGCGCTCGGCACGGTCATCGTGCTCATGGTGTGGCTGTATATCTCGGGGCTGATGATCATCCTCGGCGGCGAGATCAACGCCATCCTCGATCGTCTGCATCACATCCAGCACACGGAGGCGGAGCCGGGCCCGATCACGATTCCCGATCCGCATCCGACGGAGCCGGACAACAGACCGCCCGCGCAATCGTCGATCCATCCGGCCTAGGCTGTTTCAGGCCCACCCCGCCCAGGCTGTTTCAGGCGAAAATTGGCGCATGAGGCCCCACGCCGCTAGTGTGGCGGAGGGGGAATGCGATACTCAGGGGGAGTTTTCGCGCTGGCGGCGACGCTGGCCTGTGCGACCGCGGCGGCCGAGCCGCAAGCGCGGCTGACCGCGCATCTCGTCGGTGAGCCGGCGACCGCGCTGACGCCGGTGCGCACCGGCGTGGCCGAGACCTACTCGGGCGATGGCCGCCTCCTTTATCGCCCGCTGAGCGAGCTCGTGCCGGAGACCGTCGAGGATCCGGCCGCCGCGCTCAAGAAGGCGGACGACGATCTGGAGGAGGGCGACAAGGCGTTCTCTGGCATGGACATCGCGCCGGCCAGGCAGCGGCTCGAGGCGGCCGTCGCCGGCTATGCGACGTGGCTGCCAGAGCTCATCCAGCGCGACGGCGGTACGACGAAGCTGCAGACCGCATGGGTGCTCCTCGCCAAGGCCTACTTCTTCGACGGCGACGCGGGCGACACGAAGACGGCGCTGCGTCACTGTCTGACGCTCGATTCGCAGCTCGCCTACAAGGCCAACGTCTTTCCGCCGCAGATGAAGAGGGCGGTGAGCGAAGTGCGCTTGCAATACGAGGTCGCCGGGCTCGGCAAGCTGCGCGTCGAGACGACGCCGAAGGGCGCCACCGTCTATGTCGACGGCGTGGTGCGCCCGGGGCTGACGCCGCAGACGCTGGAGCTGGAGAGCGGGCCGCACGATGTGCGGCTGGAGCTGGCGGGGCACAAGCGCGCGGTGCTGCAGGCCGAGGTGCCGGGCGGCGGGGCGGTCGAGCTGTCGGCGGCGCTGCCGGCCGCGCCGTCGAACGCGGATGCCACGTTCGCGAGCGTGCGGGCGCGGCTCGACGACCCGATGCCGCCGGCAGAGCTGGCGCGTGTCGCCGAGAAGCTCGGCGTCGAGCTCATCGCCATCGTCACGGTGTCGCCGCTCGCCGCCGGGCGCGTGTCGCTGCGCGGCTGGCTCTACGACGCGCGCCGCAACCTCGTCCTGAAGCGCGCCACGCGCGAAGCCGCCGGCAGCGACGAGGAATTGCGCCTGAGCGGGCGCTACTTCGCGCAGGCGCTCATCGCCGGCGTGCGGCTCGACGGCCGCCCCGAGCCGCCGCCGCATCGCGACACCTTCGCCGAGAAGTGGCAGCGGTTCCGGGAGTCGAAGTGGTTCTGGCCGGTGGTCGGCGGTGTCGCCGGACTGGCCCTGACCGGCGCCGCAGTCGGTGTCGGCGTTGGGGTTTCGCAGCGGCGCGGCGTCGACGATGACGCGGCGTCGGCGGTGGTGTTGACCGGCGGCCACTAGGCCGCGGAGGAAACGAATGAGGAAGCTCGCAATTCTCGTGGCGATGACGGCGACCTTCGGTTGCGACAACAACCGTAACGTCGCCGTGAGCAATTCGAACCCTAAAGGCACCGTCGGTGGCGTGGTGCTCGAGTTCGACGGCGAGTCGCCGCTGATGGGTGCGACCGTGACCCTGCAGAGCGCCGGGGGGACCTTCAGCGGCACGACCGACGCGGGCGGGGTCTATTCGATCCCCGGCGTGCCGGCGGGCGGCTTCTGGCTGACCATCGCCGCCACCGGACATCAGAACGCCTATTTCGCGGGGCAGCTCAACGGCAGCGTCGGGAATTTCCCGGTGTCGGATCCGGTCTCGACGATCGGAACGGTCGCGCTGTTCAAGAACGACAAGGCGTTTTCGATCCGACTCGTCGATCAGAACGGCGCGGCGGCCGCCGGAGTCGAGTGCACGGCGCGCGTGCAGGAGCGCTACTTCACGTATGGCTACAGCAACAACAACAACTCCAACACGCTCGTCCCGGCAGGCACCTATGCGATCAAGGCGACGAGCGACATGAACGGGCTCGTCACCTTTGCCGGCATGCCCGACCTGTCGGCGCTGTCGCTGATCGCGACGCAGTACCAGACCTACCAGGTCTACATCGACGTGCCGCCGACCAAGGTGATGGGAACCGAGGAGTATTCGTTCTCCGGCGCGTCGTATGGCGTCAACCCGTCGCACCTGAGCGTCTACAACACGAGCACCGGGCTCTACGATACTCAGCTCGACGTCACCTTCGTGCTGGCCGGCCCGAACACCGAGCTGCGCGTGGTCAACTCGAGCATCGACTTCTTGCGCGACAAGTCTGGCCCTGGGCCATTCGGCTTCGGCGCGCCGGTCGGCTCGGTGCTGCCGGTCGATAAGCCCATCGCCATCACGTTCAATCAGGCGATCGACGCCAAGTCGCTGCGCGCCACCCTGCTCGACGAGAACGGCCAGACCGCCGGCGTCGCGCTGACCCCGACGGTGAACACCAATCTCGTGTCGCTGGCGCCCGCATCCAACCTCGCACCCGGGAAGCGCTACAACCTGGCGCTGCACGCCAACTCGCTGATCAACCCGGCGGGTGTCGGAGGAAACACTGCTCCGCCGCGCGAGCTCAACATCACGGCGCCATTCTTCACTGCGGGTCCGGCGGCGGTCACGGTCACCTCGACGCTCGACAAGACCACGCCCAACGCGGCGGTGTTCACGCTCACCTTCTCGGAGCCGGTCGGGCTGGGCAAGGGGGCGGCCAGCGCCGTGCCGTGCGTGGCGTGGTACGAGGGCGGCGGCGTGGTCCTGCACACGCCCGACGTCAACAATCCGGTCTACCCGGGCGAGTATTCGACCGCGAGCCCGATGGTGTGCAACATCCCGCGCGTCGCCGATTTCGCGACCTACGACGTGACCGCGATCGCGCCGCAGGAGCTGAAGAACCCGGTCAGCACCGAGATCCTCACGACCGGTTTCGCGACGGTGTGGAAGGTCTCGACCAGCGTCACCGCGTCACTCGACAACCTCGGCTGCAAGACGACGACGCCGATGGGCGTCAACTGCGTGCGCCCCGGTCAGGCGGCGGGCGGCACGACGCATCTGTTGTTCAGCAGACTGCCGGGCACGCTCACGTTCAAGCGCGCCAACGGCCAGCCCGTGGCCGACCTGACCGTGGCTACGCCGAACTGAGCGCCAGCGGCTCGACCGCCGCGACGTCGCGCGCCATCTCGACGAGATGGGCGTGGCAGGTCAGCAGCACCACCTGCGTCTTCTTCGCAAACTCCGACAGCACCGACAGCGTGGCGCGCGTGCGCGCCGCGTCGAAGTTCACCAGCACGTCGTCGAGGACGAGCGGCAGCGGCTCGGACCCTTCGCAGTAGTGGCGCACGTAGGCGAGCCGTACGGCCAGCCATAGCTGCTCGCGCGTGCCGGTCGACATCGCCGCCGGTGTGACCTCGACGCCGTCGGCGCGAACGGCCACGAAGGTCGCCTCGTCGTCGTAGCGCGGGTAGACGCGGCGGTAACGCCCCTCGGTGAGCGCCGCGAACAGCGACGAGAGCTCCTCGATCATGCGCGGCTGATGGCGCTCCTGAAAGCGCGCCACCTGTCGCTCGAGGAGCGCCCGCGCCAGCGTCACCACCGAATATTGCTCGACGAGGCCGCGGAGCTCGGCGCGGCGCGACTCGATGCCGGCGCCGATCTCGGCGGCGCGCGCGCCACCGTCGAGCTGCGCCAGCGTCGCCTCGGCGGCGCCCACCCGCTCGGCGGCGGCGCGATAGGCGCCCTCGAGCCCGGCGAGCCGCGCCTCGAGATCGCTCCGCTCGGCGTCGACGACGCTGCGCTCCGCCGTCTCCAGCGCCGCGTCGAACGCCGCGACGGCCATGGCGCCGCGCGACTCGGCGACGGCGCGACGCAGCCGCTCGATCTCGCGGTCGAGCGCATGCGCGCGCCGGGCGGCCGTGGCGGCGGCGAGGAACGCGGTCTCGTCGGTGACGGCGGCACGGGTCAGCCACTCGGCGATGGCGGCGGCTAGCGCGCGCTGCGCCACCGTGACCGCCTGTCGCTCGTCGCGCAGCTCGGCCTCGAGCGCGGCGAGCTGACCGCGCTTGGCGGCGGCGGCGTGCGCGGCGCTCAGGCGATCGTGCAGCTCGCGCATCGCGGCGGCGCCATCGGCGGCGGCCAGCGGCGGCGCCACGTCGTGACAGAGCCGCTTGACCTCGTTGCGCCACGACGCGACGCTCGACGAGAGCTTGCGCGCGCGCTCTTCGTCCTGGCGCAGCCGCTCGAGATCGTCGCGCACCGCGAGCACCGTGTCGACGACGCGCTTGGCGGCGGCGAGCTCCATGCGCTCGTCGAGCTTGAGCGTCGCCAGGATGACGCGCAGCCGCTGCTTGTAGTCGTCCTGCGCGCCGGTCAGCGCGGCGCGACGCTCGGTCACGCGCGCGCGCTTGGCTTCGACCTCGCGCAGCCGCGCGTGATCCTCGAGCCACTCCAGCATCGTGTCGGGCGACTGCGGCTGAAAGCCGCAGCGGGTCCACAGTGCCTGCCAGGCGGCCTCCGAGAGCGCGCGCGCATCCTCGGCCGCCGTCACGTCGTTGGCGCAATCGGCGAGCGCGCGGTCGACGTCGCCGAGCCGCAAGAGCAGCTCGTCGCGCTTGGCCACGTCGTCGGAGCGACGGCGCAGCTCGTCGGCGTGCGCATCGGCGGCGCGCATCGCCGCTTCGAATTGATCGGCGAGCTGGCCCCGCTCGGCCGCGCGCGTGGCCGCGCCGCTCAGGCTCCGGCGCAGCTCGCCGAGCGCCTGGTCGCGCGTCGCGCGCAGGCGATGCAGCTCCTCGGTCGACGGCACGACCCCGCCGGCCTCGAGCCGCGACCGCTTGCCCTCGAGATCGCGCCGCTCGGTGCGCAGCCGCTCGAGGTCGCGCCTGCGCTCGGCCAGCGCGCGATCGTGATCGCGCAGCGCCGCCCGGTGCTGCTTGACCTCCTCGGCGCGCGGCACCGGCAAGAACGCATCGGTGGCATCGATGGGCCACGGCGGATCGAGGCGCCGCTTGAGCGCCTGCCACGCGTCGTCGAGCAGACGCTCTTCGCCGGCCATGCGCTCGAGCTCCGCGCCGCGATCGCGCTGCGCCGACCAGCCGTCGCGCAGCCGCTCGAGGCTGGTCGCGAACAGCGGCCCAGGCAGCACGTCCAGATCGTCGAGCGCCCAGCCCTCGCGCAGCTCGGACAGCTGGCGCGACAGCTCGAGCCGCCGCGTGCGCACGCCGCCCGCCAGCTCCTCGGCCTGACGCTGCTCCTCGACGTGGCGACCGAGCCCTTCGTGCAGCGGGCGGATGCGCGGCGCCGCCGAGAGGAGCGCCTCGTCGACGGTGAGGGTCTCGGCCTCGCGCTGCGCGCGCGCCAGCTTGGCGTCGATCTCCTCGGCGCGCTTGCCGAGCCGCGCCCGTTCGGCCAACGCGCGCTCGAACTCCTCGCCTGCCGTCGGTGGCAGCGGCGGTGGCGCCAGCGTCGCCCGCTCGACGAGCGCGCCGCGCAGCTCGTCGCGACGCGGCAGCGCGCGCAGCAGCGCCTCCTGGTCACCGATGCGCCGGAGCAGCTCCGCCCGCGTCCGTCCCAGCGTCTCGGCCTCCTGGCGCGCCGTGTCGCGCGCCTCGACCCGTCCGCGATGATCGTCCGAGCGCACCTGGCTGTCGCGCAGCGAACGCTCGAGCTCCTTGAGCTCGGCCAGCGTCGCGTTGATCAGCTTGCCGCCGCGCCCTTTGACCGTGAACAGCGAGTCGGCCTGCGCGCGCAGCTCTTCGATCACCGCCTGTGGGCTCCGCGCGGCGCCGAGCCCGGCCCCGGCGATGGCGGCACGCAGCCCCTCGTCGCGCAGCGCCTCGCCGCCGCGCGCCAGATCGTCGAGCGAAAAGGCGAACACGGTGGCGAACATCTCCGCCGACGGCCGCCCCAGCCGCTGCTTCAACAGCTCGTCGGTGAGCGCGACGTCGCCGAGCTTGCCGCGCAGCCCGCGCTTCTTCTCGCGGCGCACCTCGGCGATGGCGCCGTCGGCGAAGGCGAGCGTGCCGCCCACGGCGATGGTGTCGCTCGGCCAGCGAAAATCGAACGCCTCGCCGCGCGGAAAGCCGAAGAGGCAGGCGCGTAGCGCCGCCAGCAGCGTCGACTTACCGGCCTCGTTGGCGCCGTAGAGCAGCGTCAGGCCGTTGCCGTCGAGCGGCAGCGTCACGTCGGCGAAGTAGCCGAAGCGCTCGAGCCGCAGCTCCGTCAGTCGCACGGCAGGCTCACTCTCACGGCGCGACGAGCGCCGACACCAGGTGCGCCTCCACCTCGTCGATCAGGCGCGCGACGTCCAGGTCCCCCGAGAGCTCCTCGCCCAGCTTCTCCATGAGCGGCGCCAGCTCCGCGCGCAGCTCGGCCGCCAGCGTCGGGTCGCGCCGCGCCTCGCCGACCGCGCGCAAGAGCTCGCCCACGAAGCCTTCCGACGAACGCAGCTCGTCGAGCGCCACCGCCGGCCGCGTGCGCAGCTCGATCTTCTCCAGCCACAGCTCGCCCGCGAAATCGAGCGCCCGCCCGCGCAGCTCGTTGATGACGCGCTCCCGCGCCGACGCGACCTCGGCATGCGCCCGCGTCGCCCCGTCGACGACGAGCCGCGCCGCCACCAGCCGCCCGTCCGCCTCGTCGCGCGCGCGCGCGAACGCCAGGCGCGCCTTGTCGTAGAGCTCGTCGGCGCCGTCGTTCTCGGCGAGCGTGAGCTGAAGCTCGCACCAGCGCACCACGTCGAGCGGCGCGTGCCGCACCTCGGTCACCGCGCCCGCCTCGACCGACACCACGACCGCGCCCTTGGGCCCTGTCTCGCGGATGTGCCGCCCCTGCGTGTTACCGGGGAAGACCACCCACGGCGCGCGATGCAGCACCTCGTGCGCATGCACGTGGCCGAGCGCCCAGTAGTCGTAGCCCTTGTGCGTCAGCTCCTCGACGCGGCAGGGCGCGTAGTTATGGTGCAACGGCCGCCCATCGGCGCTGGTGTGCAGGACGCCGACGTTGAGCGCGCCCTCGATCGCCGCCGGATACTGCGGCACCAGCGACTCCTTGATCTCGCGCCGCGCGTAGCTGAGCCCATGCAGCGCCACGCCGTAGTCCTCGAGGACGATCGTCTCCGCGCGATCGTCGGAGAAGACGTGCACGTGATCGGGCCAGGTCAGCGAGCGCGTCACCTCGCTCGCCGCGTCGTGGTTGCCGCGCACGAGGTAGACCCGTGTGCCGAGATCGCGCAGCCGGTTGAGCTCGCGCAAGAAGAAGAGCCCGGTGTTGAAGTCCTTCCACTCGCCGTCGAACACGTCACCGGCGAGCACCAAAAACGCCGCCCGCTCGTCGAGACAGAGCTGCACCAGGTTCGACAGCGCCCGTCGCGTCGCGCCGCGCACGCGCTCCACCGGCGCCCCTTCGTACGCCGACAACCCCTTGAGAGGGCTGTCGATGTGCAGGTCGGCGGCGTGGACGAACTTCACGCGAAAGACTATAGGACCGAACAAGTGTTCAGTAAAGGTTTTCGTGCCGCGATTTCTGGTTTTTCCGCGCCGTTTGCCGTCAGTAAATCGGCGTCGGCATCAGCCACTGCGGCTCGTCGAGCGCCGCGACGAACGCGCGCCATTCGGCGCCGCGCGTGATCATGCCGGTGAACGCGTGGCGCAGCATGGCGCCGCGCTTCTCGTGACACAAAAGCTCGAAGGTCGCCGCGTTGAGACCATCGAGCAGCACGATGCACTGCCGCCACAGCTCGCGCGACGCCGGCGGCGCCCAGTGTGAAAAATAGTTCACCGCCAGCTGCCGCTCGCGCGCGCCGTGCTTGACCAGCTCCGGCACGGCGAAGCGCTCGGCCGCATGCACCGAATACCAGTGCTGCTGCACCTCGTTGAGCCCCGCGCACAGCTGCCAGCGGATGCGCGCGTCGTCGACCGCCAGCGCATCGATGAAGAGGCGAAACTCGTCGGGGAACTTGAATGGCGGAGTCCAGCCGTCGGGGATGTGCTGATGGCGCCGCTCCAGCCACGGGAAGTCCTTGGCGAGCGCCTCCTGCGTGCGCGCCGACAGCTTCTTGCGAAACTTCTCGCCCGCGCGCAGCACCGCACGCACCGTCGCCAAGAACGCCAGCCCGTTGGCGCGCGACGGCGCCCAGCGCGCGCGGTCGTAGAACTTGGTCAGCGAGCCGAGGTCCGCGCGCGTCGGCTGCGCCACTTGCCGCCACACGTCGCACAGCTTCTCGTAGTCGCCTGCGCAGTAGGCCTCGTAGGAGCGGTCGACCTCCTCGTCGCTGGCGAGTCGAAAAAAGGGGATCGCCGCCAGCCGCGGCAGCAGTCCCACCTCGAAGCTGCGCTCCGGCTCAGCCAGTCGAGCTTCGCGATTCATCGTCCTTGCGCGGGCGCTGGCCGGAGAAGAAGCGGGTCCATTCGGGATCGGCCGCCATCCAGCCGAGGCCGTCGGGGAAGAGGCGGTACCGTTGCGCCAGCCGTTCGGCGAAGCCCCAGGCGCGCGTCAGCTTGAAGAAGTACGGGCGCGCGTTCGGCAGCTTCCACAAGGGCCAGGTTACGCGATAGACGCGCTTGCCCGGCAAGAGCGCCTTCTTGAGGAGCTTACCGTCCTCGAGATCGCGGTCACCGTCGCGCAGCGCCTCTTCCTGGAAGCGAACCAGACTGTCGAGGCGCTCCTGCGAGCCCCACTGCATGCGGTAGTGGCGATCGAGGTTGGACTGCACCCAGCGACGGGGATCCTGCAGATGATAGAGCTCCGCGATCTCGCCGAGCTCATAGAGCGCGGTCTGCATGACCACGTGCGGGCGATGCCAACCCTCTTTGTACTTGAAGCGGTTGAGCTGCGTGACCGCCTTCTGCGTCAGCTGGAACTCGGCGTTGAGCGTTGCGACGGTCTTCTCGCACACGGCGGCGTTGCCGCGCACGTCGCCGGTGACGATCGGCCCGAGCGCCGCCAGCTGGCGGCACGCGGTCTCGATGCCGATGGAGTAGAGCGCATCGGTGAACCAGGCCGCGTCGCCGACGATGGCGTAGCGCTTCGTCGACAGCCAGTGCTCGGAGTTGTACGGCAGGTGCGCATAATATTGATACGGCTCGAGCGGGCGCGCGCCGCGCAGCGCGTCGGCGATGGGCGGGAACTTCGCCACCATCTCCCAGAAGCCGTGGTCGTCGGTCTTGACGTTGGGCTGGTGCTGCTCGTTGTCGAACGACACGCCCACCGACGTCAGATCGTTGCGCTGATGGATCCACCAGAACCAGAAGCCCTGGCCGCAGAAGTGGATCGTGTGGCGCCGGCGATCGACGCCGTGGAAGGTGCGCCAGAAATTGGGATCGTCGTTGACGCCCGAGAAGCGGTTCCACACCGACGCGGTGTCGAGCGACTTGACCGGATGGGTGATGCCGAGCTGACGGCCCAGCACCGAGCGCCGGCCGCTGGCGTCGAGGACCCAGCGCGCCTCGAGCTCCGCAGGCTTTCCGTGATGGGCGTAGTGCACGACGTGCGGCTCACCGAGCTCCACCTGCTCGACGCTGGCGCCGTCGAGATAGGCGACTCCGGCCGCCTTCGCCAACTCGGCGACGTGGCGGTTCATCGAGGTGCGCTCGACGTGGAACGTCGGGATCAGCTTGGAAAAGGCGCTCGGATTTTTCTCGAGCGGCGTCAGCGACAAGAGGAGCTCGTGGCACTCCTCCATCGTCTTGGGCAGCTCGCCGGTGCGCGGGCGCACCAGGAAGTCGAAGCCGAACTTGCGATAGGCGTTCTTCTTCAGCCAATCGGTGAGCCCGATCTCGTGGCGCATGAAGACGCTCGAGCCTTCGGTGAGCGCCTCGCCGACGACGACCTTCTGCTCCTTGCCCCAGGGCCGCGACTCGAGGATCACGCACGACATGCCGCGGCGCTGCAGCATGACCGCCGCCATCGAGCCGACCAACCCGCCACCCAGGATCGCAACGTCGTACTTCACTCAGCCAACTCCATGCTCCAACTGTAGCGCCATCTTGGTGGCAATGCGCGCCGACAAGCAGACCATCGGCAAACCGGCGCCCGGATGGACGCTGCCGCCGCAGAAATAAAGTGCACCGATGCCCGGCATCGTGTTGGCCGGCCGCTTGAACGCGGCCATGCGCGAGTTCGAGGCCAGCCCGTAGATGGCGCCCTTCGACGAGGGGAAGCGCGCGGCCACGTCGGGCGGCGCGATCTCGTGGGTCGCCGTCGGCGCCAGCGTCCAGCCGTGGCGCGCCAGCACCTCTTCGATGCGCGCCCGGCAGCGCGGCGACTCGACCGACCAATCGATGGCGCCCCCCTTGGCGTCGAGCGGCGGCGCGTTGGTGAGGATGAAATATTTCTCGGGCGATTCGGCGCAGACGTAGACCGTCGGGTCGTCGGGGGTGCGCCGCTCGACGACGAGCTCCTCGAACTCGCGCCGGTAGTCGCGGCTGAAGAAGACGTTGTGGTGCAGGAGCGCCATCGGAGCCGGCGCAGCGACGGCGATGAGCACGTAGGCGGAGAGCGAGAGCTCCTCGGCCTCGTATTTGCGGAGGAGCTTTTGCGCGGGCGGCGCGGCCGGCAGGAGGCGCCCGAACGCATCGGCCACGTCGCAGTTGGCGATGACGCAATCGGCCCAATCGACGGCGCCGTTGACGCGCACGCCGCGCGCGCGCAGCGCCGTGGCCAGCGGGCCGCCGGTCGGCTCGACCACGATCTCCTCGACGTCGGCGTTGCAGGTGATGACCACGCCGAGCTCTTCGGCGCGCCGGCGCAGCGCCTCGGCGAGGCGCACGATGCCGCCCTCGACGGCGAAGATGCCGTAGGCGTTCTCGACGTGCGCGATCACCGCCAGCGTCGCCGGCGCGTGATAGGGCGAGCTGCCGTTGTAGGTCGCGTAGCGCGCGAACAGCTGGCGCAGCCGCGGATCGACGAAGAAGTCCTCGAGCGCGCGCCACAGCGTGCGCATGCCGTCGATCTGCGTCATCTGCCACAGCGCGCGCGGGCTCATGAAGTCGAAGATCGAGGGGACCGCGTTCTCCATGAACGGGCCGCGCACGACGTCGAAGATCTTGGCCGCGTGCTTGCGGTAGCGGCGGTAGCCGTCGGCGTCGCGCTGGCCGGAGAAGGCGGCGATCGCCTGGGAGGAGCGCGCCTCGTCGGTGAAGAGATCGAGGTGGCTGCCGTCGGGGAAGAAGTGGCGGCACAACGGATCGACGGGCGCGAGCGTCACGTAGTCGGCGAGCTTGCCGTCGAAGAGCTCGTCGAAGACCCAGCGCATCGTGAACACCGAGGGTCCGGCGAGCACCTTGTGGCCGCCGACGTCGACCTCGCGCAGCTTGCCGCCGACCGTCTCGCCGCGCTCGTAGAGGCGGACTTTGACGCCTGCGCGCGCCATATTAATAGAGGCAGCCAGCCCGCCGACCCCGGCGCCGATGACGATCGCAGACTTCACGTGCCCTTACGTATGGCCGATGCGGTTGCCGCTTGAAACCTGTTCATCTGTTCAGTATATTCGAAACATGGCCGCGACGGCAGGGCAAATCGCCGAGGTTCTCGCGGGTCTGCGGGCGGAGAGCGCACGTTTGCGCACGGCGTCCGAGCAGCCGGCGCCGGCGCGGCTGCCGGCCGGGTCGCCCGCGCTCGATGCGCTGACCGGCGGCGGGCTGGTGCGCGGACGCATCCTCGAGCTGACCGGCCCGCGCTCTTCGGGGCGCATGTCGGTGATGTTGGCGATGACGGCGGCGGTGCAGGCGACCGGCGAGCTGGCGGCGATCGTCGATGTCGCCGATGCGCTCGATCCGCGGTCGGCGGCGCGCGCGGGCGTGATCTTGCCGCGCCTCTTGTGGGTGCGGCCGCGCAGCGTGGTCGACGGATTGAAGGCGGCCGACTGGGTGCTCGACGCGGGCGGCTTCGGGATCGTGGTGCTCTATCTCGCCGGCTCGGGCGCGGAGGCGAGCGAGGCGGATGCGCGCACGGCGTGGCGGCGGCGCGCGTCGACGGTGCGCGGCGAGGCGCCGTGGATCAAGCTGGCGCGCCGGGCCGAGCGCGCGCGATCGGCGGTGGTCGTGGTGAGCGATCGTCCGCTCGTCGGTACCGTCGCGGCGGTGTCGCTGGCGGCCGAGCGCGGGCGCGTGCGCTGGGTCGGCGGCGACGGCGGCGCGCCGCGGCTGCTCGACGGCGTCAACGGGCGCATCGCGGTGGCGCGCTCGAAGCTGGGGCCGCCGGCGGCGACGGCCGAGCTGCCGCTCGCCATCTCGACGCGTCGGTGACCGGATGGCGAGGATCGCGTGCGTGCTGGTTCCGCACCTCGACGTGCAGTCGCTCGAGCGCGGCGATCCCGAGCTGGCGGGCGCGCCGCTCGTGGTGTGCGAGGGGCGTGACGTGATCGATCTGTCGCCGGCGGCGCGCAAGCTGGGGCTGCGCCCGGGCATGACCATCTTCCAGGCGCGCTCGGCCGCGCCCGAGGCGGTCTATCGCGCGCGCTCGCCGGAGCTGATCCGCTCGGCGGAAGGGGCGCTGGTCGATCTCGGGCAGTCGTTCTCGCCGCGCGTCGAGCAGTCGGCGGGCGCGATCTGCGTCGACGTCTCGGACCTCGGGCGGCTGTTCGACGACGAAGCGCAGATCGCCAACGCGCTCTTCGTCGGTGCGCGCAAGCTCGGGCTGGCCGTGCGCGTCGGCATCGCCGCCGACAAGACCACCGCGCGCGTGGCGGCGCGGGCGGGCGAGGTGGTGGTCGTGCCGCCCGGGCGCGAGCCGCCATTTTTGGCGCCGCTGCCGGTGGAGCTGCTCGAGCCGTCGCCCGAGACGCTGGAGACCTTCCGTCGCTGGGGCGTGCACACCATCGGCGAGCTGGAGGCGCTGCCGGCCGGCGGGGTGGCGGTGCGGCTCGGTGCCGAGGGGGCGCTGTTGGCGCGGGTGGCGCGCGGTCAGGCCGATTCGCCGCTGACGCCGTGCGCCGAGCCGCTCGTGTTCGAGGAGGCCATCGACTTCGATTGGCCGGTCGAGAACGTCGAGCCGCTCCTGTTCGTGTTGCGGCGCATGCTCGACAACCTGGTGGCGCGGCTGGCCTGCCGCGCGCTGGCGTCGGGCGATCTCGGGATCACGATGAAGCTGTCGCCGCGCGGGCGCGACGTTCGCACGGTGCCGGTGGCGGCGCCGACGCGCGATGTCGCGACGCTGTTGTCGCTGGTTCGCCTGGCGCTCGAGACCTCGCCGCCGGCGAACGCGGTCGAGGGGCTGGTGGTGCGCACGGCGCCGGCGCGCACGCGGTCGGCGCAGCTGAGCTTCTTCGAGCCGGCGGGGCCGTCGCCCGACAAGCTGGCGTCGACGATCGCGCGCCTGGCGGCGCTCGTCGGCGAGACGCGCGTGGGCGCGCCGGTGATGCTCGATCGCCATCTGCCCGACGCGTTCACGATGCAGCCGTTCAATGCGCCGAGAGTGAAGCTGACAGCTGACAGCTCACAGCTGACCGTAGCGGGCGACGCCAGAGCCTTGGCGCTGCATTCGTTGCGCCCGCCAGTGCAGGCGGACGCGCGGTTGGATCGCGGCGAGCTCAGGTATCTGGCGGGGCAGGGCATCGGCGGACAGGTGCTGGCGGCGGCGGGGCCCTTTCGCGTGCGCGACGGCTGGTGGCAATTGCCGGTGACGCGCGACTACTACGACGTCCACCTCTCCGACGGCGCCATCTATCGCGTCTTCCACGATCTGCACGGCGATAGCTGGCACATCGACGGCTGCTACGAATGAAGGTTCGAGTGACAAAAAAGCTAACGGCTAATGGCTGATTTCTAATGGCTGGTTATTGCGATTACGTCGAGCTACGGGCCGCGAGCGCGTTTTCGTTCTTGCGCGCCTCGTCGCTGCCCGAGGATCTCGCCGACCGCGCCGCCGAGCTGGGTTACAACGCCATGGCGCTCGTCGATCGCGACGGCGTCTACGGCGCGCCGCGCTTTCATGGCCGCGCGCGGAAGCACGGGCTGCACGCGATGGTCGGCTCCGACCTGACGCTCGAGGACGGCGGGCGCCTCATGGTGCTGGTGCAGAATCAGGGCGGCTACAAGAACCTCTGTCGCGTCGTCACCAACGCAAAAGCGGGGCGACCCAAGGGCGAGACCTCGGTGACCCTTGACGATCTCGAGCGCCATGCCTCGGGCCTCATCGCCGTCAGCGACGGAAAATCAGCGCTCGATCGCCTGTCGGGCATCTTCCCCGGCGCCCTCTATCTCGAGATCGGCCGCCATCACGACGCCGAGGAGGAGCGCCGTAACCGCGCCACCGTGGCGCTGGCGCGCCAAAGGCAGCTGCCGCTCGTCGCCACCAACGACGTGCGCTACGCCAAGGCGTCGGGCGTCGATCTGTGCGACGTGCTGGCCTGCATTCGCGAGAAGACCAACCTCGACGACGCCGGCACGCTGCTTTCGGCCAACGCCGAGCGCCACCTCAAGTCGGCGGCCGAGATGCGCATGCTGTTCCGCGATCTGCCCGACGCCGTCGACAACACGCTCGAGATCGCCGCGCGCTGCGGCTTCACGCTCGAAGACCTCGGCTATCAGTTCCCGATCTATCCGGTCCCCGACGGCGGCTCGGAGATGTCGTACCTCACGCACCTCGTCCACGAGGGCGCGCGGCGACGCTATCGGCCGATCACGCCGCGCGTGGCGGCGCAGATCGAGCGGGAGCTTGGGCTCATCGCCAAGCTCGACCTGGCCGGCTACTTCCTGATCGTCTGGGACATCGTCGACTACTGCAACCGGCGCGGCCTGCTCGTGCAGGGGCGCGGCTCGGCGGCGAACTCGTCGGTCTGCTACGCGCTCGGCATCACCGCGGTCGATCCCATCGGCATGGAGCTCCTGTTCGAGCGCTTCTTGTCGGAGGAGCGCGGCGAGTGGCCCGACATCGATCTCGATCTACCGTCGGGAGATCGGCGCGAGGAGGTGATCCAATACGTCTACAAGAAATACGGCGCGCGCGGCTGCGCCATGACGGCCAACTGCATCACCTATCGGCCGCGCTCGGCGGTGCGCGAGATCGGAAAGGTGCTGGGGCTGACGGGCACCGAGATCGATCGGCTGTCCAAGCGCATCGGGCCCTACGAGTTCCAAGCCCGCGACGACACGCTGGCCGAGCAGCTGACCGGCAGCGGCCTGTCGCTCGACGACGGCCGGGTCAAGCAGCTCCTCAGACTGGCGGGCCAGATGATGGGTCTGCCGCGCCACCTCGGGCAGCACTCGGGCGGGATGGTCATGTGCGCCGGACGGCTCGACGAGGTGGTGCCGCTCGAGCCGGCGTCGATGCCGGGGCGCGTGGTGGTGCAGTGGGACAAGGACGACTGCGCCGACATGGGCATCATCAAGATCGATCTCCTGGGCCTCGGCATGATGGCGGTGCTGGCCGACGCGGTGCCGCTGGTGCGCGCGCACGAGGGTATCGAGATCGATCTGGCGCATCTGCCGCCCGACGATCCGAAGACCTACGCCATGATCCAGAAGGCCGACACCGTCGGGGTGTTCCAGATCGAGTCGCGCGCGCAGATGGCGACGCTGCCGCGCATGCGGCCGGAGCGCTTCTACGATCTGGTGGTCGAGGTGGCGATCATCCGCCCCGGGCCCATCGTCGGACAGATGGTGCATCCCTATTTGAAGCGGCGGGCGGGGCGTGAAGCGGTGACCTACGCGCACCCGTCGCTGCGGCCGATCTTGCAGCGCACGCTCGGCGTGCCGCTGTTTCAAGAGCAGCTCATGCGCGTGGCCATGGTGGCGGCGGGCTTCTCGGGCGGGCAGGCCGAGGAGCTCAGGCGCGCGATGGGATCGAAGCGCTCGCAGGAGCGCATGCGCGCGCTCGAGGCCGAGCTGCGCTCGGGGATGGCCAAGAACGGCATCGTCGGCAAAGCGCAGGACGACATCGTGTTGGGCATCAAGTCGTTCGCGCTGTACGGATTTCCCGAGAGCCACTCGGCCAGCTTCGCGCTGCTGGTGTACGCGAGCTGCTACTTGAAGGCGCACCATCCGGCGGCGTTCTATACGGCGCTCCTCAACAACTGGCCGATGGGCTTCTATCATCCGGCGACGCTGATCACCGACGCGCGGCGGCGCGGCGTCAAGCTGCGGCCCATCGACGTCACGCGATCGGGGTGGCTGTGCACGATCGAAGAGGGCGCCATTCGCATCGGGCTGCGCTACGCGGCGGGCCTCAGGCAGGCGTGTGGCGAGCAGTTGGTGCGCGCGCGCGACGAGCGGGCGTTCGCGTCGGTGGCGGACGTGGCCCGGCGGAGTGGGGCGAGCCCGGCCGAGATGACCACGCTGGCGTCGATCGGCGCGCTCAACGCCGTCGGTGACGCGAAGGACGACGCGGCCAAGGACGACGCGGCCAAGGAGGGCGGCCTCACGCGGCGGCGCGCGCTGTGGCAGACCGCGGCGCTCGGTCGCAGCGGCAACGAGCTCTTCGGCGGCGTCTCGGATCGGCGCGAAGGCATGCCGCTCGACGACATGACGCTGAAGGAGCGTCTGACCGCCGACTTCCAGGGCACCGGCATGACCACCGGGCCGCATCCGATCTCGCTCGTGCGCCCGCTCTTGACCGCGCGAGGCATCGTGCGCGCCGCCGATCTGGCCACCCTCCCCGACGGCACGCGCGTCGAGACTGCCGGCACCGTCGTCGTGCGCCAGCGCCCCGGCACCGCCAAGGGCTTCTTCTTCATCACGCTCGAGGACGAGACCGGCTTCTCCAACGCCATCATCACGCCACAGCGCTTCGCCACCGATCGCACCGTGCTGACGACCGCGGCGGCGCTCGTCATCGGCGGCACGCTGCAGAATCAAGACGGCGTGGTCAGCGTCAAGGCCGACCACTTCGCCGCGCTGCGCGAGATCGGCGCCGCCGCGCCGTCACACGACTTCCACTGAGGCGCTACTGCTGCGGCGTCGTCGTAGACAGTGCGAGCGCGCGTTCGACCTCCGCGCGACCGGCGACGAGCGCGGCATGATCTTCGGCGACGACTTCCGCGTAGCGGAGCGCGAAGGCGGCGATGCGACGTCCGACCGCGCGGTCGCGCCCGGCGAGCCGCGTCGGCAGCGTCGCGGAGCCGCGACGATGTAGCCGCCCGAGGACGACGCCGCACGCGCCGCACAGCTCGTCCAGATCGCGGCCGCGCAGTCGCGCCACCTCGAGCTTGGCTTCCGTCGGCTGCAGCTCGCGCACCGTGAACGGCATGCCGCCCACCGTCGCCCGGCCGAGATAGGCGGGAGGCTCGCCCTGCAGCGTGCGCACGTTGGCGATGACGCGATCGGCCTGCGCGGATGCGTCGCCGAGCGGCTCGAGCGCCGACGGGCGCGCCTCTTTGAGCTCCAGCACCAGCTCCTTGCCGGCGGCGCAGCCTTTGCCCGGCATCAAGAGCGCGTAGCGAAAGCGGCCCAGGCTGCCGGTGCCGGCGACGCGCGTGGCGACGTCGATCACCGACGGCCACGCCGCGCAGTCGGCGGGACGCTCGCGCGTCGCCGCGGCGAAGGCGACGATGGCGGCGCTGAGCTCGGCGCGCAGCCCCGGCTCGTCGACGGGCTGGTACTTCACGTTGTCGACGAACCGTCGCGCACCGGCCGCGCCCTCGACGCGGCGCGCGAGCCAGGCCGCGCGCGAGCCATCCTCGGCTTCGCCAATCAGCTGTTTGACGGCCGGCGGCATGCCCTTGCCCTCGACGGGGCCGCACTCGCGGTCGCGCGCCGCGCCGAGATACGCGGCTACGAACGCCGCGATGCGCTCGAGCGCACGCGCATCGCCGCGCTTCTCGTCGGCGAGCAGGAACGACGTGGCCACGCGCGCCAGGTCGAGCGCCGGCGGGCCGTTCGCGCTCTCGTCGAAGTCGTTGACGTCGAAGACGAAGCGTCCGTCGGCCGCGCGATAGGCGCCGAAGTTCTCGAGGTGCAGATCTCCGACGATCGGCGAGTCGGCACCGGGCGCGAACGGGTCGTCCCCCATCGCGCGCCAGTCGGCCGCGAAGAGGTGGAACGTTCCGCGCAAAAAGCCGAACGGCGACGCGCACAGCCGATCGAGCTTGCCGCGCAGCCACGCCGGATCGCGCCCGCCACCGACGAAGGCGCGATTGAAGTCGACGATCGCTCCGAGCGGATCCCGCGCCACTAATCGCGCGCCATTAGTAGATCGGCGGATTGCAGAACGACTGGACCACGACCTCGTTGATCGTCGCCGTCAACGACAGCGCGCCCGACTTGACCAGATCGAGGTCGAAGTTCTTGCCGGCGGTCTGGGTCGGGATCGGCATCTGGCCCTTGTAGGGCGTCGACCAGCCGTCGGAGATGCTGGACCACGGCAGCCGCCGGCCGGTGCCGCAGCGGCTCGCGTCGAGGAGTCCCGGCTCTTTGAGCCGCGTGAAGCCGAACACGCGCGCGCGCATGCCGCGCAGCGCCGCGGTCGTGTCGCCCACCGTCCAGAGCGCCGGATAGTTTCCCTCGCGCGGGAAATCCATCTTGTTGGTCATGCCGTCGCCGTCGCGGTCGCCGTAATTGTCGGGCCGCTCGAGGAAGGTGTCGTCGGTGACGAGGATGACGACGCGGGTGGCGTTGTCGCGCCACGGAAACTCGGCGGCGGCGGCGTGCAGGGAATCGAGCGCGTTCTCCTCGCAGATCGGATTCTGCGAGGTCGGACCGGTCGTCGGATCGTCGCCCGGGTTGCGATCGTTCAGCGTGTAGACCGCCTTGTAGTTTTGGAACGCCGCCTTCAGCGTCGCGCCGGCGGTGTGCACCTTGCCCCCCGAGAGCGGCCCGGTGGCGTCGAGCCGGTAGTTGTCGGCGAAGGCGATGAGCCCGAAGTGCGCGTCGGCCGCCAGCATGTTGGCGCGCGTGACGACCTGATCGATCTCGGCGTTGAGCTTGTCCAAGACGAAGGTCATGGAGCTCGACACGTCGAGGACGAACACGACGTCGACGACGTCGGTGCACGGCCCCATGTCGCCGCCGCCCGAGCCGCCGCCGCCGAGCGCCAGGTCACCACCGCCGGTTCCGCCCGACCCGCCCCCGCCGCCGTCGCGCCCTCCGACTCCACATCCAGCGACGGCACTGCCGGCGGCGAGCGCGCACCCGACGAGGCAGACGAGGCCGAGCGACTTCATGCCGCGCAGCTTAACCGCCCATCGCCTTCATGACCAGCCGCTTGGGCCGCCGCCCATCGAACTCGAAGTAGAAGATCTGCTGCCACGGGCCGAGGTCGAGCTTGCCGTCGGTGATGGGCACGATCACCTGATGCCCGATGAGCATGTTCTTGAGGTGCGCGTCGCCGTTGTCTTCGCCCGAGCGATGGTGGCGATAGTCGGGCCCCGCCTTTTCGTCGTCGGCCGCCGGCCCCGGCGCCAGCCGCTGCACCCACTCTTCGATGTCGGCGTGCAGCCCCGGCTCATCGTCGTTGATGAAGACCCCGGCGGTGATGTGCATGGCGCTCACCAGGAGCATGCCCTCCTTTATGCCGCTCTCGCGGCTAACGGTCGCCGCCTCCTCGGTGATGCGGAGAAGCTCGCGCCGCTTCTTGGTGTTGAACGTGAAGTACTTGGTGTGCGCCTTCATGGCGCCATCTTAATCGAACGGCGCTACTGCGTCGTGATCGGCCCGTGCTTGACGACCTCGAAATCGGATCCCTTGATCTTGCTCATCTTGGCGAGGTCGTCATCGAGCCAGCGCGCGTCGGGCGCGCCCGAGACGTACCAGTTCGATCCGTTGTCGGCGACGATCATCCCGTACTTCTTCATCGCCGCCAGGATCACCTGCGTCGACGCCGGATAGCCGGAGATGTCGACGCTCGCCTTGAGCCGCACGCGCAGCCCCATCGGCGGCAGATTGGGATCGGTCTTGCTCGAGGCGAAGTGCGTCGCCGGCGCGACATAGCCCTTCTGCGAATTGACGATGGTGAACCGGAGCGCGTGCTTGATCTCCCCGCTCATCACCTCGTCGTAGCGCACGAGCCCGGGGAAGATCGGCAGGCCGGCCGCGTCGGCCGAGGTCCATCCCGGCGTGCGGCCCGCGTCGCTCGACAGATCCCACTTCGCGCCATTCGACGCCTGCCACCCGGCTGCCGTCTTCGACGCGTTGAAGAGCTCGTAGAGGCGGCAGTTGCCGCCATCGACGACGATGACGTGATGGTCGCCGCCGTTCTCGACCGGCGCGTCGTCGGGGATCGGATAGGGTCCGGGATCGCTCTCGTCGGCGTAGTCGACGAAGCTCACCGCCACCGGCTTCTGGTCCTTGGGCACGATCACGTACGGGATGCCGTCGCCGATGGCGTCGAAGTCGTTGTGCAGCCCGGTCGCGGCGCCGATGCTGGCGATGTACTGCGCCGACATCGGGTCGACGTCGGCGCCCGAGATGTCGCTGTTCCACGCGTTCGTCGACGGAAATACCGTCGGACAGTTGCTGCTCGACCCTGGCGCGCCACCCCCGCCGCCGCTGCCGCCCGACCCGCCGCCGCCGGTACCGCCCGACCCGCCGCCGCCCCCGCTACTGCCATTGCCGCAGCCGGCCGTCAGCACTCCCAACGCGAGAGCGAAGAGTCCACGCATGTCACGTATTCTATACTAGCCCTCGTGTTCTCGTCGCGTCTGCCGCTCTCGCTCGCGCAAAACCGCATCAGCCTCGCCGCCGACGCGGCGCGCGCGCGCGGCCCGCTGCACGATCTCACCGAGTCGAATCCGACCGCGGTCGGTCTCGACCTGCCGGCCGAGCTGATCCTCTCGGCGCTGGCCGACCCGCGCGCGCTCGCCTACGAGCCGACGCCCAAGGGTCTGCCCGCCGCCCGCGACGCCGTCGCCGCCTACTACACACGCCACGGCCTGACCGTCGACCCGGCGCGCGTGACGCTCACGGCCTCGACGAGCGAAGCCTACGGCTGGCTCTTCAAGCTCCTCTGCGATCCCGGCGACGACGTCCTGGTCCCGACGCCGAGCTATCCGCTCTTCGACTATCTCGCCGCGCTCGAGAGCGTGCGCCCGGTCTCCTATCCGCTGCGCTATCACGGCGGCTGGTTCGTCGACATCGAGGAGGTCCGCCGCGCGCTGACCCCGCGCACGCGCGCCATCCTCGTCGTCAACCCGAACAACCCGACCGGCTCCTATCTCTCGCGCGACCAGGCCGCCGCGCTCGCCGCGCTCGCCGCCGAGCGGGGCCTCGCGCTCATCAGTGACGAGGTCTTCGCCGACTACGCCTACGCGCCCGACCCCGCGCGCGTGACGACGCTCGCCGGCGAGCGAGCCGCGCTCACCTTTTGCCTGAGCGGTCTGTCCAAGCCCTGCGGGCTGCCGCAGCTCAAGCTCGGCTGGATCCTCGTCGGTGGTCCCGACGCGCTCCGCGTCGAAGCCGAGGCGCGCCTCGAGCTCATCGCCGACACCTACCTCTCGGTCGCCGCGCCGGTGCAGCACGCCGCGCCCGCGCTCTTGCCGCTCGTCGACTCCGTCGGCGCCGCGATCCTGGCGCGCGTGCGGGACAACCGCCGCACCCTCGCCGCCGCGGTCGCCGGCAGCGCCGCGCAGCTCCTCGACGCCGAAGGCGGCTGGTCGGCCATCGTCCGCCTGCCGTCGACGGCGACCGAGGAGGAGTGGACGCTCGAGCTCATCGACGACGGCGTCCTCGTTCATCCCGGCTTCTTCTTCGACCTGCCGCCGACGTGCGTCGTCCTCAGCCTTTTGGTTCGTCCCACCACGCTGCAGCCGGCGGTTGCCGCTATACTGCGCCGATGCATGCGCTGACCGCCTTCGCCATCGTCCTCAAGATCGCCACGCTCGCACCCGAAGGCTCGTCGTGGATGAAGCTGTTCCACCAGTGGCAGGGCCGCGTCGAGACCCGCTCCGAAGGTCGGGTGAAGGTGAAGTTCTACGCCGGCGGCGTGCAGGGCGACGAGCCCGAGGTCATTCGCAAGATGCGCCTCGGCCAGCTCTCGGGCGCCGCCATCACCGGCATCGGCCTGTCGAAGATCGATCCGCAGGTGCGCGCGCTCGAGGCCTCGCGCACCTACGAAGAGCTCGACCACGCGCGCGACCGTCTGGGCGAGATGCTGAAGAAGAAGTTCGACGAGAAGGGCTTCATCCTGCTCGGCTGGGGCGACGTCGGGCCCGTGCACGTCTTCTCGCAGGTGCCGATCCGCTCGCTCGACGATCTGCGCAAGACCAAGCTCTGGATGTTCGGCGACGACTCGATCACCAAGGATCTGTTCGCGGCGCTCGGGCTGCGCGGCGTGCCCATGGGCGTTCCCGAGGTGCTGCCGTCGCTCGCCACCGGCAGCATCGACGCCTTCTTCGGCTCGCCGCTCTCGACGGTGGCGCTGCAGTGGTCGGCGCACGCGAAGTACGTCACCTCGGCGGTCATCGGCATGGCCACCGGCGCCACCGTGATCACGAAGAAGGCGTGGAGCGAGCTCTCCCCCGAAGATCAGAAGATGGTCATCGAGGAGGCGCGCACCATGGAGGTCGACGTCAAGAAGCAGGTGCGCGAGGACAACACCAAGGCGCTCGAGAAGCTGGTCAAGCAGCTCGGGCTGCAGATCATCCCCACGCCGGTCGAGATGCAGCGCGAGGTCGCGCGCCGCGCCATGACCGTCGCCGACAAGGCGGGCGCGCAGTTCTCGAAGGAGTTCCAGGCCGAGGTGGCCAAGCTGCTCGAGGAGTACCGCAAGGCGCATCCCGGCGAGCTGCCGGCCAGGTAGGGCCGCGCAGCTCTGCTGAAGCACAGGTAGGGCGAACGGCGACGCGTGAAGTGGGGGTAGGCGGGAGGTCGGATCAGGCGGCGCGTTCGCGCTCGACCGGCTCGTCCGGCTCGATGCCGTCTTCGTAGAGCTCCTGCGCGGGAAGTCGTTCCGTCACCATGCCCACGTCCCACGGGTCTGGGTCGCTGATCACGCTGATGCCGGTGACGATGACTTTGTCGTTCATTGCCCGATCCTCCGCCCGACCCCTTTTGCACGGGCGGTGCCGATTCTCGGATCCGCGTCCCGTGCGGCTTTGCGCGATCAGGTGCGCTCAAACGGGGTGATTTGACCCCGGCAAGGACGCACTCGATGGTGCCGGTTTCCCCTGGGGCGCGGGACTCCATCGTAGCGGTACGGATACCCCATGTAAGTGTGCGTCAGATAGACGTTTTTTCTGTATGAGGAAAATTGCAAGCACGCTGACCAGGAGCACCAGCGGGGCTACGGGACCCGGCTCGCCGCGGTCTCGACGGTCATGTGCCGCGCCGGCCGCGGACATCGAGCAGCCACTACGGTTGCCACTCGCGGCATTGCGCGACCCGTCGTCGCCAGCCCCACCCCCGGCGCTGTTGCCTGCGGGGCCATCGCCTCCGGTCGCGCCAGCGTCGCTGACGTGGACGGTGCGGCGCAGCGTGTCACCGAACCAGGCCACGCCATCCTGCACCATGCGGACGGCCAGGACGTGGTCGCCATCGCGGTTGGGCGCGGTCACCGCGACCTGGAACGTCGTGTCGCTGCCGGGCGCGACGCTCGCGCCGAGGGCGACGCGTGCATCGACCGGCGACGTGGCGTAGCCCGGCGCCGCCGGTGTGAAGGCGAACGTGTTGGCCGCCGCCGCCGACGGACAGCCCGGCGCCGCGCCGAGTCGATGGAGGTCCGCCTCGCGCCAAGTGGCGCGACCAAGATTGCGCGCGGTGATCGTGATCGTGCGTGTCTCGCCGGGCGCCATCGACGCCGGTACGTCGTCGGCCGTGAAGGTCGCCGACAAGGGCGGGCGATAGTCGGCCGCCGCCGCGGTGAACGCCGCATACGCGGGGCGCCGATGGCTCTGATCGAGGCCGCCGTCGTCGAAGAGGCCGTAGCGGCCGCCGGGGAAATCCTGATAGGTGAACCAGAACGCGGCGGCCACGCGCGGGTCGGCGTCGTAGGCGGCGTAGGCCGCGGTCAAGAGCTGCGCCTGCTGCGCCGCCGACACCTGATCGATCGTCCAGCCGAACTCGGTCAGCCAGATGCGCTTCGCCGCCGCGCCGTCGTCGCGCGCCGCGACCGCCGCCCACACGCCGTCGAGGTTCGCGCGCGTCGCCGCCTGCACCGAGGCGGGCGTCGCGCCACCGCCCTGACCGACGTAGATGTGATACCCGATGCCGTCGAGCGGATAGCTGCCGACGTGCTCGTGCATCCAATCCCAGGCCAATTGGTCGCGCCCGGCCGCGTAGACCTGGGCGAGATAGTCGGCCGCGTTGGTATCCTCCGACGAGAAGAGCGCGCCCGAAACGATGACGACCTGCGCGCACGGGTCGGCGCCGCGCCCGTTATTGAACTTGGTATTCAAGTAGATCTCCTGCTGCATCTTGGCGAGGTAGTAGGGTGAGACCGCCGGCCGCATCGAGACCGCGTCGCGCCAGTTGTTCGGCTCGTTGAAGGTCTCGAAGACGCGCACGCGATCGCGGAAGTGATCGGCGATCTGGACGAAGGCGGCGGCGTAGCGCTGCACGAAGTCGTCGGAGTCGGGCTCGCCGCCGCCGGGCACCGACTCGGCGCCGATCTCGCCGTAGACCTGCACGCCGTGCGTCGTCAGCTCGTCGACGAGGCGATCGTAGGCGGCGAACCAGGTCAGCAGTTGCGGCCCCCGCGCGGTCGCGTCGTCGGGCGCGCTCCAGACGTCGAGCCGGAAGTTGACGCGCACCCACGCGGTGCCGGTGCCTTCGATGGCGCGCGCCGCCGCGAGCGCGCCCTCGACGTTGCCGCCGAACACCGACGGCCCCGAGAGGCCGACCTCCACTGCCGACGCGGGGACTGCCACGAAGAGGACGAGAGCGAGGAAGCTCATACGCATCGTCGAGCGTACCAAGCAGGATGGATGCCGTGCGTCTACGCGCCCGCACGTGCATGGTCTCGCGCAGTTGACTCCGTCGACAGCGGGAACAATCGACGGCACTGCGAACGTTGGGTTGCATACGCGCGCGGGAAGCGCACGCTAATGATAGGGTGACCCCATGAAAATCGGACCGCGTTTCAAGATCGTTCTGGCCCTCCTCGCGGTCGTCATGCTGTTGGCGGCGTGGCAGGGGCTTCGCTTCTGGTGGTATCACGGCTACTCGCAGGGCGAGCGCACGGGCATCGTGCGTAAGCTGTCGGTCAAGGGCACGCCGATCTGCCGCTACGCCGAGGGGGAGCTGGCGCTGGCAGGCGGGCAGATGGGACAGAACGTCGAGGTCTTCACGTTCAGCGTCGACAACTACTCAGACGCCAATCCGATCATGAAGCAGATGCGGGAAGCGGAGCGCGCCGGCTCCCGCGTGACGCTGCACTATCGTCAGGATCTGAAGTCGTGGTGGCGCTGCACGCCGCACGAATACTTCATCACGTCGGTAGAGAAGTAGGCGGCCCCGAGGGGTCGTCGGGCTCGTCCGCGTCGTCCGCCTGAATGGGCGGCGGCGGCGGGGTCGGATCGCGCGGCAGGCGGATGGCGGCGCGGAAGATGCCGACCGTGTCGGCGTCGGCCCGCGGAGCGAAGTCGTAGCGCTCGAACTGCGGGCGCGCGTCGTGCGCCAGCTCGTCGCCCAGCGTCGACGACGGCGCGGCGAGCAGCACCGTCCCCGTCGGCAGCCGCAGCTGATAGGAGAGGTGGCGGTGGCCGTTGAGCACCGCGCGCACGCCCCAGCGGATGCAGAACTTCACCAGCGGCCGCGAGTCGCCGAGGACGGTGAACTTGGCGAAGAGCCGGGTCACGAACTTGGCCGACTGCTCCTCGCCGCGACGCACGAGGTGATGGTGCACGGCGACGAGCTTCAAGCGCTGCGGAAACTGGCGCGCCAGCTTGTCGAGCCGCTTGTACTGGCCGCGCCCGATGCGACCGATGGCGTTGAGCGCCGGATGGCGTGAGACGCGCGAGACCGAGTTGAGCACGAAGACGACCGAGTCGGCGTGCGCCATCGGGATGGCGACGGGAAAGAGCTCCATCAGGCGCGCGCGGGCGGACTCGATCTTCTCCACGTAGTCGAAGAAGGCGCGGCGCTGCTTGAACCAGCGGCGGAGCGTCAAGGGCGGCACCGCCATCGTCGGCAGCTCGGCCACGAGGGGGCGCACCGCCTTCTCGGCCTCGGCCCAGGCCTCGGCGTAGTGGCGCGGCTCGCCGTCGATCCAGACCACGCCGTGGCGGCCGCCCATGGTGTCGGCGAACGCCTCGCAGAACTTGAGCAGGTTCGCCAGCTGCACGATGCCGAAGCGATCGAGCCGCAGCGCGCGCTTGCGCACGATGTGGTCGACGAAGGCGATGTCGTGGTTGCCGGGGACGATGACCATCTTGTCGGCGATTTCGCGCTCCTCGACGGCGTCGAGGAAGTGGCGCCACGCGGCGGCGGTGCCGCGATCGGTGACGTCGCCGGTGACGAGGATGACGTCGGCGTCGTAGAGCGGCGGCGAATCGAGCACGCGATCGAGCTGGCGATTGCCGCCCGGATGTGGACGCTCGACCATGCGCACGAGGTCGGTCTCGGTGACGTGCAGATCCGACAGGTGAGCGACACGCAGCCCGCCCGATGGCGGCGCGTCGAGCCAGACCGGTGGCCGCCCGCCCATGCGCGCCAGGCGGCCGTAGTCGGTGAGCATGGCGGTCAGGATGCCGAGCCCGCCGAGGCGGCGGTAGAGATAGACCGAGAGCGAGGCGGCGATGAGGCAGACCGAGAGCCACAGCGCGATCAAGAGCGCGAAGGCGAAGCCGTGCTGCTCCACCATGCCGAGCTTGCGCGCGTGATGGATGATGCGAATGACGCCGAAGAGCAGCGCCGCCGAGACGACGAACAGGCCGAGCTCCTTGCCGAGGTCGGGCAGCGACGACGACCAGCCGTCCGGGGGCGGCTCCTCCCACGGGTGGCGGCCGGGCAGCTCGTCGTGCGGTGCCGGCGTGTGGCTCACACGACAAAACCTAACACGCGCGTGCTAAGTTCGCCGCCCACGCGGAGGGAAACGATGGGCAACGTGCGCACGGAAGAGGTCACGCTCGACGTCGATGGCGAGAAGATGCCGGTCTTCCTGGCGCTGCCGGAAGGGCAGGGACCGCGGCCGGCGGTGCTGGTGTTCGAAGAGATCTTCGGCGTCAACGCGCACATCCGCGACGTGACGAAGCGGCTGGCGGGCGAAGGCTACGTGGCGATCGCGCCCGACTATCACCATCGCGCCTGGGAGCCGGGCACGCAGCGCGGCTACACCGACGCGGACATGAAACGCGGCATGGAGCTGATTCCCAAGCTGACGCTCGAGGGGCTGACGGCGGACATCAACGCCACCATCGGCTACGTCAAGACGCGTCCCGAGGCGGACGCGACCAAGCTCGGCGCCATCGGCTTCTGCATCGGCGGCCACATCGCCTATCTCGCGGCGGCGACGCAGCCGATCACGGCGACGGCGTCGTTCTACGGCGGCGGGATCGCCACCTTCGGACCGGGCGGCGGCCCCAAGACCGTCGAGCGGTCCAAGGACATCAAGGGGCGCATCCTGTGCCTCTTCGGCAAGAACGATCCGATGATCACGCAGGACCAGGTGGCCACGATCAAGGCGGCGCTGGAAGCGGGCAAAGTGCGCCACGAGGTCGTGGTCTACGACGACGCCACGCACGGCTTCTTCTGCGATCAGCGCGGCTCCTACAACGCCAAGAGCGCGGCCGACGCGTGGGAGCGCGTCAAGAAGCTGTTCAAAGAGGAGCTGGGCTGAGCTACGGCTTGGTGATCGATTTGACGGTGTCGCCGACGGTGGTCTCGTCGGCGCAGCGGGCGATGTCGGCGGTGGCGATGATGCCGACGACCGAGCGCTGCTCGTCGCAGACCAGTACGCGATGAACGCGATGAGTCTTCATGAGCTCCTCGACGTGCAGAAGGTCCGCGTCGGGAGAGCAGCTCACCACGTCGTCGGTCATGATGTCGTGCACGCTGACCACGAGGTTCGGGTCGCGCCCCTCGGCCACGACGCGCAGGACGATATCGCGATCGGTCAGGACGCCCACGATGCGGCGGGTGTCCTGGCTCTCGACGATGGGCACGATGCCGACGTCGCGCTGCTCCATGATGCGCGCCACTTCGATGACGCTGTCGTCGGGCGTGCAGCACTCGGGCGTGGGCGTCATGAACTCGGTGACTTTGCGGGCCATGCCCTTGGATGATCGCAAACTGCGGGCCATCGTCGGGTTGGCCACGTTTCGATCGTTCCTTGGCGTGGCGCTGGCGGCGGCGCCATGGATCTCGGGCGCCGGTCTCGACGGCTATGGCGCCACGCAGCTCGGGGGCGGGGTGGCGATCGTCGCCATGGCGCCGATCATGCACCGTCGCGCGCGGCTGCGCTGGATACAGGGGGCACTGGCGCTGAGCGTCTTCTTTTTGCCCTTCGCGTTCGCCGACACCACCGACATCCAGATTTACGTGGCGGTGCTGATTGGAAAGTTACTTCTCATCAGCGCGATCGTCTCTCCCGACATTTTCCGTTCGTAGGATGGCGAGTGACTCGTCGAGGTCGGCGGGATCGAACACCTCGACCGTGAAGACGCCGCGCCAGCTGCGGGCCCTGAGCGTCTGCACCAGCGACGAGAGCTCGGCGCGCGGGGCGTAGGCGAGCGACTTGTGGTCGCGGCCGTCGGGGCGCGTGCCGTGGACCTGGAAGATGCGGGTCTTGGAGAGCCAGCGGTCGACGACGGGCAGAAGCGCGATGCCGTCGCGCATGAGGTGGCCGACGTCGAGGGCGACGGAGAGGCCGAGGTCGCGCACGACCGGCGCGATGAGCTCGAAGTCGTAGTCGATGCACTCGACGCAGAGGTCGGCCGGCGCGAGGCCGTCGCCCACGAGCGATTCGAGCGAGCGGCGGGCGCGCTCGCGCCAGGCGTCGAGATCGCGCGGCGGCGACGGATCGTGCTCCTGGTCGCCGAGGTAGACGTGCACGGTGTAGCCGAACGGGGCCAGCGGGCGGCCCCAGGCGATGGCGCGGCGGACCTTGTCGACGCCGGCGGCGCGGCGCGCTTCGTCCGCCGAGGCGAGGCTGGCGTCGAGCGGCGTGTGGATGGTGTAGCTCAGCTCGTTTTCGAGCTTGAGTCGCTGCAGCGCGGCCACGTCCTCGCCGCCGGGCAGATCTTCGTCGACGCTGAAGAGGAGCAGCTCGACGTCGTCGACGCGGGCGGCCAGCCGCTCGACGTTGGGGACCATGTGATCGGGGAAGATGAACGACGTGCTGCCGAGGCGGATCACGACGGCCTCACGACTTCAGCGGACGATGCTCGGCGTCGCGCGGCACGGCGGCGATGGGCGGGCGCGACGGCTTGATGTCGACACCGCGCACCAGGTTGGCCGGGATGATGAACTCGTCGCGGCGCGCGTTGTGCTCGCACATGGAGACGGCCCCCTCGGCAGTGGCCACGTAGAAGCTGCAGTGCTTGATGCGCGCCGGGTCGAGGTTGTCGGCGTCCTGGAAATTCTGCATGAAGAAGCTCAGCTTGCCGACGTGGGTCGAGCGCGTCTTCCACATGGCGCGGGCGATGCGCAGCGCCAGGCGCGAGGCGAAGGCGCCGCCGAAGGTGAGCCACTGTGGCTTTTCGGCGAAGATGTGGCGCGCCACCGCGAGGGCCGATCGCGGCACGTCGGAGCGATCGAGCGGCACGGTGCCGAAGTCGGCGAGGAAGCGCTCGACGATGCGCTCGTCGTCGAAGAGGTCGACCACCTGGGGGCGGCCGCTGTCGCCGCCGACGACGAGCGCGTAGCCGATGTTGTGGCAGTCGGGGTGGCCGATGAGCACGGCGTCCCACGAGAGGCGCGCGCCGCACGCTTCGTCGATGAGCGCGCGCATGTGCTGCTTGGTCAGCGCGTGGCCGCGCTTGTGCAGGATGCCGCGGCCGGTGTCGGCCTGCATCTGGAACGAGCACATGCCGAGCTCTCCCGCCTTGGACACGAAGTAGCGGACCAGCGCCGGGATCTCGTCGAGGTTCTCGTTACAGACGGTGGTGTTGAAGATGACGGCGAGGCCGAGCCCGCGCGCGCGATCGAGATACTCGTCGCGGATCTCGTTCATCGCCAGCTCCGAGGTGTAGCCCTTGCGCTCCTGGGTCACATCGACGTGGAAGGCGACGTCGACGAGGCCGACCGAGCGCAGCTCTGCGAGGAGGTCACGCGTCGCCTTGATGCCGTTGGTGAAGAGCGCCGGGTTGAGGCCGATCGAGGCGACGTAGCGGACGATCTCGACCAGCTCCGAGCGCTTGCGCAGGGTCGGATCGCCGCCGGTGATCTGCACGTTGGTCTGCACGCCGAAGAGGCGCTTGATGTTGTCGGCCTTGCGCTTGAGCTCGTCGAGCGGCGGATCGGGGACGCTCTCCGAATAGTCCGAGAGGTAGCAGAGCGTGCAGTCGAGGTTGCAGCGCTGCGTGACCTCGAGCGCGACGCAGCCGACCGTCGAGCGCCGCCCCAGCACCTGCCGCGGCGTGCGATACGGCGTCTCGAAGCCGTCGATGCGCGCGTCGAGCAGGCGCGAGAGGTCGGCGTTCTCCGACGGCGACGGGCGGTACAGCGTCGGTTGTCCCCATCCATGCGAGCCCATGCGATCTCCAGTGTAGGCTGAATCGGTCGAGTGTTCAGCACGCGGCCTCGGCGCGTGCGTCTCAGCGCGCGTCGGCGTAGAAGCGGGCCAGCCGCGCCGGGTCGACTCCGAGATGGTAGCCGAGCCGCAGCGCCCACATGAGCGCGATGGTGCGGGTGACGCCATACTTCCGCCAGCGACGAGCGGAGGTGGCGACCTCGCCGTCGGCGAGGACGAAGCGCCCCTCCTTGGCCACGCGGCGCACGAGGTCGAGGTCCTCGCACAGCGCCACCTCGCGAAAGCCGCCGATGCGCACGAAGACGTCGCGGCGCACGAAGATGGCCTGGTCGCCCGAGGCCGAGGCCATGAGGCGGCTGCGCAGGTTGATGATGCCGGAGGCGAGCTTGAGCCGTGGATCGGCGGAGGCGATGCGCACGCGAAAACAGCCACCGACGGCGCCGTCGGCGATGGCGCGCTCGGCGGCGTCGAAGGCGCACGCGGGCAGGCGCGTGTCGGCGTGCAGGAAGAGCAGGAGCGGGGCGGCGGTGGCGCGCGCGCCGGCGTTCATCTGCGC
>JAQBQH010000060.1 GCA_028287105.1 Myxococcales bacterium
GAGCGGTTATAATGTTGTGAGCGCCGTCTGCTCTGTGCGACAGGAGGAATTGTTTTTTCCCTACGATCTTGAGCCCGGGATCGACCGCTGATCGAGGCGTGCATACCCGCTAGTCGGGAAGCCCATATCGGTTAATCAGTCGAGCCCACCTACTAAATGTAGGGGTTCAAACTTCTTCTCCATCGGCAGAGCGGTAGGCGGCAGTTCTCAAACGGCGCGACTTCGGTTGCGCCGTTTGTTTTTCAGGCGACCGCGTCAGCGCGAGCGCCCGTTGCCGTTCCCCTTCCCGCACCTGGAGCGTAGAGCGCAAGGGCTGGTAGCGAGGAGCGTCGGTGGTACGGAACGGGAACGGGCGAGAGGTACGGGAGGGTGCGGGCCGGTGCGGCAGTGCGGAGTGCGGAGGCGGGGGCGGTGTTAGCGGGACTGGTGCAGTGACAGCACGCCCACGTACCCGAAGCCCATCGTGAACAGCATCATGAACGGCACCGACACGAAGTGGCCGGCGTGCATGGCGAGGACGGTCGCGACCGCGAAGTAGAGCGCGAAGAGGACCTCGACGAAGGGGATGAGGGTCTTGGTGGCGCGGTAGCGCTTCGCCGTCCAGCCCTCGAAGCGGCGCACGACGCCGTGCTTCGGGGTGCGGACGAACTCGCCGCTCGAGCCGCCGAAGAGCGCTTCGATGACCGCGCGCGTCTGGTTGATGCAGAGGCCGATGCCGAGCGACATCATGAGCGGCAGGCGGCGCAGCGTCGGCTTCCAGTGGCGCTGAATCTCGCGCTGCGACGAGATGTAGAACGTCGCGATCGAGAGCGTCGTGCCGAAGAAGAGCGGCAGATCGATCACCAGCACTTCGCGCCAGCCGTGGTGCGTGCGCACGAGCAGGTTCGGCAACAGCAGCATCGACAGCAGCAGCAGCAGCGGATAGGCGAAGTTGTTCGTCAGATGGAAGAAGGCCTCGACCTTGACGTTGAAGGGCACGTCCTTCGAGCGCAGGATCTGCGGCAGCAACTTCTTGGCGACCTGGATCGAGCCCTTGGCCCAACGGAACTGCTGCGACTTGAACGCGTTCATCTCCACAGGCAGCTCCGCCGGCGAGACGACGTCCTTCAGATAGATGAACTGCCAGCCCTTGAGCTGCGCGCGATAGGACAGATCCATGTCCTCGGTCAGCGTGTCGTGCGACCAGCCGCCCGCGTCCTCGATGGCGCTACGACGCCAGATGCCGGCCGTGCCGTTGAAGTTGAAGAAGCGGCCCGAGCGATGACGCGCGGTGTGCTCGATGACGAAGTGGCCGTCGAGCATCATCGCCTGCAGCTCGGTCAGCCGCGAGTAGTCGCGGTTCACGTGATCCCAACGGACCTGCACCATGCCGACGGTGTCGTTGGTGAAGAAGTGGACGGTGCGATCGATGATGTCCGGCGGCGGCAGGAAGTCGGCGTCGAACACCATGATGAACTCGCCCTTCGCCGTCTTCATTCCGTGCTCCAACGCGCCCGCCTTGAAGCCGGTGCGATCGGTGCGATGGATGTAGACGATGTCGAGGCCGGTGGCGCGCAGCTCTTCGATCTTGGTGCGGCAGAGCTCCTGCGTCTCGTCGGTCGAGTCGTCGAGCACCTGGATTTCCAGCTTGTCGCGCGGGTAGCCGAGCAGCGCGATCGCCTCGAGCAGGCGCGGAGCGACGTACATCTCGTTGAACAGCGGCAGCTGCACCGTCACGACCGGCAGCTCGGTGAAGTTCTTCAGCGGCGACGGATCCGCACCCCGGCTGCGGAAATAGAGGTACATCAACATCGAGCGGTGGAAGCCATACATCGCCAACGTCAGCAACACGACCAGGTAGGCCGTGATGAGGACACTCTCCAAGTTGAACCACTGCGTCATGGCCCACGTTATAGAGCATCAATTGTCACGTGATTGTAATTCGGTGTAATACTTTGTCGTCAGAAACCACTGATCCGCCTAGGGAAAATCTTGCCCTCTTGACTTTCATGACGCAATGCGCAAGATGGAATACGTAACGCGTCGCGTTACCGAATCAGGAGGAACAATGGCGACGGTGAGTCAGAAGTTGAAGGGGACCTTCTCGAATGCCAAGCACCAGCTCGAGGGCTTCGAGAAGAAGGCGGTCAAGCAGGTAGCTTTGTTCGAGAAGAAGGCGAAGGACTCGGTCAACGACGTCCGCGAGCAGCTCGACGACGTTCCGGCGCAGCTTCGCGGCGCGTGGGATCAAGTCGTCGGCCGCGTCCGTGGCGCCCTCGATTTCGCGTCCAACGACGACTTGCGCAAGCTGACGACGAAGGTCGACGAGCTCGCCAAGAAGGTCGAGAAGCTGGTCCGCGGCGACAAGATCAAGAGCTCCGCGTCCGGCAAGCCGAAGTCGGCGTAGACCTCGCCTTCGCAAGCCTTCGCACTAAGATGACGGGAGTGTCTGGACCGCGCACCCGTCGCTGGACCGCGCCGGCGATCGTCACGGCGGTGGCGATCGTCGGCGCTCATCCTTTCTGCAACTGGATGTTCCATTGCGGCTGCGGCCTCGTGTCGCTGACCGCGCATTGCAACATCCGCTCGCCGGCGCCGCCGCACTGCCCGTGGTGCGCGCAGCCCATCTGGTTCGCGCTGGCGGCGCTGCTCGCGCTCGTCGCCGCGGGAATCGGCATCGCGGCGTCGCTGCGGCGCTCGCCGTCGCAGTCGCTGGCGGTCGCCGCCGGCCTCGTCGGTCTCGTCGCTGGCGGCTATGCCGCCGCCGCCATCACGCTCGCCGCGCGTTGAGCGCGCCTCACGGCAGCTGCGAGAGCGCGCCTCACGGCAGCTGCGAGAGCTCGCCGAGAAAGCGGCCGCTGCCGGGCAACCCGGTCGTGTGCATGAGCGCGAGCAGATCCATCGTCCACGCCACCGACACGTGAATGAGCACGCCGCACCAGATCGATCGCGTCGCCATCGCCAACGTGCCGAGGATGACGCCGGCGAAGATCGCCCCGCACACTTCGGCGACCGGCTTGTGAAAGTGGATCATGCAGTACGGCACGATCATCACGAAGATCGCGTACGCGCCCATCGTGCGCTTGAGCGCGAACAGTAGAAAGCCGCGGAAGAAGAATTCGAGCGCCAGGAACGACGCGCCGTACATCAGCTCCCAGGCGATGAAGTCGACCCAGCTGCGCGCCGCGTATTTGTAGAACGGGTAGGTCTCGAGGAACGGCCGCGTGTACGACGCGATGACGACGACCGGCAAGATGGCGACAAACAGCGCGACGTAGATCCATAAATGCTGGCCCACGCCGCGCACCGCGAATCCGTAATCGCGCAGCCGCCCGCGCAGGAGTCCCCAGGTGGCCAACGCCGGCACCACGAAATAGCCGAGGATCTTGGCGCCCGACCACCAGCCGAAGCTATAGAGCGAGTAATACTTCGAGCCGCCGTAATGCGCCCCGAGCACCGCGTCGAAATTGGGACGGTCGCCGTAGTACTCCTGGAACACCAGTACCAGCGCCGCCAGGATGAGCACGATGGCGACGCGGTTGTCGAAGCCGGGCAGCCGGGCGCGCTCCTCCGCCGCTTCCCGATTGAGCCGCTCCCAGGTGTCGACGAACACGCGCCGGTACAACCGCAGCATGCTAGTCTGGATACCATGAAGCAGCTTTTCGTGGCCGCCGCGATCTGCGTCGCGACCGCTGCCCACGCGACCGTTCTCGTCCCGCTCGACACCCAGGCGATGACGGCGCGCGCCGACCGCGTGCTGCTCGGCACGGTCGAGTCGCTGGCCGCGCACTGGACCGACGATCGCCAGGCCATCTACACCGACGTCACCGTCCGCGTCTCGCGCGCCTACAAGGGCAGCGCCAAGCCGGGCGAGCGCGTCGTCGTCCGTCGCGAAGGCGGCGTCGTCGGCGGGGTCGGCATGAAGGTGTTCGGCGCCGCCCACTTCGTCGCCGGCGAAGAGGTGCTCTTGTTCCTCGAGAATCGAGGCGGCTCCGCCTACACCGTCGGCATGACGCAAGGCAAGCTCGCGGTCGTGACCGGCGCCGACGGCATCAAACGGGTCGCCGCCAATGTCGCCGACGTCGCGTTCACCCGGCCCGACGCACGCATCCTCGCCTCGCAGCCGCGCCGGCTCGACGACCTCGAGCGCGACCTCGCCCGCTTCGTGCGGGGCGCGCAGTGAGGCGCGCGCTCAGGGCGACGGCGACGGCGACGCTGCTCCTCACCACGGCGGCGACGACCGCGTACGCGTTCGTTCGCTCGCGCACCGAGAAGGGCGTGGCCGTGCACTGGTCCGGCGGCTGCGCCTTCATCCAGCCCGACCTCTCGGGAAGCCCCGATCTGCCGGCCGACCAGCTCTTCGCCATCGTGCAGAAATCGATCGCCAACTGGCAGGATGCCGTCGGTGGCGGCGCCTATCTGAAGCTCATGTATCAGGCGCCGGCCACGCTCGAGGCGCATCTCGACGGCATCAACACGGTCAAGTTCCGCAGCGATCGCTGGTGTCATCCCAACGACGCGCAGCAGAACAACGTCTGCTACTCGGCGTCGGCGGCCGGCATCACCACCGTCTTCTTCGTGCAGGACGGCAGCGACAAGGCCGGCACCATCCTCGACGCCGACATCGAGCTCAACGACATCAATTTCACGTTCGCGGTGCTGCCGACGACGGCGATGCCGCGCGCGGGCACGCAGCTGGCCGACCTCGAGAACACGCTCACGCATGAGCTCGGCCACCTCCAGGGGCTCGACCATACCTGCAAGGATTCGGCGACGCCGGCGCAGGAGGTCGACGAGTTCGGCAACACGCCGCCCGACTGCGACAAGCTCTTCCTTTTGCCCATCGCCGATCAGCAGCGACTGAAGAACGCAACGATGTACAACTTCGCGCAGCCGAACGAGACCGGCAAGCGCAGCCCGGAGGCCGACGACGTCGCCGGTATCGTCGACGCCTATCCGCCCGCGTCCGATCCGGGGACGTGCGCGCAGGTCAACATCGACGACTACAAGACCCACGGCTGCTCGATCAGCGGCCGAGCGCCCCGCTCGCTCGCCGGCATCGCCGTCCTGCTCGGCGCGCTCGTGGCCCTCGTCGCACGCCGCCGCCGTTCGTAATCGCCCGCGGTCCCGAAACGGCGCAGAGCGTGCACCGCCTCCTCCATCTAGGAGGCGCACGTGAGAACAGCAAACCACCTGGTCCTCGGCACCGTTCTTTCGCTCGTCATGATCGGTTGCGGATCGCGCGGCGGAGGAACCGTGGTCGTCCCCTCCACCCCACCGCAGGTGCAGGACAACTTTTTCGCCACCTGGGAAATTCAGTCGAACTTCTATGGACCGCTGGACTGCTTCCAGGCGGGCGCGGCGTCCGTCGACATGGACATCGTGAACGTCGATACCAGCAACCGCTTCGTCTATTCGTTCGCGTGCAGCGACTACCAGGGCACCTCGGGACCGGTCGACGTGGGCCGCTTCGACGTGCTCATGAACCTGACCGATGCGCGCGGCGGAGTGCTGTCGCAGATCGACGTCGGGACCGAGAACGTGTCGACGGCCGGCACCATTGATCTGGGGCACGTGATCTTCACGTTGCCCTGATCACACACCTGCCCCCGGAAAGCCGCGTGGCCTTTTTCTACGGCCGGGTTGCGCGCCGGCTCCTCGAATAGCCGTTGCCGCTCGCGGCGACACAGAAGTACGCGGAATCGTGCGTTTCCGAAGCTGGCGCGGCGGTTGCTGTAGCGGCCGGCCATGCGCTCTCGAACGCTCCTCGGCGATGCTCATCAAGAACTGCAGAAGCCCGCTCGTCCCGATACCTACGAGCGCGTCCGACGCACGCTCGACGAGGCCCTCGCCGAGCTGCAGCTGCCGACCGTGGAGCGCGAGGACTCCGCGCCGTTCACGCTGACGCCGTCGAGCTGAGCGCGGCGCGCACGCCGTCACCGACGAGGTTGCAGCTCAGCACCACGAGCGCGATCGCCAGCGTCGGCGGCACCAGCAGCCAGGGCTGAAGCCCGCTGGCCTGCGCCTGCGCCAACAGCTCTCCCCAGCTCGCCGTCGGTGCGGGAGCTCCGAATCCCAGAAAGGTCAACGCCGTCTCGAAGAGCACCGCCTGGCCGACGCCAAAGGCGGCGGTCGTCAGCGCCGGCGTCGCGGCCAGCGGCAAGAGGTGCAGAGCGAGGATGCGCGCGCGTCCGGCACCGACGGCGCGCGCCGCTTCGATGTGCGGCGAGGCGGCGACCCGCAGCGCCTCGGCGCGGGTCAGCCGCGCCACATGCGGCCATTGCGTCACCGCGATCGCCAGCGCCACCTCGAGCAGCGACGTCGACGAGGTGACTCCCTGGATGGCCAGGAGCAGGAGCAGCGTCGGGAACATGAGGCCGACCTCGACGGCGCGGCCGAGCAGGAAGTCGGCGGTGCGGCCGAGCGTGGCGGCGACCCCGACGGCGAGACCGAGAAGGACGTAGAGCGCGACGGCGAAGGGGCCGACGAGGAGCGCCGCGCGCGTACCGTGGACCAGGCGCGCGGCGACGTCGCGGCCGCGATCGTCGGTCCCGAGCCAGTGGCTGCGCGACGGCGGCGCCAGGACCGCGGTGACGCCGCCGGGATGCTGCTCGTAGGGGCCGTACGGGATGGGCGTGCGCAGCTGCCAGCCGTCGATGCGCTCGACCCCGTCGACGAGCGCCGCCGGCCGCGTGAGGCACGGCAGAAGATGGAGCGTGCCGCGCTGGCGACAGGCGAGCGGCAGATCCGACGCCAGCAGATCGGCGCCGAGACCGACGGCGACGAGGACGAGCATGACGCCGAGACCGAGCCGGGCGCCCGGCGCGCGGCGAAAGCGCTGCCACGCCGTCACGCGCTGCGGCCTCGAAGCCGCGGATCGACGAGGCCGTAGGCGAGATCGGCGAGCAGCACGCCGGCCAGTGTGGCGACGGCAGCGACGGTGGTGATGGCGAGCAAGAGCGGCACGTCGCGCGTCAGCACCGCGTCGAAGGCCATCATGCCGATGCCGTGCAGGCCGAACACCTGCTCGACGATGACGCCGGCCGAGAGCAGCGCCGGCAGCTCGGCGCCGAGCAGCGTCACCGTCGGCAACAGCGCGTTGCGCAGCGCGTGCGCGACCACGCCGCGCGCTCCGTGGCCCTTGGCGCGCGCCGTCACGACGTAGTCGGCCGCCAGCTCGCCGAGGAGCGCGCCGCGCTGATAGCGGGCCAGCTTCACCGTCTCGGCGAGCGCGAGGCAGGCGGCGGCCGGCAGCATGCCGACCAGCGTGCGCGCGCCCCACGGCGCGCCGGCGTGCAGCACCAGGAGCGCGACGGCGGCGGCGGGAAGCGCGTAGCCGCCGTAAAGCGCAGCCGACGAGGCGCGCGCCCAGCGACGCCGATCGTAGTAGCCGAGCGCGGCGCCGAGCGGAATGGCGACGCCGAACGCGAGCAGCGTCGCCAGGAGCGCGAGCGACAGGCTCACCGGGAGCGCGCGCGCGACCTTGGCGCGCACCGGCTCGCCGTCGACGAGCGAGACCCCGAAGTCGAAGCGGGCCGAGCGCGCCAGCCACGCCCCGTACTGGCGGAGGAGCGGGCGATCGAGGCCGTAGTCGTGGCGCATGGCGGCGATCGACTCGGGCGAGGCGCCGCGCGAAGTGCCCGCTTGCACCGTCGCGGCGTCGCCGGGCAGCGCATGCAGGAGCGCGAAGGTGACGAGCGTGATGCCCACCAGCGTCGCCGGCACCAGCATCAGGCGCCGCGCCAGCCGCATCACTTGGCCGCCGCGTCCGGATCGACCCAGGCGCGGGCGAAGCTGAAGCCATCTTGCGACGGGACGAGCGCGTGCACCCGCCGCTGCATGAGCGTCTCGACCTCGCGCATCGAGATGAAGCTGTACGGCTGCTCGTCATAGACGAGCCGATGGAGCTTGCGGTCGAGCGCGTGGCGCGCGTCGTCGTCGCCGGTGGCGCGGATCTGGTCGAGGAGCGCGTCGGCCTCGGGGCTCTTCCACGAGCCGTAGTTCTGGCCGCCGGCGGCCTGCGACGAATGGAAGAGCGTGAAGTTGTCCTGCTCGAGCAGCATCGTCCACTGCAGCGCCGAGGCGTCGAACGCGTGATGGCGCAAGCGATCGAGCTGCACCGCGAAGTCGACGGTCGCGATCTCGACGGTGATGCCGGCCTTGGCGAAGTCCTCCTTCATGAGCGTCGCCAGCTGCTCGACGGTGCGCGAGCCCGCCGACGCCAGGAAGGTGAGCTTCATGGTCTTGACGCCGGCTTCGTCGAGGAGCTTCTTCGCCGCGGCGGCGTCGACCGGCAGGGGCGGGAGCGTCGCGTCGTACGACGGCGTGCCGGGGACGTAGGGGCCGGTGATGTCGCGCGCGTGGCCGCTGAAGGCGACCTGGTTGAAGCGCGGGCGGTCGAGCAGCATGGTGAGCGCGCGGCGCACGCGGCGGTCGGCGAGGCGGCCGCGCTCGGTGTTCCACACGACGAAGAAGTAGGCGCGCGGGGTCCACGCGAGCAGGCGATGACCGGAGAGCTTGGGATCGTTGCGCGCGTCCTCGAAGTGCGACGACGGCACCTGCCACAGCAGATCGAGGTCGCCGCGGTGATAGAGCTCCCACGCGACCTCGCGATCGCGCACGAACTTGAAGCGCACGCGCGCGAGGTGCGCCTTTTCACCCCAGTAGTCGGCGTTGCGCTCCATGATCAGCTCTTCGCCGCGATGCCACGAGACGAACTTGAACGGCCCGGTGCCGACGGGCGCGCGCGAGGCGTCGGCGCGGCGTACGTCTTTGCCCTGATAGAGGTGCTCGGGAAGGATCGACAGATGCGCCAGCGCCTGCTTGAGGAACGGCGCCGGGCGCGTGAGCTTGAGCACGATGGTGGCGGCGTCGGGCGTCTCGACGGTGGAGACCGGCTCGAAGTCGCTGCGCTGGTCGGCGCCGACGGCGGGGTCGCGCGCGCGGCCGATGGTGTAGGCGACGTCGGCGGCGGTGAGCGGCTTGCCGTCGTGCCATTTTACGCCGGCGCGAAGGTGCAGCGTCAGCGCGTCGGCGGTGAGCTCGAACGTGGCGGCGAGACGCGGCGTGATCTTGCCCGACCACGGGTCCTGGTAGAGCAGCGTCTCCATGATCTCGTTCTCGGCGATCCAGCGGCTCCAGGCGTCGTGCTCCACCAGGTCGCACAGGATGGCCGGCTCGGCCTCGACGTGAACGACCAGCTCGCCGCCGTCGCGCGGCGGAGCGGCGCCGTCACCCGGACAGCCGGTGGGCGCGCACTGCACGATCGTCGGTCCATCGGGGCGCGTGACGTTGGCCACGACGACGGCGCCGCCGTCGGCAGCGACCGGTTTCGCCACGCGCTTGCACGCCGGCGTGAAGGCGACGAAGAGGAGCGCACCAAGGGCGCGGGCGAGCATCGCCATGCATCGTACATCGTGCGCAAATTACTTGGCAAAAAGGCAATTAACGTGTTACGAACTCCGTCGACATGACACCTTTGAAAGGGGTTCCTATGTCGCGGATCGCGCACGTAATCGGCCTCTTGCTGTTGGCCGCTGGATGCTCTGGCTCGTCCTCCGGGGCGACCATGAATGAGCCCGAAGCAACGGCACTTCCGCCGATCAAGGTCGACCTGCCGTCGCCGCCGTCGTTCGCGGCTTCGGATGTGCCCGAGAAGAACCCCGACGGGACCTTCACGGTGCGCGGCCTTCGCAAGAAGAAGGCGGAGAACCTCAACAAGGAGATCAAGGTCAAGGCCTACCTCCTCGAGGTCTACATCTGCCCGAAGTGCCCCAAGGGGCAGACGTGCAAGATGTGCGATCAGCCGCACTTCTTCATGGGCGACAAGCCCGATACCAAGAAGGAGAAGGCGCTGATGGTGGTCGATTACCTCGGCCCGAAGCAGAAGCCGCCGGCGTTGACGGTCGGCAAGCAGTATGACGTCGCCGGCACCTACAGCATCAACTCGCCGACGGGCTTCGGCGCGTCGGACGGCCTGGTCGTCTTCGACAGCATGACCGACGACAAGGGCGTCGTCTTCCAGTCGCCGGCCAAGGCGCTGGAGGAGAAGGCGCTCAAGGGCGAGGCGCAGGAGCAGGCGCTCGAGGCCAAGCGCAACGCCGCGATGAAGAAAAAGAAGTAACCGGAGCTCGGAACCATGTGGCAGACGCTTCGCTCACTCTATATCTGGGTCGGCATCGCGGTGATGACCTCGGCGATGTACGTCGTCGGGCTACCGATGTTCCTCCTGACCATGCCCTTCGATCCGCAGCGGCGCATCGGCCACTGGTACGCGACGACCTGGGGTCGGCTCGTCATGAAGCTCAATAACCGGTGGTCGTTCGACGTCATCGGGCAGGAGCGGATTCCGCAGGATCGTCCGATGGTGGTCGTGTCCAATCATCAGGGCATGGGCGACATCATGATGGCGTACTGCATGAACCTGCACTTCAAGTGGATCTCGAAGGCGTCGAACTTCTACGTGCCGTGCATGGGTTGGTTCATGTACCACGCGGGGTACATTCCGCTTCGGCGCGGTGAGAAGACGTCGATCTTGAAGTGCATGGCGCGGTCGCGGCACTACCTCGACCATGGCGTCAGCGTGCTGTTCTTCCCCGAGGGGACGCGCAGCCGCGACGGGCAGGTCAAGGACTTCAAGGTGGGCGCGTTCAAGCTGGCGCTCGAGGCGGGCGTCGACATCCTGCCGCTCGGCATCACCGGGACGGCCAACGCGCTGCCCAAGGACACCTGGAAGTTTTCCGACGAGCCGACGGCGATGCGCATGTTGGTCGGCGACGTGATCTCGACCAAGGGCATGACCGACAAGGATCTGCCGAAGCTGATCGAGGCCGTGCGTCAGTCGGTCATCTCGCTCAAGCGCGATCTCGAAGGCCGCGCGTTCGCGCCGGCCAAGCAGCACAAAGTTCGCGCCACCGCCTAGATCGCACTTCCGGCTATTGCGTCAGGGAGTAGCGCCGAGGTCGGCGGCGGCCGCGCGCAGGCGCGTGGCGTCGAGCGTGATGGCGGGCGCGGTCGCGAGATCGAGCGTGACGGTCTCGCCGGCGCGGCGGGCGCGGTTGCCGTCGACCGCGACGATGATGTCGTCGTCGCGGGTGGCGACGCGCAGCCGGGTGGCGCCCGCGGCGGGCGGCGCGGCCGAGAAGCTGCGGGCTTCGGCGACCAGGAGCGGCTCGAGCGCGGCGCGCACCGCCTCGTCGCTGGCGGGGCCGGCGGCGGCGAGCGGCGCGGTGATGCGCCAGACTCCCGCTTCGCGGCGCAGCGAGAGCGGGCCGAGATCGGCGGCGACGACGTCGTCGAGGCGCAGCGGAAAGAGGCGCCGCTCGTAGTAGGTCGCCGCCGGCGTCGACAAGAGGTTCAGGTCGGTCGGACGGAACTGGAGACAGGCGCCGTCGCCGCGCAGGACCAGCGGCCCGCGCACGAGCGCTTGGGCAGCGCCGTCGATGCTGAAGTGGATGCCGCCGTCGGCGGCGCACGGGTCGTCGAGCCGCTGCGCGCGTACCCGCTGCAAGGCCTGCACGAGCGCATCGACCTTGGCATCGGCGGCGCGCGTGACCACGGGCCGCGTGATCCGCCAGCCGCCCTTGCGCTCGAGCGCCCAGTCGTCGGTGGCGAGCTGTTTCGCTTCGGAGGGGTCGGTCAGCGTCGGGCGCATCGAGATCCACAGACGCGGATCGACGTCAGCGGTCTCGGCGAGGCGGCGCTCGACGACGAGCGCGTCGGGCTCGTCGTCGCGAACGAGGTAGACGCCGCGCGAGGGATCGTCGCCGCCGAGGCGCAGCGTGTGGCCGGCGACCTTGACGATCGCGCGCGGATGATCGAGGCCGAGCTTGGTCAGCGTCGCAGCGTCGGGATGGCCGATGCGCCGCTCGACGCGGCCGAACTCGAGGACGGCCAGGAGCGCCTCGACGTTGTCGTCGTCCGCGCGTCGCCGCGGCGGCCCTTCGATCCACCAATTGGCTTCGTGACGCAGCCGCGTGACGGCGCCCTTGCGCTCGATGGCGATCTCGGTCGCCGTCGCGCGCGCGAATCCGGGCAGGAGGTGGTCGCGGTCGCGCTGACGTTCGTCGGTGGTTGGCTTCTGGCGATCCCACCAGATGAACGCCGAGAGCAGCGCGGCGACGGCGGCGAGGATGACGAGGCTGCGATCGCGCTTCACGAGCGGCGGACCCAGAAGACGCCGAGGCCGAGCAGCAGCGCCAGGAGCGGCAGCGCGATGACGCAGATGGCGAGGACCCGCGAGAGCTGTTTGTCGTCGAGGGTCAGCTTGTAGTGCTCGGTCGCACGGGGGCCGATGGCGATGCGCGCCGGCCGCGCCTCGAGCCACGCCAGCGACGACAAGAGGAGGTCGCGGTTGTAGCCGGCGAGGACGAGGCGGTTGGAGGCGATCTCGGAGGAGCCGAAGGCGACGAGGCGCGCGCCCCTGCCGGTGCCGTCGGTGCGCTCGGCGGCGACGGCGATGGGGATGGGCCCTTTGACGTCCTTGCCCGGGTCGTAGCGCAGCTCGGCGCGCGCGGAGAAGATGCCGAGATCGGTCTCGCCCCAGCCGGCGTCGCTGGTGTGGACGATCTCGCGCGCGACGAGGCCGTTCTTGGGCGTGGCCTGGAGCTCGCGCGTATTGCTCCACAGCGTCTGGTGGTGCATGAGCCGCTGCGTGATCGGGTGATCGGCGTAGCCTTCGGTGACGGCGAAGGCGACCGCGCTGCCGCGGAGGCGCGGCTCGTCGACGGCGATGGCGTGGCGCGGGGCGGCGCCCCAGCGATCGAGGAGATCTTCGACGCCGACGTCGATGAAGCGCGTCACCTGCGCGTCGAACGTGGGACCGAGCAGCGCCAGCAGGCGCCCTCCCCGCTCGAGGAAACGATCGATCTCGACGGCGTCGGGCCGCGGCAGCGGGCGATCGGGGCCGGCCAGGACGGCGACGTCGCAGTCGGCGGGGACGCCGCGATCGAGGTTGATGGTGCGCGCCGCCTGATGATCGCGACGCAGCTCCTCGGCGAAGTCGCCGTACGCCTCGGGGTCGAAGCCGTCGATGGCGGGCTCGCCGTGGCCGCCGATGAAGCAGACGTTGGGCGCGCGCTCGTCGGTGACGGTGAGGATGGCGGCGGCGAGCGCCTGCTCGCCCTTCCATGACTTCATCGGCGGCGGGCGCCCCGGATCGGCGGCGCCGTAGTCGTACTCGGCGAGATCGGCGCGCGTGATGAACTTCGATTGATCGCCCGAGGCGACGACGATGACGCCGTCGACCAGGTCGTCGCCCGAGACGCCGTATTTCTTGCCCACGGTCTTGAGCCGCTCCGGCTCGCGGTCGATGTCGACGTACTCGACGTGCAGGCGCGGCGAGAGGCGGCGCGTGCGCTCGAGGAGCTCCTTGACGTCGGCGTAAAGATCGTTGGCCTCGTCGCCGGTCGGGAGCATGAAGACGATGACGTCGACGTCGCGCGGCAGATTGCGCACCAGCTGCGTCGTCTTGTCGGAGAGTGAAAAGGTGCGGCCGGCGGTCCAGTCGCCGCGCAGCCAGTGGCGCGCGCTGACGTAGTTGACGGCGACGACGATGAGCGCGAGCAGCGCGACCTCGACGAGCGAGCGGCGTCGCCACGAGGTGGCGCGGCCGGCGGCGAGCGCGCGCGTGGCGGCGAAGAGCGCCAGCGCCACCCAGCCGAGGTGATAGACGACGCGGCGGCTGTCGACGATGCCGCGGCCGAACTCTTCCATGTGGCCGAAGAGGTCGATGTACTTGAGCACTGCGGCGACGGCGGGCGTCGTCACCATGCGGCCGAGCGGCCCGAGCAGCAGCAGCATGGCGAGCGTGACGAACGAGAGCACGGCGGCGAGGATCTGGTTGCGCGTCAGCGTCGAGAAGAAGAGGCCGATGGCGAGGGCGGAGGCCGAGACCAGCCAGGTGCCGAGATAGCCGGCGGCGATGGGGCCGCCGTCGGGGGCGGCGCCGGCGGGGGCGTAGGCGCGCAGCATGATGACGTAGAGCAGCGTCGGCACCCAGAGCGCGACGTAGAAGGCGATGGCGCCGAGGTACTTGCCGACGATGACGCTGGCCTCGGCGATGGGCGCGGTCAAGAGCGGCTCGAGGGTGCCCGAGCGGCGCTCCTCGGCGACGAGTCGCATGGTCAGGACCGCGGCGAGGAACATCACGAAGAGCCAGAAGAGGACGGTGCCGCCGAAGAAGTACTGCATGACGGCGCCGTGCTGCGTCGGGCGCGAGTTGAGGATCGAGAGGAAGAGCCAGAAGCTGTAGCCCTGAACGAGCAGGAACAGCGTCATGACCAGATACGACACCGGCGAGAAGAGGTAGGCGCCCAGCTCGCGGCGCGCGATGGCGAGGGTCTTCACGCGTCACCCCGCTCGCGCCCGACGGAGGTGCGGGTCAGCTCGGCGAAGACGCGCTCGAGGCCGAGCGCCGCCGGGCGCAGCTCGCGCAGCTCACCGACGGTGAGGACGGCGCGGGCGAGCGGCTCGCGGACATCCTTGGTCGAGCGGACGCGGAAGGTCTCGCCGTCGCCCGAGACGGCGATGACGCCGTCGACGGCCTGGAGGGCGGCGCTGATGGCGGCGCGATCGCCGCGCGCCGTCAGGCAGAGATCGCGTTCGGCGTCGACCAGATCGGCGGGCCGCCCCTCGGCGATGACGCGGCCGCGATCGAGGATGACGACGCGCGCGCAGACCGACTCGACCTCGGCGAGGATGTGCGTCGAGAGGATGACGGTGCGCTCTTTGCCGAGGCGCGCCACCAGATGGAGCACCTCGCGGCGCTGATTGGGATCGAGGCCGTCGGTCGGCTCGTCGAGGATGAGCACCTCGGGGCGGTGCAGGAGCGCGTCGGCGAGACCGACGCGCTGGCGGTAGCCTTTGGAGAGCTGGCCGATGATGCGGCGGCGCTCGGGGACGAGGCCGACGGCGGCGAGCGCTTCCTCGAGGCGCGCGGCGCGGTCGCGCGCCGGGACGTTCTTGAGCGAGGCGCGGTAGCGCAGGTACTCGTCGACGCGCATCTCGGGATAGAGCGGCACCGATTCGGGCAGGTAGCCGAGGCGCGCGCGCGCGGCGATGGGATCGGCGGCGACGTCGATGCCGCACAGCTCGGCGCGGCCGCTGGTCGGCTTGAGATAGCCGGTGCAGATGCGCATGGCGGTGGTCTTGCCGGCGCCGTTGGGGCCGAGGAAACCGAGCACTTCGCCGGGGCGCGCCTCGAAGGTGAGGTCGTCGAGGGCGGTGACGCCGCCGGGGTAGCGCATGGTCAGTGCGGAGGCGCGGAGCACGAGGATCTCTTAGCACGCGATCGCGGTCGTCACACGTGGGGCGGCGGGGGGTGTGGCCTGGGCGGCAACAACGGCGGGAGGAGAAATGCGCGAGCACTCCTACCGTAGCCGCCGACTGCTTGCTAGGATTCGCGCTCGGAGCGTCCAAGCGATGCAACAAGCTCCTCCGCACCAGCGACTTGAATTGCAGGGCGAATGAACAGCGACGGCGACGGCCTTGTGCCTCGAACGATGGTCGCGGTGGGTGACCGCATCGTCGCTGGGCGCTATCTCGTGCGCGCCGTCATCGGCAGGGGCGGCGTCGGTCACGTGTTCGAAGTCGAGAACGAGAGCATCGGCCGCCGCTTCGCGCTCAAGATCCTCCTCGGCCAGCTCGTCGAGCCCGACCAGATCAAGCGCTTCCATCGCGAGGCGCGCGCGCTCGGGCGGATTCAATCGCCACACGTGGCGCAGGTGATCGATTTCGCGGTCGATCCGCACATCGGGCCGTATCTGGTGATGGAGCTGCTCGACGGCGAGACGCTGCGCGATCGGTTGACACGCTGCGGTCGGCTTCCCGTCGACGAGGCGCTGGCGGTGGCGCTGGCGCTGTGCCAGGCGCTCGACGAGGTGCACCGGGTCGGCATCGTCCATCGCGATCTGAAGCCGTCGAACATCGGGCTGCCGCGCGACGGGGAAGCCGGCGTCAAGCTGCTCGACTTCGGTCTGGCCGCGAGCACCGACGGCGCGTTCTCCGAGCAGCTGACGCACAGCCAGCAGTTCCTCGGCACGATGCCGTACATGGCGCCCGAGCTGCTTCGCGGCACGTCGCCGTCGCCGTCGTTCGATCTGTACGCGCTCGGCGTGGTGCTGTTCCAGATGGTCACGGGAAGGACGCCGTATCAGGGGACGACTCCGGCCGTGTACATCCAGCAGCACCTGTTGGCGCCGATTCCGTGGATGCGCGAAGTGGCGCCGGAGGTGCACGTACCGGGGTGGCTCGATGACCTCGTGCACAATCTGCTGGCCAAGCTGCCGACGGAGCGGCTGGCGAGCGCGGCGGCGGTGGCGCATGCGATCACGAAGGGGCAGGCCGGGCAGCCGATTCGCTTGGCGCCAAAGCGCGAGGGCGTCGGATGGCGGCGCGCGCTCCTGGTGATGACGGCGCTGGCGGCGATCGGTGGAGGCGCGGTAGCGGCGCGGCAGCGATGGGCGCGGCGACCGAGCGCGGCGTCCGCGACGGTTCGCGCGTCGGCGCCGGCTTCCGCAGCCGCGCCGGCTTCGGCAACGGCGCCGCTGTCGACGCCCGCCGCACCACCAGCGGGAGCCGCGTTGCCCGCGACGGCGGCGCCGCCAGCTCCTGCTCGCGCGACCGACACTGCCGACGCGCACCGGCGTAAACGGCGCCTTTCGGCCGCGCCCTCCTCCCAGGCGTCACGAACATGGCACGGCGAGATCATCGAAACCGAGTAGCCGGGCTGCTCGCGTGCGCAGCGCTCGTGTGCTGCGCGCGCGCCGGCGCCGAGGAGCCGTTGGCGACGCAGCTCTTCCACCGCGCCGTGGAGTCGCTGCGCGGCTCGGATTACGCGGCCGCCGCCGACGCATTTCGCCAGTCGTACGCGCTCTCGGCGCGCCCCGCGGCCCTGTGCAACCTGGCGCTGACCTACGA
>JAQBQH010000128.1 GCA_028287105.1 Myxococcales bacterium
CGGCCCCGATGGAGGAGCACGCCGCGCAGCGGCGACTGCGACGGATTCCGACGCCGGGAGGTCGCCTCACTGCGTCCGCGACCCCAGCCGTCCCAAAGCTATTCGTTCTTAACTGACCGCTAGCGAGGGTCAGCGCGCTGCGGCGACGGTCAGCGCGTCGGCGAGGAGCCGGAACGCGTCCTGCACTGCGGGGCGTTGCAGCTCGAAAGGCCGTTCCGCGCTGATTGCCGCGATCGCCGTGTGCGCCTGCGTGCGTAGGATCTCCAGCGCCGAGAACCGCTGTGCTTTCTCGACTGCAGCGATGGCACTCTCTGCGACCGCGAGCGCCTCTTTGAGCTGCGCCGAGTAGTCGAGCGCCGTCGCCGACGCCAGGCGACCGGCGCGGCTGCGCAGCTCCGCGGCGAGTTGTCGCACCTTCGACGAAGGCGAGGGCAACGCGTCGAAGGCGGCTGCCATCGCGAACAAAACCTGCGCGCCGGTGCGGCAGGCCTGCTCTGCGTCCTGGACCGCGAAGCGCGTGACCAGTGCGCCCAGATCGCTTGCCCGGGCAGCGACGCCGACTTGGCCGCTCACCACCAGCAGCATGACGTGCCCGACCGCGCGGTACGCGTTCTCGATCGCCGCGCGCGACTCGGCGGAGCGTGAAGCAGGTTCGAGCGCGTCGATCGCCTGGTGTGCTTCTTCGAGCGCGCGCCGACGCTCGGCCGATGTGCCGGCGGGCTTCTGCATTCCTTCGATCGCCTGCAGCGCGAGCGCGAGGCTGCGGCGTGCGTGCGCCGCCTCCTGCGCGGCCGTCCCCGGTGTCTCCATCGCGTGCGCCTCGGCGTCGATCTGTTGTCCGAGCTCGTGCGCCTTGCGCAGGCGGGGCAGCGACTCGACCGCGCGCGCCAGCGTACGCGTCACGTCTGCCAGCCGCGGTGGAGACGGCGCAATCCCGAGCGCGCTGGTCTCGTCAGCGAACCGCTGCACCATCGCCGGCGTGCGCGGCGGCTCGGGTTTGCCGCGCGCGAATGGGAAACAGCCAGCCCATAAGCACGCCAGGCAAGCGATTCGGACGCGCCTGCTCCCCGGTAGCGCTGCGTTCGCAATTCCGTTCATGCGCGATGACGGATTCACTCTCCGGATAAGACTGAGCAGGACGCGCGCGCTAGCAACACCCGCCGATTCGGTCGCGCGTTGGTCCTACAGCCTGCGGCTGATGAACGAGCCCTACAGGAGGCGGAAGCGGCCCTGATTCATGACCGGGAAACGATTGAGCTCACGGCGCTCAGTACGGGATCCTGGGCGCGGCCCGCCAGATGCGCGAACAGAACGCGGACCGACTTCTGGGCTTCGCAGACGAGCTCGACTTCTCCGCGGGCCTGAGCGTCCTTGGCCGTTTCCGCATGCAGGAGACCGACGCCGATCCCACCGGCAATCAGCGTGCGCGTCACGGTCTCGCGGTCGATGTTGATGATCCGCTTGGGTCGAATCTGATGCGTCTTGAACAAGTTTTCCGCGGCCTGCCCGCGGAATTGACTTGGATCTGCCCAACCTCCAGCAGCTGTTGCGGGCAGGAGTCGCCCAGCACGGGCGTTCCGTCGTCAACACGGGAGCTGGCGATGTCACGAGCGCTGTTGAACTTCGGTGGCGCATTCACCGCACCAATTCGTGCAGGAATGCCGCCGTCCCTTCTGAGATGCCGACGATCTTATTCGTGGCTTGACGATAGAATTTGAAATTGAGCTCGGTTTCGGGCCGGCCGTCGCTCCAACTCGTAAAGAGTTTGAGCTCGGTCCGTCCCAGGGGCACCTTCGCGAGCGCTGTGCGTCTGACGGTGATGCTGACGCGCGGCGTCTGCCGTGCGATGCCACGCTTCTTCGCGATCGCTTCGGCGGAAGTGACGATGCCGCACGCGACGAGGCCTCGCCCGTCCTCGTTCTCGCTTGCGAACACGTAGACAGTGTCTCCTTTGGCGATGTGCTTGCCGCCGTACATCGTCTTGTGCGCCGTGAACGTGAACGTGGTCGCCCGTGGATAGCGGACCTCAGCTTTGATCGCGAACTCCATGGTCTCGTCGCGAAGCAATCGCCCCATAGTAATGGGGCACACGCTCCACCTATTGCTGGCTCGAGAGCCAGGAGTCGACTGCCGTCAGCTCCTTCTTCCAGCCAGGACCGGCGGCTGCATATCCGACGCGCGCCTCGCGAGCGAGCCTTCGCGCCCGCTCGCGATCGCCGCCGTGCTCGAGGAGCGCTCTGCCGAGCGCGAATCTGGTTTCTGCGATCAGCATCGGTTCGCCCGGCTGTCGCTCCCGCAGCATGAGCGCACGTTCGAGCGGTCCGAGCGCGCCGCTCGCGTCGTGCATTCCCAGCAGGGCTCGTCCCACGCCGGTCCACGCATACGCGAGCTTGGTGTCGTCGGGCTCGAGCACTTTCTGATAGATCGTGAGAGCACGGCGATACTGCACCAGCGCTTCATTGAAACGGCCCTGGTCCAAGAGGATCTCTCCGATTCGGTTCAGGGTAAACGCGACCTCCTCGCTCTGCGGACCCAACGCCTTCTCGTAGATCTTCAAGGCGTGACGACCGCTGGCTATCGCTTCGTCGTAACGAGCGGCGCGTTCGAGCGGCTCGGCGAGGCGACCAAGCGCGAAGGCAACGTCGGGATGGTCGGGCCCGAACGCCTGCTCGCGGATCGTCAGTGCACGGCGCATGTCCGCCAGTGACTCCTCGAACCGGCCGCGGTCGCCCAGGATCAGTCCGAGGTCGATGAGAGGCAGCGCCAGGTCGGGATGGTGGAAACCGAGCGACCGCTCAGCGAGCGCCAGCGCGCGACGATAACTGACCAGCGCTTCGTCGGACCGTCCCTGCTCGATGAGGTCGGCGCCGATCGCCGTGAGCGCCCGCGCCACTTTGGGATGCTCGTGCCCCAACGCGTGTTCGAACAGAGCCAGCGCCTGGCGGTCTTGAATCAACGCCTGGTCGGGCTTTTCCTGGCCGGTGAGGATGTTGCCCCGAGCGCGGCATAGGTCGCCGCGCAGCTCGTCGTTTCCTGCTCGCGCGATCGCCGCCTCCGCGATCAGCTCCCACCGATGGGCCTCTGCGACGCGGGACGGATCGCGGCCAACGTTGAGCGCCAGCTCGGTCCAACCCCGGGCGGCGAGGAAGTCGTCGCGCCCGGCCACGGCTGCGGCGGCCGACTCGACGAACTTCTCCTCCGCCTCCTGATCCCGGGCGTCCCGCCAGTCGAGCCGTCCGAGCCAAAAGAGCGCCTCTGCCTCGACCGGGCGGTAGCCGAGCGAGCGCGCTTCGTCGACCGCCGCTCGCGCCCCCGGCAGGGCTTCGCGGTACTTGCCCGCCGCCTCGAGCGCCTGGAAGCCGGCGACCCGTCGCCGCAGATCGCCCAACTTCGCGCGCGTAGCTGGGTCCGCGGGACGACGGTCCGGGACTTTGAGCGCCGCCGTGTTGGCACACAGCTCGAGACTCCCGAGGCCACTGGCCACTTGCAGCGCCTTCTCGACGACCTGTTCATCGGCGTGCGCAAACAGCTCTGCGGCGGCGTGCATCTCGTCGCGTCGCTGCGACAGGCACTCCATCCGCAGATCGAGTAGCTCTTCGGACTGTTCGCCGCGGAGGCGCGTTGCTTCACAGGCGTCGGTGTGCATCGCCGTCCACGATCGTGCATACGCGTCGAGGGCCCGTGCGACTCCGCGAAACGCATCCTCGGCGTACGGCTTTCCGATGGCGACGAAGGACGCATGCACGGCAGCCCGACGCTGCTCGTCCCAAACGCCAATGAGCTTGCGCTCCGCGCCGCGGCAGACAAACGCGTTGCGCCGTTCGAGGCCGCGGTAGCCCAGCACCAACGCCAGAAGCCCGGCCAGCGCGGCGCCGACCAGCATCCGGCGGCGCCGCACCTTCGCCGGATCGCGCGCCAGCGCGGCGAGCAGCGCGTCCATCGACGGCCAGCGTCGATCGGCCTCGGTCGCCAACCCGCGCAGCACGACGTCCCGCAGCCACGTAGGCACTCGGCTGTCCTTCGGCGGCGCGCGTAGCCGACCGCTACCGACCTCGGCAGCGATCTCGCTCAGGTCCCCGCCGCCGAAGGGCCGCTCGCCATAGAGCGCCCGATACAGCGCCACGCTGAAGCTGAATTGGTCGCTTCGCGCGTCCGCTGGCTCGCCCCGGAACTGCTCCGGCGAAATGTATGTCGGCGTGCCCAGGAGCGCCCCGGTGCGCGTCATCGTCTCGTTCAGGGTGAGCGATTGAGACGCGGGCGAAGTCAAACCCGGTAGGTCGGTCAGCTCGCTGCTCGAGCCGAGCGACCGCGCCAGGCCGAAATCGACCACGCGGACGCGGCCGTCGTGCCCTATGAGAACGTTGGCGAGCTTGAAGTCGCGGTGCACGAGACCGACGGCGTGCGCCGCCGCCAGCCCGCCGCCCGCCTGGCGGAAAACTTCGACCACTTCGGCCCACGATCGCTGGCCTTCTTCGAGCCAGCGCGCCAACGTCGTCCCGTCCACCAGCTCCATCGCCACGAAGACCCGGTCGTAGAACAAGCCGACGTCGTAGACGGCGATGACGTTGGGATGCTGCAGGCGCGCCATCGCCTGCGCTTCGCGCCGCAGCCGCGACTGATCGGCCATGACCTCCGGTCGCAGGAGCTTCACCGCGAGCTTGCGGTCGAGCTCCGGATCGTACGCCGAGTAGACGACTCCCATGCCGCCGCCGCCGAGGCGGCCGAGCACGATGTAGCGACCAAGCTCGGCGCCACGCTCCAGCGTGGCAGGGGAAGAGCTTGGGCTCATCACCGCACCCGCCGGCGCCGTCGCTGTAATCGTCGACGATGCGGGGGAGTCTTCTCCATCCCCTGCGCGACCCTTCATGGTTCGGTTCTACCATCGTTGGCCGCGGGCGTCTGGTGTTACTCAGCGACCGGTCAATCGCTCCAGACTCTCGGGATAGCGAGCCCCTCGCACCTCGATCTTCGAAGCGGCGCTGTCGATCTCGCGCAGATCGTCGCGCGTCAGCTCGACGTCTGCGGCTCCGATGTTCTCCAGCAGCCGGTTCAGCTTCGTCGTACCCGGAATCGGAACAATCCACGGCTTCTGCGCAAGGAGCCATGCAAGCGCGATCTGCGCCGGCGTCGACTTCTTCCGCGCTGCGACCTGGCCGAGCAGATCGACGAGCGCCTGATTCGCTCTGCGAGCCTCGGGCGTGAAGCGCGGGACGACGTTGCGGATGTCGGACGCATCGAACTGGGTCGTTTCGTCGATCTTGCCCGTCAGGAAGCCCCTGCCCAACGGGCTGAACGGAACGAAGCCGATGCCGAGCTCTTCGAGGGTGGGCAGCACTTCCGCTTCGGGCGCTCTCCACCAGAGCGAGTATTCGCTTTGCACTGCGGTGACCGGTTGCACCGCGTGCGCGCGACGAATCGTCTTCGCTCCTGCTTCGGAAAGGCCGAAGTGCTTGACCTTGCCTTGCTGGATCAGCTGTTTGACGGCTCCGGCAACCTCTTCGATCGGCACTTCCGGATCGACACGGTGTTGATAGAACAAGTCGATCGCCTCGACTTTGAGCCGCTCGAGTGATGCTTCAGCGACCTCCTTGATATGCTGCGGCCGACTATCGAGACCACTCCATCTCCCAGCGTCGGGGCCTGGTTTGAAACCAAACTTCGTGGCGATCGCCACGCGCCCACGGAAGGGCGCGAGCGCTTCGCCCACGAGCTCCTCGTTCGTGTAGGGGCCGTAGACCTCGGCGGTGTCGAAGAACGTGACGCCACGTTCCACGGCCGTCCGAATCAGCGAGATCATCTCTTTTTTGTCGGCGGGCGGACCGTAGCCAAAGCTCATTCCCATGCAGCCGAGCCCGATGGCCGAAACCTCCAAACCGCTCTTTCCGAGTTGCCGCTTCTGCATTTCCCACCTCCGATTGTTCGCGAGCTAAAGTACGCCCTCGGGGCGCAGCTTCACGGCTGCTTCTTCATGAGCAGCTCCTTTGCGCGCGTCACCGCCGACATCGCGTTCGGCCACCCGACGTAGAACGCGAGGTGCGTGATCATCTCGACCAGCTCGTCCGGCTTCACGCCGTTGTCGATCGCGAGCGGGAAGTGGTAGGCCATCTGCTCGGTCTTGCCGGTAGCCACGAGCGCTGCGCAGGTGATCAGGCTGCGATCGCGCTTCGACAGCTGCGAGCGCTCCCAGACATCGCCGAACAGCACGTTGTCGGTGAGCTCGGCCAGCTTTGGCGCGAAGTCGCCGATCGTTCGTTGCGCGGCGCTGGGAGGTTTTCCGGCGTGCGGTCCAGGTTGCTTCGACGCGTTGCTCATGGACGTTTCTCCTTCAGTCGGCGGTCATTCGGATTTGAGAGAAGCCATGTCGATGGAGAAGCGGTATTTCACATTGGAGCTGAGCAGGCGCTCGTAGGCTTCATTGACCTTCTGGATGGGAATGACCTCGGCGTCGGCGGTGATGTTGTGCGCCCCGCAGAAGTCGAGCATCTCCTGCGTTTCGGCGACGCCGCCGATGTTGGAGCCCGAGAGGCTGCGGCGCCTCATGATGAGGCCAAAGGCGGAGACGGCCAACGGCTTCGGGGGGGCGCCGACCAGGGTGATGTTGCCGTCGCGGCGGAGCAGGTTGAGATAGGCGTTGATGTCGTGTTCGGCGGAGACGGTGTCGAGGATGAAGTCGAAGCTGCCGGCGTGCTTCTGCATCTCATCGGCGTTGCGAGAGACGACCACTTCGTCGGCACCGAGGCGGAGCGCGTCTTCCTTCTTCTTCGGCGAAGTGGTGAAGACGACGGTGTGGGCCCCGAATGCATGCGCGAGCTTGACGCCCATGTGCCCCAGTCCGCCGAGACCGACCACGCCGACCTTCTTGCCCTTCGTCACGCCCCAGTGCCGCATGGGCGAGTAGGTCGTGATCCCGGCGCAGAGCAGCGGTGCGGTTCCGGCGGGATTCAGCTTGGACGGGATGCGCAGCACGAAGCGTTCGTCGACGACGATGCTGTCGGAGTAGCCGCCATAGGTGACGCCTCCGAGGTGCCTGTCCGGGGAATTGAAGGTGAGGGTCAAGTTCGGGCAGTACTGCTCGAGGCCCGCCTTGCACTCGGGACAGGTACCGTCCGAGTCGACCATGCAGCCGACCCCGGCGAGATCGCCGGGCTTGTGTTTGGTGACGGCCGCGCCGACCTTGGTGACCCGGCCGACGATCTCGTGGCCGGGCACAATCGGGTAGACCGTGGGCATGACGCCGCTCCACTCGTTACGCACCTGGTGGACGTCCGAGTGGCAGATGCCGCAAAAGAGGATTTCGATTTGCACGTCGCGTTCCGTCGGATCGCGCCGCGGGATGGTGGTGCGGGCGAGAGGCGACGTCGCACTGGCAGCAGAGTAGGCTTTCGCGTTGTACATGGATTCACGCTCCTTCCGTTCCCACAGGAAGGTACAGCCGGGGCCGCGCAAGATTAGGGGCGATCGAGCGGATGGGCTCTCGAGCCGTGCTTCACAGACCTCGCGCGGAACCCGCTCCTTGGCCGAGTCGACGAAAGCCCGCAGAGTGGGGGAGCGTTGCGCACGAGTCGAGCAGACCCCTACGGGGTGGCGACGCCGGCGAGCTTGGCGGTAAAGGCGATGGCGACGCGCGAGATCTGCGCGTAGTAGGCGAGGTCGATGCGGTCGAAGGTGTCGCCGCCCGCTTGATCGAAGCGCGGGTTGTTGCCGCTCTCGGAGGTGACCACCGACGGCACGCCGATCTCCCACATGGCGTAGTGATCGCTATGCGCCGCGATGCACACGCGCGAGACCGTGAGCGGCGAATAGCTGGCCGCCACCTGCGCCAGGGCGTCGCCGAGGGCGGGGAAGTCGTACTTGCTGCCGTCTTCCTTGCCCGAGCAGCTCACGACGTAGAAGGTCGTGCCGCCCTTGGTCGACCCGCACGAGTTGTCGATGGCGCAGTTCCATCCGCTCTGCTCGTAGTCTTGCGCGGCGATCAGCTTGAACCCCTGGCTGGTCGAAAGATTCTTGATATAGGTGGCGTATTGACGGGCGCCTTCGAGGCCCGGGTTGCCCTGCTCCTCGTAGTCGGCGGCGACGAGGCGCACCGTGTACGCCGGCTGCCGGCACGGATCGGACAAGAGGCGCGCCGCTTCCATCAGCGCCGCCATGCCGGTCATGTCGTCGTCGACGCCGGGGTTCTTCGTCTCCTGTCCCGCCGGCCCGATGCTGTCGTAGTGGACGATGACGATGACCGAGTCGGGCGACTTCCCCGGAATGACCACCTCGACGTTGTGCCCCTGGGTCTCGCCGATGGAGTGCTTGGTCGCATAGGCCAGCTCGTGTGCCGTCAGGCCCAGCGACGAGAAATACTGCGTGAAGTAGCGACGCCACTGCTGCTTGGAGCTGGGAAGGTAGCGGTCGGTGAGCGAGACCTGCGCGCCGTCGATGGTGACGGGCACGAAGCCGGTCAGCTCCTTGAGGAGCTGCGTCAGCCGCGCCGGATCGACGCCGTCGAAGACGGCCTTGACCGGATCGGTCGTCGCCGGGCAGCTCGCCGCGTCGGGGCGGGTGCCCTCGTCCGCGAGCTGCCCCATGTCGGCAGCGGGCGGCGACGCGGCGTCGTCACCGGGCAGGGCGAGGTCCGACGGCGCCGGCGTCGTGCCGGTGGTTCCGCCCTTCTCCGACGGAGTGCTACAGGCGGAGAGGAGGGCTGCCGCCACGAAGGTCGCAGCCCGGAGGCGGTGAGGGAGCGAGAGGCGCATGCGGCTCCTTGGTCGAACATTTCGAGCCTGCAGCACCCATGCCCAACAATTCGTCGCAATTTCGCGGGCCGCCGACCGGGTGCCTGGGGACAACGACGCCGCTCGCCGCTCGCTGCCGCGTCGCGTGTGCAACTCGGACGAGGCAGCCGCGCCCGCGGGCGGACTCGCGAGCCATGCTCTACCAACGCGCTTGCCGCCCGGGTGATGCGATCGGCTGTCGCATGGGCCATTGACCTCGCTCGGCGCGGTGTCGCCAATCAAGTCGCCAGTCGCGTGAAGAGTATCGCCCTGGAACGGTCCGGGACACGTCCCAGCCCTCCCGCGTCGACGTCGCGTCGCCAGTAACGCCTCACGCCGCCGCATCCGGCGCGGCGATCGTCGCCCGGCACACCGCGTGCTACGCGCCTCGCGAAACCCTCGAGGAGGCACGTCGTGTTGCGAGACGTCAGAAGCACATCAATTGGGACAAGGGCGGTCGTCATCATCGGCCTCGGACTGATCGCGGGCTGCGACGGCGCCAGCCCTGGGGCGCCGTCGGAAGGTGTTGAACAAGGCATTCGTAACGGAACCGGCGCGGCGCGGCCCAATGCTGGGCTCGAGTGGCTCGTCGAGGTCAAGAACCTCAACGACGGCACGATCTGCACCGGCGCGCTCATGGCGCCGCAATGGGTGCTCACTGCCGCTCACTGCGTCCAGGGCACGCCGCGCGGCATCGTCGTCCTCGTCCCGTTTGCGAACGATCAGGACATCAGCGTCGTTCAGGAGTGGAACCATCCCGACTTCCAGCCGGCGAATGGCAACACGCCCGCACGATATGACGCCGGGATGTTGCTGCTCTCATGGCCCGCCAACATGCCGGCGCATCCGGGCTGGCGGATGCCGGTGCACCCGTTCATGCCCGCGGTGCCGACACAGTTCAACGGTGCCGCCGGCGACTGGTTGACCGCGTTCGGCTTCGGCGTCGCGACAGACGCGATGAAGGACGACGGCACCGCCGGATACGCGCGCTACGCCGCGCTCCACGTCATCGGCCAGACCATCTGGGGCGAATTCGTCTACGAGCGAAATGCGAACGGTCAGATCGTCGCTCCCGGCGACTCGGGCGGACCCTCGTTCCTCAACACCAGCAACGGCTGGGCGCTCACCGGCATCCATCAGCGGTCGCAGTGGGTAAACGGCGTGATCACCAATTCGTGGGACACGTCGCTCGGCGCTGGGCAATCCAGAACCATGGCGAATTGGATCACCGATTTCACCGGGGCGCTGCCGATTTTCTATTGAGACGCGGCGTCGCAGCCGTGGCTCGGCACGCGAAGCGAGGCGCGGCGACCACGGCCGACCGCGCCATGGTGCGACGACAGTGTAACCGCTGCCGTCGGTATCGATGCGCGCGAGCTCGTTGTCGCCCACTCGCCGCTCGAGCGGTGGATCCAGACCCGGCGATGTCTCGACGTCGGTCCAGTGTAAAGCTCTCGTAAAGTGGCTTGATCCCCGACGGGGCCGCGGTAAGGTCCCGCGCGAATGCGACGCTCTGGCCGATCGCGCTGGGCCCGGCCGCGCCGTCGTCCGATGGTCCAGTTGGACACGTCGAGCATCTCGTGCCGCCCCAACCCGCGCTGCGAGTGGTCGGGGTTCCTTCTCGATGTGGTTTTCGCTGACGGCTCGGGGCTCGACGACCCCCAGGAGGAGTGTGGTCATGAGACGATTGATTGATGCGGGCGCCATCGTTCTGATCGCGACCGTGGGACTGACGGGTTGCTCGAACACCTCCTCGCCCGATGTCCCGGACGCAGCGGCGCCGGAGAACTTCAACTTCAACTACCAGAGCGCTTACGGCCAGAGCGGTCTGTCGCAACCCTACGCCGGTCCCACCACCACCGGACAGAGCTACGGCGCCGGCGTGGCGATCAATCCGAGCGACCCCAGCCAGAAGGTCTACACCCTGGTGGAGGCCAGCCCCAACATCGGTGTGGGAGGTCCCCGGGGCGCCTTCCCGGCGAGTAGCCGCACGATACCGCCCAACTCCACCCCCGCCAGTTACCTGGGGCCGTACTACGTCGTGCGCCGCACGAGCGACGGCGCGATCGACCCGACATTTGGCGCCAACGGCTACCTCGGCGCCTTCCCCAACAGCGCCGACACCAGCTACAGATTCAGCGGTCTGTGCCTCGATCCCGGCACCGGCAGCATCGTCCTCGTCGGGCAGCAAACGACGTCCAGCGGCCCGGTAGGTGTCGTCGAGCGCCTGATCCCGCCGGCAAGCGGCTCCGGCACCGCCGCCCTGGACACCAGCTTCAACCCAGGCGGCCCCACGCCGGGAGTCGTCACCATCGCGACGCCCAACGGCAACAATTCCCCCGCGCCGAACGGCTGTTCGGTGGTCGACGCGGGTGCGGGGCACAGCGGCGCGATCTTCGTGAGCGGCGTGGACGACGCCGCGTCGTCCAGCCTGCTGCTGGTGGGCAAGATCAGCAGCTCCGGTAGCTTCGACGCCAGCTTCGGCACCAACGGAATCGTCGAGTACCCGGTGGACAGCGTCCAAGGCTCCGGCACCTCGGCGCAAATCATCAACGTCAGCCTCAGCGGCGCCAGCTCCTTTCCGGACGTGATCCTGTCCGGCTTCTCGTTCACCAAGGGCACCAAGAACGGTCCGGCGGCGAAGGCGACAGCGCTGACGGTCGCCGTGAATGACGCCACTGGCGCGCTGGACACCAACTTCAACGGCACCGGCCAGCTGATCAACCCCAACTACGGCGAGGCGGTACTGGCGCGGGCCCACGCTGGGAGCAACGGCGGCACCGCCTCTGATCTGTACATCGTGTACGGAACTGCCGGCACCTATGCCTCCGCGTTTGTCGACTACCCCATTACCCGCGGTGTCCCGGACATCGCCAATCCCGCGGCGACCCAGACCGGTACTTTCGCCGTCCCCAGTGATTTCGCCTCAATGCAGGGATTCACCTTCGACTCCCGTGGGCAGATCCTGGTCAGCGGCGACACCAGTTCCAACAAGGAGATGCTGACCGCGATCGGCGGCTCCAAACCGCTCGGACACTAGTGTCCTGACCCCCAAGTCCGCGCACAAAATCGAGCAACCGACGCCAATATTTCGTCAGCTGTTTTCGTCCATACGAAGGGCTTAGGCGACTGGTTCGTGATGGCTCAATAGGACTTGATCGCGGTTTCAAATTCACGCACGCTGCGATGGGCGCCACGTCGGATCTGCTTGTCAGTGAGGGCGGCGAACCAGCGTTCCACCATATTGATCCAGGAAGCGCTGGTGGGCGTGAAGTGCACGTGGAAGCGCGGGCGCT
>JAQBQH010000077.1 GCA_028287105.1 Myxococcales bacterium
AGGTCCCGGCTCAGCTCGTCGCACAGCTGGCACCGCACGGCCGTCTGGTCGTGCCCGTCGGACGAAGCGCAACCCAATCGCTGCGCATCATCCGACGGACCGACCACGGCCTCACGATGACCGACGCGGGCGGCTGTGTCTTCGTGCCGCTCGTCGGTGAGAGCGGCTTTCGCCCGCCCGGTTAGCCGCCGCGCCTACGGGTTCACGCCGACACCCGACTCCCAGATGCGGTTCTGCAGCGACTGCTCGACCCACGCCAGGTGGCGCTGCTCGTCCCCGTAATTGCGGCGAATGACCTCTTTGACGTCATCGGGGAAGTCGAGCGTCAGGTGATGCGCGTAGGTCTTGTTGAGGACCTCTTCGTTCGAGCGCATCGCCTTCAGCGTCAGCTCGGTGCCGCCGAGACCGGCGACCTTGGTCATCGTCTTGCGAATGACGCCCTTCAAGCCCGGCGCGTCGACGGGCTTGCCGCCGAGGCGGGTGACGATCTGCGACAGCTCGGTGATGTGCCGCTCGTGATCGCCGCGGAACTGGGTCAGTGGATCGCGAACGACGACCTCCTTGATGTCGTTGATCGCGCTGTTGTACGCGCCGACGGCATCGAAGTCGAAGCGGATGAGCTCGTTGAGCTCCTCGATGATCTTTTCGGTGGTGAGCGCCATTGGTTTCCCTCCTCGGGTTCGAGGAGAAATGGGGCGCTATGGACGCGCGTCAACCGGCGATTCCCCGAGTCGCGGATACAACCGATCGTGGAGGCGGCGCGCGTCACCGGGCGCGTAGGCCTTGTCGTCGTTGTCGAAGTAGACGTAGACATCGCTGCCGCGGCTGCGCCAGCCGTCGACGAGCGCCGCCCAATCGTCGAGCTCCTCGTCGGTGTAGCGGCTGGCGTAGAGCTTGCGCGCGCCGTGCAGACGCACGTACGCGAAGTCGTCGGTGGTGCGCTCCATCGAGAGTGGGTGGTGATCGGCGGTGTCGGCCGTGACGAGCGCGACCTCGTATTCGGCGAGCAGCTGCAGCGCCTCTTCGCACAGCCACGACGCGTGCCGGATCTCGAACGCGTGCCGGAGCGGCCGTCCGTGACCGTCGGGCGCACGCAGCGCGCTGCGGCCGTTCAGACGTGCGTCGTGTTTGCGCGCCAGCCGCTCCGCGTCGGCCAGATCGCGCGGCAGGAGATCGAGAAACGCGCGCGTCCGATCGGAGTCGAAGCCGAACATCGGCGGCAGCTGCCACAAGAACGGTCCGATTTTTTCGCCGAGGAGCAGCACGCCCTGCGCGTAGAAGTTCGCCAGCGGCGCGCGCGGGTTCTTGAGCTTCAACATATGGGTCAGGTAGCGGCTGCCCTTGAGGGCGAAGACGAACCCGTCGGGCGTGTCCTGGCGCCACTTCTCGAAGCAGCGCGGCCGCGACAGGCTGTAGAACGTGCCGTTGACCTCGACGGTGTCGAAGTGCTCCGCCATATAGGCGAGCTGGCGCTTGCCCGGTAGCTTCTCCGGATAGAACAGGCCGTTCCAGTGCTTGTAGATCCAGCCGCTGGTTCCGATGATGGCGCGCCCGCGAGGCATACTCCTCGAGCGAGCAATCGATGTGCCGACTGACTGCCGTGGCGCTAGTGGAAAATCTTGCGCGCTTTTTTCACGAGCTGATCCGGGAGCTCGATGCCGAGCGCCTGCGCCGTCTTGGCGTTGAGCAGGAGCGCCCCCGGGCTCGTCGACGGCGGCGGCACCGGCAGTCGCTGATCGAGCGCGCGATTGAGGATGCCGAGCGCCATGCGCGCCGCCCGCCGGCCGATATCGCGGGCGTCGGGCGCGAGCGAAAAGAGCGCACCCATCGCCGTCGTCTTTTCGTCGGAGCCGAAGAGCGCGACCTTGCCCGACCACTTCGCGGCCGCCTCGGCAAACGGCGCCGCGACCCAGACCGCGTCGACCTTCGTCGCCAGCTCGGCGACGGCGGTGGCGGCGTGGGCCGCGTCATCGCAGGGGCGCGGCACCAGCGCCAGCCCGAGCGCAGTGGCCGCGCGCGTCGCGTCGGGCAGGAACGACGCCGACGCCTTGGGATCGAAGAGCAGCCCGACACGCTGGCCGTCGAAGCGCAGCTGCTTCCATTGTGCGAACTCGGCGTAGGCGGGAACTTCCAGGACGACGCCGGTGACACTCTTGCCCGGCATCGCCTCGGCGGCCGGCACCATCGCGTAGACCACCGGCTTCTCGGGCGCCACCGAGCGGGCCATCGTCAGCGCCCGCGCACCGACGGCGAGGATGACGTCGGCGTGGCGCAGCTGATCGGCCGCGTCCGGCGAATCCTCATCGGCAAACGAGAACTCGGGAGCCACCGAGCGCGCCGCGTCGATGGCCTCTTTGTGCTCGGCGCCCTTCTCGCTGCCGACGATGACGCCGCCTGCGTGAGCCGAACCGCCCCACGCCGCCGAGATCGCAAGCGCCACCATCCACCGTCGCACCTGGACACTATAGTACAATCGATCTCCGAATGAGCGCCGTCTCCGCCATCCCGTACCTGGTCCCGTGGGACGCCGCGCTGTTGCAAACGGCGCCAGCGAAGTTGCTTGGACGCGACATCCCCGTCGAGCGGATGACGCGGGCGCTGCTCCGGCGCACCGATCCGGTGGTCACGGTATTGGCCGAGGCGGGCTGCGGCAAGACCGGCCTGGTGAGGGGTCTCGCGCGCGCGGCGCTCGAGGGGCGCATTCCGGCGCTCGCCGACTACACCTTCGCGCAGCTCGACATTCCGCAGATCTTGACCGCCGTGGTGCTCGGCAAGATCGGCACCTCGGCGCTCGCCGACACGCTGGTTCAGGTGTCGCGACTGCCCAAGACGGTGCTGGTGGTCGACGATCTGCATCTGCTCTCGGGGCAGCCGGGCGCGACGCCGCTCATCAACGACATGACCGCCTGCTTCCGGCCGCTGCTGGCGACGGGCGCGCTCAGGGCGCTGTTCACGACCATCCCGAAGGAGTACGAGACCAAGCTGGCGTCGGACCCGCTGTTCTCGCGGCGCACCTCGCTCCTCTATCTCGAAGAGCTCGGCGGCGACATGCTGCGCCAGGTCGTCAAAGAGGCGGCGCGCGCGCTCGAGGAGCACCACGCCGTCACCATCGGCGACGAAGCGGTCGACGAGGCGGTCACGGCGGCAGGCCATCACACGATTCCCTATCGTCCGCCCGGCTCGTCGGTGCGGCTGCTCGACGACGCCTGCGCCGACGCGGTGGCGCGCGGCGAGAAGATCGTCGATCCGATGCAGGTCAAGGAGGCGGCGCGCACGCACGTCGAGGCGGCGCTGGTCTGGGATCGGCCGCGGCTGCGCGGGCTCGAATCGGCGCTCTCCGAGCGCGTGCTGGGGCAGCCGGAGGCGGTCTCGGCGGTGGCGCGGCGCATGCGCGTCACCAAGCTGCAGCTCGATCGCAAGCCGCAGCGGCCCGACGGGGTCTTCCTCTTCCTCGGGCCGTCGGGCGTCGGCAAGACCGAGCTGGCCAAGGCGCTGGCGCAGGTGCTGTACGGCGATCTCAATCGCCTGGTGCGGCTCGACATGTCCGAGTACATGGAGCAGCACGAATACTCCAAGATGATCGGCTCGCCGCCGGGCTATCTCGGTTACGGCGAGGAGGGGCACTTGACCGGCGCGGTCGCCAAGCTCGGCCACTGCGTCGTCCTCTTCGACGAGGTCGAGAAGGCGCATCCCAACTGCCTGCGGCTCTTCCTGCAGCTCTTCGACGAAGGCGTGCTCACCGACGGTAAAGGCAAGCGCGTCGACTTCAGCCAGTGCGTCATCTGCATGACCTCGAACCTCGGGCGCGAGCTGTGGGCCGACGAGAATCAGCAGCTCGGCTTCGGCCGCGCGCTCTCGCCGGGCGAGCCGAGCGCCAAGCGCGTCCTCGACTACCTCTTGAAGACGCTGCCGTCGGAGTTCGTCAACCGCATCGACGACCTGGTGCCGTTCCGCAACTTTTTGCGCGAGGACCTCCTGCGCATCGCGCGCAAGATGATGAAGGAGGAGGAGGAGCGCTGGGAGCGGCGCGGCAAGCGCATCATCTACGGCGAGCCGGAGCTGGAGCTGCTGGTCGACACCGGCTACAACGCGCGGCTCGGGGCGCGCCACTTGTCGCGCAACCTCGAGCGGCTGGTGTCGCAGCCGATGTCGGAGGCGGCGTGCCAGGACTCGTGGCCCGACGTGCAGCAGGTGACCATGCGCGCCAACGGCCAGACGGTCGACATGGACTTCGCCAACAGCGTCGTTCCCGTCGAGAAGCCGCCGTTCAAAGCCGAAGCGTAGCGCCGACGATCAGCCCGACGGCGAGCGCCAGCACCACCAGCCACCACGGGCTCCGCGCCGGGGCCTGTGGCAGCGCGAACTCGACCTCGTGGATGGCGCGCGACTCGGCGTCGACGAGCAGGACGCCGTCGACGGCAAAGGCGCAGCGATATTCGAGCAGCTGCCGCCGGGTCGCCGGCGCGGCCACGTCGGGCGCGTCGTCGCCGGTCTTGACCTCGGCGACCCAGCGGCGGCGCCGGCGGCGAACCACGAAGTCGGCGCGCAGGGTCACCGGAGCCGCCTTACCGTCGACGAGCACGCTCCAGCGCTGCGTCGCCTGGCGCGCTTCGATGGTGTAGCCGGCGCGGCGCAAGAGCTTCTCGGCGAGCGCTTCGCCGGCGGTCGCGCGCGCCGATTGATCGGCGAGACGCCAACGCACGCTCGCTGAGCGCCACCAGAGCCGCGCGGTCTGGACGACGGCCACGCCGGCGCCGGTCGCGGCCAGCACGATCCACGACTCGGTCGGCAGCGTCACCATTGCCAGCTCACCGTCGCGTGCAGCTGCTTGCCGGCGGCGACGGCGCGCGCGCGCAGCGCCGTCTCGAAGCCGGCACCGACGGCGAGCCCGCGCCAGATCCGCGCCACCCCTTCGACGCCGGGCGCCAGCACCGTGAAGCCATCGTCGAGGCCGGTCGGATTGGAGGTCGCGCGCGAACGGCCCACGAACGATTCGACGCCGATGAGCCGCCCGATGAGCCACACGCGATCGACCACCTTCCACGGCAGCTGCACGCCGACCTCGGCGCGATAGACGAAGGCGTCGGAGAAGATCTCGCGCCGCCAGAAGCCCGCTTCGGCGACGAAGTAGTGACGCAGCGGCCAACGGCGCGAGCCGTTCCACGACCAGCCGAACGCGGCGCGCACATCGATGGCGAATTCGCCCGAGCCGACGGCCAGCTTGCCCGGCGCGGCGTCGCGCGGGGTCGGGCTGCCGAGCGGCACCGTCACCGTCGCGCCGAGCGACAGGCGCACGGGCTTGACCACGACGCCGCTCCACGCGCCGAAGCGCCAGTCGCCCATGCCGGTGGTGTGCTCGCCCGCCTGCGCGTTGTCGCGCACGAGCGTCGACTCCACCGTCGCGGTCAGCCAGCGCGACACGAGGCCGACCTCGCCATAGAGGTTCCATGCGTTCTGCTCGTACACGGGGATGGGCGCCGTTTGGTAGTCGGCCCCGAAGACGCTGGTGGCGGCGATGCGCGACCAGCCGGTGGCGACGTAGCCATGACCGGCGTCGCGCGTCCAGGCGCCCGCGTGCGCGCGCGCCGCGACGCAGATGGTGAGCGCAAGCGCGGCGAGCCGAACACGCTCGCGGCCCGACGCGTCGGCGCTCAACGCGGCGGCGCCTCCAGAACGGTCCGATCGGTCCACGCCCCCGAGAGCACCGTCGCCGCGCCGAGCCAGCGGTGTTTTTTTCCCGCGCCGTCGACGAACCGCACGGTGATCTTGCCGCGCGACAGATCGACGCTCGCCTCCGCCAGATCGCTCCACGGCACCGTCACGTCGACGCTCTCCGGCAGCGCCAGGATCAGCCCCGCCGTGGTGCGAAAGCGCAGGATGGCCGTGGTGCGACCCTCCTCGTCGTCGAGCGGGATGCCGTCGAGATCGAAGCGAAGGCGCGCCATGCGCCGAGTATACGCGGTCATACAAAAAAGAGCGGCCGCCGAGTCACCCCGGCGGCCGCCCTCCCCCCAACAACTGATTCGATTATTGAACGACCGCGGTCACCGTCACCGTCGGGCTGCCGCCCACCGGACGCGCGCGCACGTAGTAGGTCCCGCCCGCCGCCGGCGCCGTCACGGTCACCGACTCCGACGAGGTCGAGCCGGTCGACCTGGCCGTGTAGACCGTGGTCGTCGGCTTGGCGCCGAGGCGGATGTAGAGGTCCGCGTTGTCGCTGCCCGTCATCGTCACGACCAGCTTCTTGCCGCCGGTGACGCCGATGGTGGCGTAGGACGAGACGCCGTGAAGCGCGACGTTGTCGAGGAGCGTCGTCGTCGAGCTGCCGCCCGTGCCGCCGCCGCCGCCGGACACCCCGGCGGACTCGTCGTTGAGCGCCTTGACCTGCGCGTAGGTCAGCCCGCCCGGCAGCGTGCCCGAGGGCTTGCCGTTCGGCCACCACAGGAAGTCGGGATGCTTGGTCTGGCTGCCGCCGACCCACTCACCGCCCTGAATGCGGCCGTTGGCGTCGGTCTCGAGGATGTACTGGTAGTGGTCTTTCTGCGTGTACGAGTCGATGCTCGAGATGTGCGACTCGCGCGCCGGCGACGACTCCGAGATGTAGTTGACGTCCGCTTCGACGTAGAAGAAGCGCGCCGCGCTGGTGTTGTAGACGTAGTTCGGCGTGCCCTGGGCGACGCCGACCTGCAAGGAGACGCCCGTCGAGTTCGGGGCGTAGCCGTTGATCATCCAGTAGACCTTCTGACCGGCGGCCACCGAGACGCGGCACTCTTCGGTCGAGTTGCCGGCGTAGGGACGGCAGTCGTAGGTCGTCGTCGTCGGGGCCGAGCCGGCCTTGACGTAGAGGTCGGCGTCGCCGCCGCCTGCCATCTTCACGACCACCTGGCCACCCGCGGTCGAGAGGTACTCGCCCGTCTTGAGCGTGTCCTTGGTGATGTCGGTCGCGGCGAGGAGCGGCGAGAACGAGAGCTGCGCCAGGCCGAGCATGGCGACCGCGTCGGCCTTGGTGATCTCCGGGATCTTGCCAGCGACGGCGTTCGTGACCTTCCACGAGCGGATGGGCTGGTTCCAGACCTGGATGTCGTAGGTGCGATCTTCGGCGATACCCTGGTGGCGCAGGCCGAGGAAGTTGGAGAGCACGACGTGCACCGAGCCGGGGTTGGTGCCGCGGCACGGACCGTCGACGACGCGACCATGCTCGTCGGTGGCGGGATTCTCTTTGTTGCAGCGCTCGGAGAGGAACTTGGTCGGCAGGTTGGTCGAGTAGACCAGCGACATCAGGCCCTCGAGATCGCCGGGGTAGAACGTGACGCCGTTCTTGGTGACCGGATTGCGCGGTGCCGGCTCGGCGAGCGCGGCGGGGGTCCAGCCGTGGCAGATGCCCCACCAGCCGGGGATGCAGCGGCCCTTGCCGGCGCCGGTTACGTCACGCGGGAACTCGCACGCGGAGCCGTCGTTGAGCGACGAGCAGTCGGCGGACGTCGTGCACGCCTTGGTGTTGGAGCCGTAGATACCGAAGTTGTTGGTGACGGCGGTGGCGAAGCCGGGGAGGCTGAGCGCCTGCTCCGCCTTCTCGGCCGGCGAGGGATTCGAGCCGTCCCAGCGATGGTTGATCGAGTCGTTGGCGGTCGCCCAGTAATCGCCGGGCCACGGATCGGTGGCGGCCTTGCCGTCGAGCGGCAGCGCGCCGATCTCGTACACGAAGCTGTTGTCGACGTACGCCGGATTGTCGGCCTGGTTCCACGCTTCGTACTTCCCCTCGTCGACCGAGTTGATGTCTTCGTCTTCGAGCGCGCCTGTCGCAGCGCCACCGCAGGCGGCAAGATTGAAAGCGATCGCCCCGAGCCCCACCCAACGTCCAAGAGTCCGCATCTGATTCCTCCGTGTGACGGAGGCCCCAAAGCAATTTGGGAACCAATATCCTACATGTGGGGTTATGCGGGCTTAGGTGCGATTACTGGAAAATCGGGGCGGCTACAGGAGTTGCCTGGCCAGGGTCATTTGACCACGGCCGGCGCCGGCCCGGCCGGCGTGGCAGCGGCAGGTGCAGAGGCCGCAGGAATGGCCGCCGCGGGCGGTACGGTGGCGGCCGGCGGCGGCGGTCCCACGCGCCCGACCCGCTTCGACGGCGGGCTCATCGGCAGCGTTTCGACCGCGTCGGCGAGGCCGTACGCCATCACCGCGACCGCCGCGGCGTTGAGCGCCATGTCCATTGGGTCGAGCTTGTCGGCCGTGTCCGCAGCCGTGTGGTGCCAATCGAAGTAGCTGGTCAGATCCTGCTCGACCGACAGCATCGGCACCTTGCCCGCCATCGGCCCGATATCGGCGCCCGCTTCCTGCGCCTCGATCACCTTCGACGCGCCGAACGTCTCGAGCGGCGCGGCCAGCTTGCGGATCATCTCCACCGCCGCCGGCCCGCCGATGGCGCCCCAGCCGGTGGGCCGCCCTTCGCCGCTGTCGACTTCGAGCGCGGCCACGTGCTTCGACAGCTCGGCGGCGTGCTTCTGCGCGTACGCCTTGCCGCCCGACAGCCCCATCTCCTCGTTCATGAAGAGCACGACGCGAATGGTGCGCCTGGGCGCGCGACCGACCGACCCCGCGATGCGCGCCGCGTCCATGATGATGGCGCAGCCGGCCGCGTCGTCGACGGCGCCGGTTCCCAGATCCCACGAGTCGAGGTGCGCGCCGAGCAGCACGATCTCGTCCTTCTTCTCGCGGCCGGGCACCTCGCCGATGACGTTGGCCGAGTCGACCTCGCCGTCGAGGCGCGGCGTCAGCTTGAGGCGCACGCGCAGTCGGCCGCCGGCGCGCGCGAGACGATGAATCAGGTCGGCGTCCTCGACGGTGAGCGCCGCCGCCGGGATCTTCGGCGTCGCGTCGTCGTAGAACATGGCGCCGGTGTGCGGCAGGCGATAGGCGCCCGTGCCCGCCGAGCGGATCAGCGCCGCTACCGCCCCCGCCTTGGCCGCCGCGACCGCGCCCACCGCGCGAAAAGAGACGGCCCGCCCATACTCCTCGAAGCTGCGGCCGCGCTGCATCGTGCGCGGATTGAACAGCACGATCTTGCCGCGCGCGCCGTCGCCCAGCGCCTTGAGCTCGTCGAACGACGCCACCTCGACCACGTCGGCGACGATGCCGTCGGGCCCCGTCGGTACGCTCGGTCCCAGCGCCGCGAGGTGCAGCTCCTGCTTGTTGCCGGCCGCCGTGACGACCTGCGCCTCCGCCTCGCCGCGAATCCAGCGCGGCACCCGCACCAGCTCGGTGTGCACGTTCTTGAGCCCGAGCGCCTTCATCTGCTCGGTCGCCCACGCCACCGCCCGCGCCGCGCCGGGCGAGCCGCTCGGCCGCGGACCCACGCCGTCCGACAGCTGCTGCGCCAGCTGGAAGGCGCGCCCGTCGGAGAGCGCCATGCCGACCAGCCGGCTCGAGATGGCGCCGTCGCCGCCGCCGGCCCCCATCGCCGTCGCCGCCAGGAGAACGAAACCGATTCTTTTTGCAGCGAAGATAACGAGTTTCATATTTTGTCGAAATGCTCGAAGGGATGCTCCATCCACTGCCGCATGATGCGCGACATGACGGAGGCGTGAAAGCCATCGATGAACCGATGGTCGAAGGTCGCGTTGACGCGCATGATCTTGCCGGCGACGATATGCCCCTTTTCCACGACGGGAACATCCTTGACCGCGCCGAGCGCCAACAGGATGGGGACGCGCGCGTAGGGCACGAGCGGAACGTAGGCGGTATCCAGCCCGAGCGATCCGATGTTGGTGATCATCATGCTGCCGAACGGATCCTTGGGGATACCCGCCCAGCGCAAATCCATATTCAACGTGTACGAAAGAAAGGAAATGAGCTTCAGCACCCAGTTGAGCGCAAAGTAGGGAATGCCGAGGAACGTGTTGCGCGCCTTCTCCAGCGCCGGGTCCTTGCGCGTCCGAACCTGCTCTACCTTGGCGCTGAACTCGTCGAAGATCGTCTCGACCGACTTGTCTTCGAGGTCGTAGAGCGTCGCGCCCGAGAGGTCGACCTTGTGTGCCCCCTCGTCGGTCATGACGACCTGGAAGAAGATGCCGATGCGCTGGCGCAGATAGACGCGGTTCCAGCGTAGGAGCGCGTTGGCGTCGGGACACTCCTTGAGCACCATGGCCGCGGCCTTGGCTACCATGTGCGACACGGTCAGCTTCTTGCCGGTCTTCTCGCGGAACTGATGGATGTAGCGGATGGCCTCTTCCATGCGCAGCTCCATCGTCCCGTACACCGACGGGTCGTAGGCGTTGCGCCAGGTGCCGATGGCAATCTTGCGAAAGCTGGAGACGTCGTCCTTACGGACGAGCTCTAGATTCCCCATTACTGCTCAGCCGTCCGCGCCAAACACACGGCGGGCGAGCTGTCCGTTGACGTCGAGCTGCGTGAGCTCGTGGAGGCCGCCGACCGCTTCGCCGGCGATGAAGAGGAGCGGGAACTCGACCTGCTTGGCCTGCGTCGTCGCCCACGAGCGCGTCGCTTCGTCGTCGGTGACGTCGAGGACCTTGAACGGGATCTCTTTGCCCGTCAGAAGCTCTTCCATCTTCTTCTTGGTGCGGTGGTCCTTGCCGTCGAAGTACAGCATGACCGGGGCCGGCTCGCGCTTGAGGACCGCGCCGCTGGCGCCGGCGTTGCGACGCTCTTCGAGCTCCTCCTGCGTACAGAAGGGGCGGCCCGCCAGGTCGTTGGCGGTACCGAGCACTTCTCGAAGGATCTTCACGGGTTTGTATTGATCGCCCTTTTCGGAGCGGAGAACGCCATGCACCGTCGTGCGCAGCTTGTCGGTGACGCGATGGAACATGGGGCCCTCAGTACCGCGAGGGCGCCGCCGCCGTCAAGCGCGCGGCCCGCGGGCGCTACCAGCCGATTGGCTTGCCCTTGAGCTCCTGATCGAGCCAGGCGTCGAGCGGCTTGAAGTACTCCATCATCGCGCGCGTCGAGAGCGGCTCGCCGGTGGCGTCGCGCATGATGTCGTTGAACGGCCGCGTCGCCCCCTGCCGCAGGATCGAGCGCAAGAAGTCACCGACCTCCTTGTGCCCGTAATAGCTGCAGGAGTGCGGATCCGCGTGCAGGATCTTTTTGCAGATGTGATCGTGCAGCTGGTACTTGATGGCCGCCGCGATCGCATACTGGTAATAGGCTGCGGGCGTGTCGTTGATATGGGTCTTGGTGCACGCGTCGCAGCCGTCGGCCGCGCGCGCCGTCGGTGGCGCCACACCCTGGAAGTCGGCCACGTACTTCCACCAGCGCTTCTGCCACTCGGCGGGCGGCAGATCCTTCTCGTACAGATCGTGCTCGAAGTGCGCCATCGTGCCCGCCGCCCAGGCGACGAACGCGAACGACGACGTCAGCGCCTCGTCGACGAGCTGCTGCGTCTGATCGATCTTGAAGCCCTTCGGCAACACGCCGATCGCTTCCAGATAGGCCGGCTGCTTCGCCGCCACCGACGCCAGCTCGCCGACCGCCTCGTGCATCGCGTGATTGGCGCCCGCGCGCAGGATCGGCGGGACCTCGGGACGCGTATACGAGATGTAATAATAGATGTGCCCCAGCTCGTGATGCGCCGTGAAGAACCACTGCGCGTTCGGCTTGACGCTCATGAGCGAGCGCACGTCCGTGTCGAGATCGATGTGCCACGCGGTCGCATGCGCGTTCTTGTGGCGCTTGGAGTCGGCCGGCAGCGCGTAGAGGTCGCTCTTGTCCCAGAACGACTTCGGCAGCGGCGCAAACCCCATCGACGTGTAGAACTTCTCGGCGGTCTTGACCACCCACTCGGGCGACTTGTCCTTGAATAGCGGATCCAGATCGACCGCGCCCTCGGCCACGCTGCCCCACTCCTGCGACCAGCGATTGTTGATCCAGTGCGCCGGGATCAGCTTCGGCACCGGCTGCTTGTAGCGCTCGGCCAGCTTGGCGCGCACCCACGCGTGCAGCTTGCGGTACATCGGCCGCGTATCGGTGATGAAGCCGTCGAGCATCTTCATCATCTCGGCGTCGGTCATGTCGTAGTCGGCGACCTGGAGAGCGAAATAGCCGGCGTGCTTCATGTCGCGCGCGACCTGATTGCGCAGCTTCTGCAGGGTGACGATGCCGGGCTTGAGCGGCCGACCGATCTCCTTCGACGCCTCCCACGCCCGCTGCCGCGCCGCCAGATCGCGCGAGTGTTGCAGGACGTCGTCGAGGTCGTTGGCGCTCGCGGGCTTGCCGTCGAGCGTGAAGGTGTAGCCGTCGAGGATCGTCGACTGCCGCGACTCGGCGGCGACGCGCGCGCGCGTGATCTGCGGAATCGTCCCCGGCCCCTCGGCGGCCTGCAAGAGGATCTTGCCCAGCTCTCGTGCGACCACCGGATGCAAGCTGGCCTTGTCGGCGAGAAAGACGCGCGCCTGCTCGATGATCGTGCGATCCCCGAGGAATGCGAACAGCGCCGTATTGGCCGCGGTCCGCCCCGCCTCGTGCGGCTCCGAGGCATCGGTCGAGGCCGCCCAGGCCGCCTCGTTGGCGACTCGCTGCAGGTTCATGTAGAGCGAATTATACGTTTTCAGAAAGGCGTCGACGGGAAGCTCGGCGGCGCCGGCGAGCGAAGGCAGGAGGCAGGCGAGAACGAGGGCTGATTTTTTCATTGGCACACCTTGCAGTCCGACTTATCTCTCGAACCATGCGCTATCGCAAGTTGGGCAAGACGGGTCCCGAGGTTTCAGAGATCGGTTTCGGCTCCTGGGCCATCGGCGGCGCCATGTGGGGCGGCAAACGCGACGACGAGGCGCGCGTATCTCTGGAGCGTGCCTTCGAGCGCGGCGTCAATTTTTACGACACCGCGCTGGTCTACGGCGACGGCCACTCCGAGCGGCTGGTCGGCGAGTTCGCGCGCAAGCACCCCGACAAGGTCTACGTGGCCACCAAGGTACCGCCCAAGGCGTACAACTGGCCGGCGCCGCAAGATGCGCCGCTCGAGCTGAACTTTCCCGCGCCGTGGATCATCGAGTGCGCCGAGAAGAGCCTGAAGAACCTGGGGCTCGAGCGCATCGACCTCCTGCAGCTGCACGTCTGGGCCGAGGCCTGGACCCATCAGGACGAATGGCGCGAGGCGCTCGAGAAGCTGCGCGCGCAGGGCAAGGTGCGGCTGACCGGGGTCTCGATCAACTCGCACGATCCGAAATCGGCGCTCGGCCTCGTCAAGGAGCGCATGGTCGACGCGCTGCAGGTCTTCTACAACATCTTCGATCAGTCACCCGAGGACGAGCTCTTCCCCGCGTGCATCGAAGCGGGCGTCGGGGTGCTGGCGCGCGTGCCGTTCGACGAGAGCAGCCTGACCGGCAAGCTCACCGAGGAGACCACGTTCCCCGACGGCGACTTCCGCGCGCAGTACTTCGGCGGCAAGCTGCTGAAGGAGACGGTGCGGCGGGTCGAGGCGCTGCGTCCGATCGTCGAAGGCGCCGCCGGCTCGATGGCGCGCGGCGCCCTCCGCTACTGCCTCTCGCACCCCGCCGTCTCGACCGTCATCCCCGGCATGCGCACGCCGCACCAGGTCGACGAGAACAGCGCCGCCAGCGACGACGGGCCGCTGCCGCCCGAGGTCGTCGAGGCGCTGCACGCACATCGCTGGGTGCGACGACCGTACTAGCGCTGCCACTCGGTGCGCTGCACGACGGGGAGCTGCAGCGCGCGCTCGCGATCGAGATCGAGGTTACCGACGTGCAGCGACAGCGGCGCCTGCACCCACTTGTAGATCGACTGCGTGAACAGCCGCGCGAACTTCGCCGTCCAGCCGTCGAGCTGGGCCGCTTCGTACTCGGGGAACATCGTGCGCACGGCGATGCTCACCTCGTCGGGTGACATCTTCTCGCCAGCGTAGAGCGCGAAGCAGGCGTCGAGCACCGGGAAGGGCATGAGGTCCTTCTCGTCTTCCATGTTGTCGGCCAGCTCCGCCGAGGCCGGCTTGACCAGCGTCAAGCGAATCCCCTCCCAGCCGGTCTGCTCGTACAGGTAATCGAGCAGGTAGTTGACGACGGTCTTGGGCAGATTGGCGATGAGCGCGAGCGCGCCCTCGCCGTCGCCGCCGATGGTGCTGTAGCCGACCGCCTTCTCCGACATGTTCGAGGTCTGCAGGAAGAGGCCGGCGGCGCAGTTGCTCCAGGTCCACATGCGCTCGGCGCGGATGCGCGCCTGCACGTTCTGCCGCGCCATCGCAGTGAGCGACTCGCCCGGCTGCAGCATCTTCTCGATCGCCTTGAGCTCCGACTCGAACGCGTCGTCGATGGAGATGCTCTCGTAGGGAACCTCGAGATCGCGCGCCGCCTGCTCGGCCGCGTCGTGGGTCTCCTGCGACGAATAGCGCGTCGGCATGAAGAAGGCGCGCAGCACCTCGGCCGGCAGCTTGCCGGCGCGCACCGCCCACCGGTGCGCGATGATCAGGCACAAGAGCGAGTCACGCCCGCCCGAGAGCGCCACGCCGATGGTGCGAAATGCGCCGATCTTGGTGAAGTAGTCGCCGAGCCCCATGGTGAGCGCGTCGAGCAGATCTTCGCAGAACTCGGCGCGCGCCGGCCGCCGCTCCGAGGGCGCCGGCAGAAAGAAGCTTTGATGCTTCGGCGTGGGATAGACGAGCGCGTCACGGGCCGCGGTTGGTTCCGTCACTTTGACGTGAACGATCTTGGGCGCGAGGCCGATGAACGTCTCCTGATCGGAGCGCCAGGTGGTGATCTCGCGTCGTAGGCGCGTGGTGCGATCGAGATCCACGGTGGCCGCCGAGAAGCCCTCGCGGAAGCGCGGCGCCGCATGCACCAGGCGCCCGTTCTGCGCCACGAAGCCGCCGCCGTCGAAGACCAGGTTGTCGTTGGCGCCGACGAGGCCGGCGTAGGCGACCACGCACTGGTTGTCGCCGGCGCGCGTGCAGATCATCTCGCGGCGGGTCTCGAGCACGCCGAGCCGATAGGGCGAGGCGCTGATGTTGACCACCAGCTCGGCGCCCGCGTAGCAGCGACGGCGCATCGGCCCGTCGGGGGACCAGATGTCCTCGCAGACCTCGAGCGCGATGGTGCCGAAGTCGACGTCGAACACCAGATCGCCGAAGGGAACGCCGTGCACTTCGTCGTAGAGCGCCGGCGTCCCGCGCGAGAACGTGCGCCCCTCGTAGAAGACGTTGTAGGTGGGGAGCTTCTCCTTCGGTACGAGGCCGCAGATCTTGCCGCGATGCACGAGCGCGGCGCAGTTGTACACGCCGTCGCCGCGCGCCACCGTCACGCCGGGCACCAGCAGCGCGCCCAGCGTCTTCGTGGCGTCGGCGAAGCGCTCGAGCTCCCGCCACTGCGCTTCCACGAACGCGCGCCACTGCACCAGATCTTCGGGCGGGTAGCCCGAGATCAGCTGCTCGGGAAACGCCACCAGCGTCGCGTGATCCTCGGCGGCGGCGACGGCCAGATCGATGGCGCGGTCGACGTTCGAGCGCACGGCACCGACGGTGGTGTTGACGTTGGCGAGGGCGATGCGAACGAGCCTCATGTCAAAGAGTCCTTCATCAGCTCCTCCACTTTCGCCACCAGACCATCCGACGCGACCAGCGGCCACAGCGGCGGCTCGCCCGCGGCCGGCCCCTCGAGCGCGCGCAGCGGCGCCGGCAGCGCGTCGATCTGCGCCCGCGCCGACGCACGCGCCTGCGCCAGCGTCGCC
>JAQBQH010000078.1 GCA_028287105.1 Myxococcales bacterium
CGCGGCGGGCGCGATGGCAGGCTTCGCCGGCGCGCCCGTCGGTGGCGCCGCGATGGACGGCGCAACCGCGACGCCCGACGGTGCGGCGGCGGCGCCCGACGGTGCCGACGCTGCGCGGGTCGGTGCCGACACGGCGCCGGTCGGTGCGGCAACTACGCCCGACGGAGACGCGATGGAGCGAGACGGTGCGACGGCTGCGCCCGACGGCGTCGCGGCTGCGCCCGACGGCGTCAATGCTGCGCCCGACGGCGTCGCGGCTGCGCCCGACGGCGTCGATGCTGCGCCCGACGGCGTAGTGGCTGCCGACGGCGCGGCGACGGCGCCCGACGCTGCGGCGACTACTCCCGACGGCGTCGTTGCGCTCGACGGCGCCGCGGTTTCGCCCGATGGCTCTCCGCGCAACGGCTTGTGCTGCGGCTTCGGCAGGAGCGCGATCACGATGATGCCGACGAGGATCAGGCCGCCGGTCACGCCCGCGATGATCACCGGTCCGCGGTTCCGCTTCGGCAGCTCGTCGAGATCGTCCTCGTACCCCGTGCCCGGCACGAGCTTGATCGGCTGCGAATCACTCGAGAACCACTCGCCGGTCGGATCCTTCTGCCGGCGCTGCGAGTCGCTCGCCGGCACCGGCGTCGCCGTCGGCTTGCCGCCGGCCGACGAGGACGCCTTGGCCCTGGCAACCGGCGTCGGGGCCGCCGCGGGCCGCTCCACCTTCGGGCGCTCGACGACAGCGACGGGCGCGTCGACCGCCGGCATCTTGGCCGGCACCGTCTTCTCTTGCGACGACGACTCCACGACCACCGACGGCACGTTCGCCGCCTCGGGCGCCTTCAACGCCGCCGGCACGACCTCGACCGAGCCCGACGTCGCCCCCGGAGTCGACGTCGGCGTCGTCGTCGCGGCCGCCGCGGTCGTCGCGCTCGCGCCATCGCCGTTCGTCGCCGGCTGCTCCTTCTTGCCCTGCTTGGCCTTGGCGACCTGCGGCGCGTTCTTCGGTCCCAGCGTCGTCAACGCCAGCGTGTCGCGGGGCGACCCGCCCACCCTCGGCTGCGGCGGCAACTGATCGACCGCCGCCGCCGGCCCCATCGACTGCACCGGACCCGGCACCGACGGCTCCGGCGCCGGCTTGTCCGACGACAGCCGCGCGTGCGCCGCCTTCTCCGCCGCATCCACGATGCCCGGCGGCTGCTGCGCCTGCAGCGACTCGAGCACCTTGTGCACCGTCGAGAAGCGCCCGTCCGGCTGCTTCGCCAGCGCGCGCTGCACGACCGCGTCGAGCCACTCCGGGCAATCGCCGCGCCGGTCGCGCACGCGCGGCACCGGCGCATCGAGGTGCTGCTGCAAGATCTCGAACGTCCCGCTGCCGGTATACGGCGGCGTGCCGGTCAGCATCTCGAACGCGATGGCCCCGAGCGAATAGATGTCCGACCGTCGATCGAGCGACTCGCCGCGCGCCTGCTCCGGCGACATGTAGCGCGGATCGCCGAACGTCATGCCCATCGCCGTCTGCTTGGCCTCGACGTTGGGCAGCACCAGCTTGGCCAACCCGAAGTCGAGCAGCTTGACGAAGTCGGCCCGCCCGCGCCGATTGGTCAAAAAGATGTTTCGCGGCCGTAGATCGCGATGCACGTAGCCGAGCTCATGAGCGTCGGTCAGCGCCTCCGCGATCTGCCCCGCGATGTCGATGGCGCGCGGGAACGGCAGCGTCTTTTCGCGCTCGATCACCTTCGTCAGCGGCTCGCCTTCGAGGTGCTCCATGGCGAAGAACAGCCGATTGTCGTCGGTGCGCCCGAAGTCGAGCACCTGCAGGATGTGATCGTTATCGAGCTCCGCCACCGTCGTCGCTTCGCGACGGAACCGCTCGAGCGCCGTATCGTCGGTGGAGAGCTGCGCGTGCAGCACCTTGACCGCGACACGCTTGCGCAGCGTGGTGTGCTCGCCGCGATAGATGGTCCCCGAGCCGCCCTGCCCCACCTTCTCGACCAGGAGATAGCGGTCGGCGATGACCTTGCCCAGCATCGGGTCGCTGCCGCCGGCCGCCGCCACCGGCGCACCGCAGCGCGGGCAGAAACGCGCGTCGTCCGGGGTCGCCGCGCCGCATTGGGTGCAGTGCCTCATGTTTCCAAAATCTTAGCGCACATCAGAAGTGTCCGCCCGCGCTCAGGTAGACGCCTCCCTGGGTCGGCGTCAGCATCACGGTCGGCCGCGCCTTGCGTGCGCGATGATCGAAGTAGAAGAGCGCGCCCGACGCGGCCACGCCGGCCAGGCCCACCGTCAACATGGCCGCCCCGCCGCCGACGGTGTTGTAGACCTCCGGGCACGACATGCGCGGATTGGGCGAATTGCAGGTCGGCTGCCCGTCGATGGCGAGCAGCGGAATCCCGACCACGACTCCGACCAGGCCCACCGCCAGCGACGCGATCGCGACGGGGCGCCAGGGGAACGCCTTCTTTTCGCGTCGCACCAGGGGCGCCGGCTCGCTGGGATTGACGGCCGGGTTGTCGACCTTCGGCGGCATCGGCTCCGCCTTCATCGGCACCGTCTCCGACTTCGGAGGCGGCGGCGGATTTTCCACCGTCGAAGGCGTCGAGGAGCTCGGCGGCGCATCGCCGGGAAGGGCGCGCGCGGCCGCGGCCAGCTTGCTCGCCGCTCGCGCGACTGCCTCGTCGGCTTCCTTCAGCGTGCAGATGTCGCACGGCTCGTCGGCCTTGGCCAGCTCCCGACCGACCGCGTCGAGGAGCCGCATCCTGACCGTGTAATCCTTGCCCGAGACGTCGATGTCGGTGGTGACCACCCGCTCGACCCGCAGCGCCTGGGCAGCCCGCGCCACGCACCCGCCGGAGCCGGCGCAATTGAGCATCTCCTCCGTCGCGCCCAGCCGCAGCCGCACCTCAGCAGCCGCGACCACCTCGTCACCGCCCGACTGCAGCCCCCGCGTCACGGCCTCGTGGAAACGGTCGCGCACCTCGGGTGCCGCCTGAGGTTTGATTTGCGGAACCAAGGCGCCAATCCGTCCCGATGCCGAAGCCGAAGCCGCATTCAGGAGGCAGGCGCCGAAGCCGAGCAGCGTCAGCGCGCTCTGCAGCCCTCGCATGCCGGCCGTTATAGCACGAAGCCCGGCCGGCGCCCTACTCGCCTGCCTTTTCCTTTACCAGGCGCCTGATCACCTCCAGCCAGGCCTCACGCTCGATGACCCCGCGCTCGACGAGCACTTCGATCAGCGCGCGAATGGCCAGCTCCGGCGACGCTTCGTCGGCGACCTGGTGATGCGGCTGGGTGGTCGGCTCGAGCGGGATGGCCACCGGCGTGCCGGCCGGGATGGCGGCGCCAAATACCGGCCGCCGCGGGATCATCTTCGTGATGACGCCGCGATAGTGGCGCGTCACCGCGTCGCCAATCTCGCCCACGCCGCCGACGAGCGGCTCGACCGTGCAGCCGGTCGCCATCTCGATCTCCTCGGTGGCATCGAAGTCGAGCGGGTCGGCCATGGCGACGCGAATCACCCGCGGCGACACCGACCGGTCGATGGCGAGCGGCAGCAGCCGTCGCGATTCGGCGAGGTCATAGGGCACCTGGCGCACGGCATCGTCGTCGACGACCTCTTGCGCGAGGTTGACGCGCGGCAGCCGCAGGCGCGACGACAGCGTCGCCGCCAGCACCTCCTCCGACACGCCGCCGTTCTCCACCGCCGCCCGCGCCAGACAGACGCCGTTGTGGCGGGCGTAGCGCCGCACGTGCCGCAGTCTCGTCTCGTCGAGCAGCCCGGCCTCGGTGAGGACGTCTTCGATGGTGCGACGCATCGCGGTTCAGCCGCCGATGCGCTCGACGTACCGGCGAATGCGCTCCGACTCGCCGTCGGCGAGGTCGAGGAACTTGAGCCCCATTCCGAGCTCCTCCTCGCCGGCGATCGCGCCCACCACTTCGGCCTTGATCTCGAGCTTCTGGTCGTCGCCGGGCAGGTTGAAGCGCAAGGTCACGCGCGTGCCGACGGGATGCGGAATGGTGTTCTCGAGGTAGATGCCGCCGGCCGAGAGGTTGGCCGAGCGCTGGAAGTAGAGCTCGCGGTCGGTCGACTCTTCGACCCAGATCTGAACCGGGACGCGTGAGCCTTGTCGACGTTCCGCCGTCATCCGCCGACTATAGCGCCAGTCGCCGTGGCACCCAACTTCTCCTCGACCAGCTGCGCCAGCGCTTCGATGAACAGCGGCTCGGTGTTCAGCGACGGGGCGCGCTTGAAGTTGAGCCCCAGCGCGCGGGCCTCGTCGCCGAACAGCAGATCGATCTCGTAGAGGGTCTCGATGTGGTCGGAGACGAACGAAATCGGGATGGCCAGCACGTTGACGCGGCCCGTGCGCGCGAGCAGGCGCAGCACCTCGTCCGTCGACGGCTCGAGCCAGCGCGCCTTTCCGGCGCGACTCTGGAACGAGAGCCGCCACGGATGCTGTCCGCCGAGCCGCTTGAGCACGCCGGCGATGGTGGTCTCGAGATCGCGGACGTACGGATCGCCCTTCTGGAGGAACGTCTCCGGTAGCCCGTGTGCCGAGAAGAGCAGCTCGACGCCGGCGCGCGCCTCCTCGGGAAACTGCTCGAGGCCGCGCACCACCTGCTGCGCCAGCGCGTCGAGATACGTGGGCTGACCGGGCCAGCGATCGACCTCCACGAGATCGACGGCCCCGGCGCCGGGCGACTTGCCGGCGAGCGCGCGCCGGAGCTCCCACAGCGACGAGCCGGTCGTCGCGGTGGTGTAGTGCGGATAGAGCGACAGGCCGACGATGGTGCCGGCGCCGTCGGCGCGCGCCCTGGCCACGGCGTCGTCCGTGAAGGGCGGCGTGTAGCGCATCGCGACGTGACAGCGATAGGCTCTACCGCCGGCCGCGTTGAGCCGCTTCTCGAGGAGCGCCGCCTGCTCGGCCGTGATGTCCCCGATCGGCGAGCGTCCGCCGATGAGCCCGTAGTAGTCGCGCACCGTCTTGGCGCGCGACCGCGACACCATCTTGGCGAACCGTCGCTGCCACAAGAATCCGAGCGGCAGCGGGATGAGATCGTGGTCGTTGAACAGGTTGAACAGGAACGGCTCGACCGCCTCGATCGAGTCGGGGCCGCCCATGTTCATCAAGATCACCGCTACCGGCGGCTGCGCCATCACTTGATCCGATGCAGCTCGCTTCCGATGCGATGCACGATCTCGACGAGCGCCTCGGCGTGCGCCGGCGGCGTGGGCGGCAGGATGCCGTGGCCGAGATTGAAGATGTGTCGCTTCCCGCCGCCTCGACGCAACACGTCAGCGGCGCGCTGCTCGATCTGCGGGATGGGTGCGAACAGGAGGCACGGGTCGAGGTTGCCCTGCAGCGTCACGTCGTCGCCGGTCTTGGCGCGCGCCTCGTCGATGGGCGTGCGCCAGTCGACCCCGAGCGCGTCGGCGCCGAGGCCGGCGGCGTCCGCAAGGAGCGAGCCGCCGTCGTTGGCGAAATAGATCACCGGCGCGCCGAGCGGCTTCAGGCGCTCGATGATGGTGCGCACGTACGGCGCGGCGAAGACGCGGAAGTCGTCGGGGGCGAGCTGTCCGACCCACGAGTCGAAGAGCTGCACCACCTGCGCGCCGGCGCGAATCTGCGCGGCGAGATAATTGACGACGGTGTCGGTCAGCTTCTGCAGGAGCGCGTGCGCCGCCCTCGGGGCGGTGAAGAGGAGGCGCTTGGTCTCGGTGAACTGCTTGCCGGTCTGCCCCTCGACCACGTAGGTGAGGAGCGTGAACGGCGCGCCGGCGAAGCCGATGAGCGGCACGCGTCCGTCGAGCGCGCGGCGGATGAGCCGCACCGCGTCCATGACGAACGGCATCTCGGCGTCGGCGTCAGGCACGCGCAGCGCCGCGATCCCCGCCTCGTCACGCACCGGCTGCAGCCGCGGCCCCTCCTCGGGAAACGCGAGCGGCACGCCCATCTTCTCGATGGGGATGAGGATGTCTGAAAAGAGAATCGCCGCGTCGACGCCGAGGCGGTCGATGGGCTGGAGCGTGACTTCGCACGCCAGCTCCGGCGTCTTGCACAGCGTCAAGAAGTCGCCCGCTTTCGCGCGCGTGGCGCGGTATTCGGGCAGGTAGCGACCCGCCTGGCGCATGATCCAGATCGGCGTCGTATCGACCGGTTTACCGGCGAGGGCGTTGAGGAACCGGTCAGCGCGGGCCATGCCGCAACTATACTACGGCGCGTTCAGATTCGGCCGTATCCCCAGTACGCGAAAAAGTAGATGTACGGCGCGCAGAAGAGCAGCGCGTCGATGCGGTCGAGCATGCCGCCATGGCCGGGCAGGAGCGCGCCCGAGTCCTTGACGCCGACCGAGCGCTTGAGCATCGACTCGCACAGGTCGCCCATCTGGCAGAGCACGTTGGCGGGGACGGCCACCAGCACGCAGTCGATCCAGGTCAGCGACGGCAAGTACCAGAGCTTGGCGAGCGCCAGCGCGCCGAACGAGCCAACCATGCCGCCGAGCCCGCCGATGACCGTCTTCTTGGGGCTCACCGATTCGTAGAGCTTCTTCGGCCACGCCGGCCCGATGAAGCGACCCGCGAAGTAGGCGGTGGTATCGGAGAACCAGGTGCAGGTGAGCGTGATGTAGACCCAGGCCGCGCCGTCTTGGCCGCGCTTCTTGAGCAGCGCCACGAACGTGAGCAGGAGCGCGACGTAGAGGACGCCGGTGATCATCTGCGCGACGCGCACGGCGACGGTGTCCATGTTGCGATAGCGGAAGAGGTAGAAGAGGAACGCCGCGAAGGTGACACCGACGAGCGCGGCCAAGATCACCTTGGCGTCGCCGTCGTACCAGTAGACCGCCGCGGCGAAGCCCATGCCGAGGACGACGCCGAAGCCGCGCTCCGCCACCGGCTCCTTGGCGAGCGTCATGTTGTAGTACTCGCGCAGCCCGAGGAACGTGGCCAGAAAGACGATGCCCCACACCGCGATCGGATTCGACCAGTGGATGGCGGCGATGAGGACGGGGACGAGAACTGCGGCGGTGAGCAGCCGCGCGGCCAGGTTGCTCAAGGCAGGCTCATTTCGGAGCGATGGCCCTCAGCTTGACCTGGTCCGACGTGAGCCCGAAGCGGCGCTCGCGGTTCTGATAGGCGGCGATGGCGTCCATCAGATCGGCGCGCTTGAAGTCGGGCCACATGGTGTCGGTGAAATAGAGCTCGGCGTACGCGGCTTCCCAGAGGAGGAAGTTCGACAGCCGCTGCTCGCCCGACGTGCGCACGACCAGATCGAGCGGCGGCAACGTGGCCGTGCACAGCGCCTCGGCGAAGCTGAGCTCGTTGACGTCCTGGGTGCGGATCTCGCCGGCCATCACCTGCTCGACCAGGTTGCGCGTCGCGTCGACGATCGCCTCGCGCCCGCCGTAGGAGAGCGCCAGGCAGAGGGTCATGCCCCGGTTGTTGGCCGAGTCGTCCTTGAGCGCGTTGAGCGGCTCGCGCACGAAGTCGGGCAGGCGGTCGATGTTGCCGATGGTGGTGAGGCGGATGCCGTTGTCGAGGATCTCGGCGCGCTCATCGACGAGGTAGTCGCGCAGCAGCGCCATCAGCATGCGCACTTCCTCGAGCGGGCGGTCCCAGTTCTGCGACGAGAACGCGTACAGCGTCAGCGCCTGGATGCCGAGCTCGCGCGAGGCGCGCGTCACGTCGCGCACCGAATCGGCGCCCTTGCGGTGCCCCTCGATGCGCGGAAGGCCGCGGCGCTTCGCCCAGCGGCCATTGCCGTCCATGATGATCGCTACATGGCGCGGCAAATCTTCTTCGGGAGGCGCCTGCATGACGGTCCCACCTATCATGAATGAACCCCAACAATCAATGAATGCGTAAGCCTGCTTAAGCCCTTCTTGACGTTATACGAGCGCTACCTCTATTAGGTAGCCTTTCTGGTGGAGGAATTCATGGGTCTGCTCGACGATCGCGTAGCCGTGATCACAGGCGCTGGGCGCGGCATTGGCCGTGCGTGCGCGCTCACCTTCGTGCGCGAAGGCGCCAAGGTGGTCATCAACGACGTGGACGAAGCACCGGCCAACGAGGCGCGCGCGGCCTGCGAGGAGCTGCGGCCCGGATCGGCGGTCATCCACGTGGGATCGGTCGCCGATCGCGACCACACCGACGGGCTCATGAAGCAGGCGGTCGACTCGTTCGGCAAGCTCGACATCCTCGTCAACAACGCCGGCATCACGCGCGACCGCATGGCGCACCTCATGACCGACGAGTGGTGGGACCTCGTGATCGACGTCAACCTCACCGGCACCTTCAACTGCATCCGCTCGGCGGCGCCCTACATGCGCGACGTCGCCAAGCGGGAGCTCGAGGAGGAGGGGCACCCTCGCTACCACCGGAAGATCGTGACCTTCTACTCGACGGCCGCGATCCGCGGCAACCCGGGGCAGATCAACTACACGGCCGCCAAGATGGGCAACGTCGGCATCATGCGAACGGTGGCGCAGGAGTGGGGGCGCTTCTGGATCAACGTCAACGCGGTCGCGCCGGGGTTCACCAACACGCGGCTGACCGCGCCCAAGCAGAAGGGCGACGCGCTCGGCGTGCCCGAGGAGCAGCGGCAGGCGATGCTGCAACGGATCCCGCTCGGCCGCTTCGGCGAGCCCGAGGACATCGCCAACGCGGTGCTCTTCTTCTCGTCGCCGATGTCCGATTTCGTCACCGGCCAGGCGATCAACGTCTCCGGTGGAATGCAGATCCCGTAGCTTTCGTTTACAATGAAACGATGACCCGCGCGGTCGTGTTGCTGCTCGCAGTGGCGGCGGTCGGCTGCACCGACGGCGAGGTTCCGCCCATTCTGACGAGCGACTTCGGCACCGACGCGGGCGTGTCGCTCGACGGCGGCGGCTGCGCGACGGCGTGCGACTGTCCGGCGGGTCACGCCTGCCTCATGGGGCAGTGCTCGGCGGCGGCGCCGATGCTGTTCTGCTGCACGGCGACGACCTGCAGCGGCACCCAGACCTGCGAGTTCCCCGACGGCACGGTTGGCCAGTGCGACCGCGTCGACGCGGGCGGCGTCACCCCCGTCGTCGATGGCGGCGTGCCGCCGACCCAGTGCGAGATGACCGCCTGCTCGCGGGGAATGGGCGGCAACCTGTTCTGCAAGCTGGCGTGCGGCGGGCTGACCGCCACCTGCGTCGGCAGCGGGGGGATCGACCACTGCATGCCGTAACATGGTGTGACGGATTGCAAGGCGTCGGGTCCTCGCCTACGTTGGGACCTCGGAGGCGCGGAATGAAAACGGTGGCGGACGTGCAGGCGTACCTGATGAAAATGGAGCTCCCCTACGAGGAGCCGCGCGAGGGCACGTATGTCGTCAGCGGTCTCGATGGCGTGGACAACCTGGTCATCAGCTTGGCCGGGCCTGTGCTCGTTTTTCGTGTCAAAGTAATGATCATTCCTGCCGCTCACCGCGAGGAGCTTTTCCGCACCCTGCTCGAGCTCAACGCGACCGAGATGATGCATGGAGCGTACGGTATCGAAGGAGACTCCGTCGTGATCATGGACGCGCTACAGCTCGAGAACCTCGACTACAACGAGTTCGCAGCAACGGTGGATGACATCACGCTGGCCGTCGCTTCCCATCACGGGCGACTGGCGAAATTTCGGGAGGCTGCCTGATGGGACTCTTCCAACGCCTGGGCACGCTGCTCAAGTCGAACATCAACGATCTGATCAGCAAGGCCGAAGACCCGGAGAAGATGCTCTCCCAGGTCCTCGTCGACATGAAGAACCAGCTCGTCGAAGCCAAGAAGCAGGTGGCGGTGGCCATCGGCGACGAGAAGCGTCTCAAGAAGCAGTGGGACGATCAGATCACGCAGTCGAAGGAGTGGGAGCGCAAGGCCATGATGGCCGTCCACGCCGGCGATGATGCGCTCGCCAAGGAGGCGCTCGTTCGTCAGAAGGAGCACGAGGATCTGACGGCGCAGTTCGAGCAGCAGTGGCATCTGCAGAAGGAAGCGGTCGAGAAGCTCAAAGACCAGCTGCGCACGCTCAACAACAAGATCGAAGAGGCCAAGCGCAAGAAGAACATCCTGGTCGCGCGCGCCAAGCGGGCCGAGGCGCAGAAGACGATTCAGGCGACGATGGCCGGCCTCAGCGATACGTCGGCGTTCGATACGTTCGATCGCATGGCCGAGAAGGTCGAGCAGATCGAGGCCGAGGCCGAGGCGGGCGTCGAGCTGGCGGGCGAGATGACCGGCGATACGCTGCAGTCGCGCTTCAAGCAGCTCGAGAACACGGGCGGCGCCGACATGGCGCTGGCCGAGCTCAAGGCCAAGATGGGGCTCGGGCCCGCGACGACCGCGCCGCGCAAGGAGCTGCCGTCGAAAGAGGCGTCGGGCGGCGGCGAGTCGAAGTCGGAGCCGCTGTCGGCCAAGGGCGGCGGGCGCGAGGACGAGTAGTCGTTCACGCCCGCGGCCGTGAAGCGGCGTTCACGTCGGTCCTCAGTCGCCTCGTATCCCCTTTCGAATACAAGGTTTTGAACGTGGCATGGGCCCTGCTGTAAGCGGGCCTCATGAAGCGCTCCCTGCTCGCGTCGTTGCTCGCTTTGGGTCTCCCTTTGATTGGACATGCAGACGAGGCGACGGCGCCGCTGGCACCGCCGGTGGTCGCGGCTGCCGCGCGGGCGCCTCGGCTGGTGGGCGTGATCCTGTCGAGCGCGCAGGCGCTGTTGTGGGACGAGGAGCGCGGCGAGTACGTCATCCACAAGGTCGGCGAGGACCTGTTGGGGGGTCGGTTGGTGGAGCTGGACGCCGACCACATCGTCATCGAGCGGGGCGAGACGCGTGACGTCGTCGAGATCAGCGCGCCGCCGCAGATGCGCGTGGCCGGGAAGCGCCAGCCGAAGCGCATGGCGGCGATGATCATCCGCGCGGCCGGCGAGGCGCCCGAGGCGGTCGTGGCGGCGGCGCCGGTAGCTCCGGCGGCCGTGGGGGCGG